>JAPLUI010000463.1 GCA_026397725.1 Verrucomicrobiota bacterium | reverse complement strand
GGAGCTGTAATAGGGCGCGTATCCGTAGTATCCCCAGCCGCCGTAGGCTGCGGGCATGGGGGTCACCGGGGTGTCGTGGGAAAGTTCCCGGAGATGCCGCGCGGCTTGTGGGCTGTAGGCTCGCGGCGGTGGCGGCTGGATGCAGGATGACAGGCTGAGCAGCAGGACGGCGGCAGTGGCCAGTCGGATGCTCCGCAGGGCTGGCATTGCGATGACCGGGCGGTGGGAGGGAGCGTGGCAAGTGTTGGTGTTCATGGTGGTGGTATGGTTTCCAAGGGTGATGACTGCCGGAATGCGGCGACTTGCGAAATTTTCCGAAACAATTTTTCAGCGCCCGCTCCATGGTTGTTTCTTGAGGTTGACCCGGCCGCTGCGGTTCGCTATATCACCGGCGTATGCAACCTGCGGAGACTCGCTTTGCCGTGCTGCTGTTCACCGACATCGTCGGCTGCGCGGCATTGAAGGTGCACTATGGCGTCCCGGCATTCAGCGAGGCGCTCGTCACTCACAACCGCCATTTCGAGGGCCTCGCCCGCGAGTGCCACCTCACCATCGTGCAAAACATGGGCGACGGCTACTTCGCCGAAGCCGGCGGGGTCGCGGAGGCGGTCCGGTTTGCCCTGTTGTTTCAAGACGCGATGCGCGAAGGACCCTGGGGCGAAGTCACTCTAACCACCCGCGTCGGCATCCATGCCGGCGAAATCAGCGCGGTCGCTGCCGCGGGCGGCAGTGGCATCGTCGCCCCGGCGGCCGACCTCACGGCGCGGGTGATGAGCGTGGCGCTCGGCGGCCAAATCCTGCTCACGCGGTCGCTGTTTGATGAAGCGCGGCCCTTCATTCGCGAGCACCCGGCACTCGCCGGGCGAACCGCGCCGCCGCTGAGCTGGCTCGCCCACGGCCCCTACCTGTTCAAGGGCCGCGATGAGCCGCTGGAAATTTTCGAGGTGGGGGCCGAGGGCCTTGCCCCGCTGGTCGCCCCGCCCGATGCCGAAAAAGCCCGCCGCGCCATCCGCCCCGGCGAGGAGGAAACGCTCGGCTGGCGGCCCGCCGTCGGGCTGGAAATCCCGGGCCGCAGCGGCTGGCATCTCACGGAATTGTTAGGATCCGGCGGCTTCGGCGAAGTCTGGGCGGGCGAACACGCGAAGCTCCGCCAGCGCCGCGCCTTCAAGTTTTGCTTCGATGACGAACGGCTCCGCGCCCTCAAACGCGGCTTCCGGCTGGGAGCGCGACATCGCCGACCCGCTGCTGCGTGAGGATATCGCCGTCTGCGTGGACAAGGATCCAACACGGCGATTGCCGAGTGCAGCGGATCTGGCGGAGCGACTGCTTTCCTTGGACCCGCGCCGCGCCAAGATAGCAGAACAGAAACACCTCGCCCGCGCCGAGGCTGCCCGCGCCGAGGCCGAAGTTGCCGCCATCGGGAAGCGCGATAGCGTCGAAACGCAACAAACAAAGGCTGCCTATCAGAAAGAGCGGCAGGACGCCATGGGTACCGGGGACTAGGAAAGGGCTCTGCGAAGCATCGACGCAGAGATAGCTGCTCACCCCCGGACAGTCTGGGCAATTGAACAAAAATTCGGCCTGCTCCTTACCAACTTGAACAGGCCTGCGGATGCCGCCTCACTTGGCGCGGAGCTTCTCGAGGCCGCATGGGACGACGCGGAAACGCTCAATTCCGCAGCCTGGCTCATCGTTCATAATGAAAAAGTCCGGGAGCGCGACCTCGACTTCGCCATAAAAGCGGCAACGCGTGCCGTCGAACTGACAGAGTCAAAGGACTCGGCCATTCTCGATACTCTGGCACGCATCCACTTTGAGCAAGGGTACCTCGCCGCCGCAGTCGAATGGCAGGCGATGGCGGTGGCCGCCAGTGATGGCGATATCCGGGAGAAACTCGACGCCACCCTCAAGCGCTACCAGAACGCTTCTGCCTCTGGAGGCCGGTCGGCTGACCCACCCCCCTTTCTCCGATGAACTTCGTTTCCCAGCCATCCGGTCCGGCCGCCGGCTCTACCAACGGCCTTCACCCCGAAAGCAAATTCCTTGCAGTCGCTGAATGACGGCATGCGGTTCCCCGATACCGGGCGGGCATCCTCCTATTCGAATTCGTGGGGGTACCCAGATCAAGCTACCCTTCGAACGGCCGGGGTTGAAGATTTGGCAGACGCAAGAGATTACCCTTCCATCCTCAAACAAATTCAGCTATGAGTTCCGCCGGAAAGCATTATCGATGACCCCGCAGCCTGATTCCGTCACCGACGAGGCCCTCTGGGACGACCTCCTTGATCTGATCGAGGACCGGCGGGTCATTCCCGTGATTGGAGAATCGCTGCTCACATTTGGTCCGGAGGATGCGCCCCTGTACGCATGGCTCGCGCGCCGGCTTGAAGAACAACTGGGACTGCCGCCGGCCGCCGGGTCATCGGTCGCGGCGTGCCCGCACTGCGGGGTCGCACCCTCCGGCTCCCCGGAGCCCACGCTCACTGCCGTAGCCTGCCGGCACCTGCTGGCCAACGGACCGCGCAATCTCATCTACAGCCGCCTGACCCGGGTGCTTCACAGCGCGGCGCTGACACCGGGATCCGCCCTGCGAGCCCTTGCCACCGTCACCGATTTCAATCTCTTCATCACCACCGGATTCGATTCGCTGCTGCTCCAGGCCCTTGATGCCGCACGGCACCACGGCCAGCCGCTGACCCGATCGTTCGCTTACTCGCCGGGAGCGGAAACCAAGGACCTTCCCTCCCGCAAACGGGATCTCATCCACCCGGTCATCTATCATATCCTGGGCAAGGCCACCACGACCCCGGACTACGCCGTATGGGAGGAAGACGCCCTCGAATTCATCTGCCAGCTCCATAACCACATGCCGGTCATGCCGCACCTCGCCCGCGACCTCAACGAGCACAGCCTGCTCGTCCTCGGGCTCAATTTCTCCGATTGGCTCGTCCGCTTTTTTCTCCGCGTCGCCAAGCAGGATGCCCTGTCAAGAATTCAGACGCACAATTCCCTCGCGGAGGGCCCGCCATGCAGCGTGCCGGAAAGCATGGTGATGTTCTTCGGTGGCGTCAGCAGGAACATTCATATCGTCAGGTGCGATCCCGTGGAATTTGCCATCGAACTCGCCCGCCGCTGGCAGGCGCGCCGACCGCCTCTGCCGGTCTCGCATGACTCGCCGCCGCCGTTGTCCGCTCCCTCGCGGCTCGTGCCCGATGGCGCCATCTTCATCTCCTACGCCCGCGAAGACGAATCCGCGGTACGGATGCTCAAATACCGCCTCGAGGCCGCCGGCTGCATCGTCTGGTTCGATCAGGACCCTGACCGGAATCGCTCCGGTGAAGACTATGAGCGAAACATGGAGGACGCCATCAAACACAACTGCACCGCGTTCATTTCCGTCATTTCCCGCACCACCGAACACGGCCGCGAGGAACGCTCCTGCTTCCGCGAACGCAACTGGGCCGAAGAACGCTCTGACTCGTTCCCCGGCCGGGAAGGCTTCTACTTCCCGGTCGTCATCGACGATGCCAACCTGCCGCCGCGGCGCGAACCTACGGCCTTCGCCTCGCGGCACATCGAACCCACGCCCGGCGGCCAGGCCACCGAGGCATTCTGTCGCCGGCTTTTTGAAATCCAGACGCTGCGCCTTCGTGAACGCCACGCCGCGATCCCGCACCCATGAATGCCTCCGATCCATGCCTTGACGTCACGCCGGAACGTCCGTGGCTCGGTTTGCGCTCGTTTACCGAGGAAGCCCGCGACTACTTTTACGGGCGGGATGCCGAGCTGGCGGACCTCTTCGAACGCGTCGTGCACCGCCCGCTCACCGTGCTCTTCGGCCAGTCCGGCCTCGGGAAAACGTCCCTGCTCCGCGCCGCTCTCGGGCCGCGCCTCCGCGAGCACGGTTTCACTCCGGTTTTTATCCGCCTCGACCACTCGGACGGCGCCCCGCCGCTGGAACGGCAAGCGCTGCAAGCCTTGGCGTCGGTCTTTCCTGATACCTCGCCGGACCTGACCAGCGCTTCACCGCCCGGACTGTGGGAATATTTCCACGACCCCGTGTCAGGGTTCCTGCGCCCCGACTCGCCGCGCCCCGTTCTCATCTTCGACCAGTTCGAGGAAATATTCACCCTCGCCCCCGCCGCGGGCCGCCGTGACGAAGCCGAATCCTTCCGCGACGCCCTTGCCTCGCTAGTGGAAAACCGCCCGCCCGGATCGCTCCGCCTGCGGATGGAGAGCGATGATACCCTGGCGGAGCACTTCGACTTCCAGGCGCAACCCTGCAAGGTCCTGCTCGCGCTCCGGGAGGATTTCCTCCACCTCCTCGAGCGATGGCGCGGCGCCATGCCCTCGCTGATGGCTAACCGGCTCGAGCTGCGCCTGCTCAACGGGCCGCAGGCGCTCCGCGCCGTCATCGAACCGGGTCGCAAACGCCCCGGCCAGCCGCCGATCATCGCCGAGGAGACTGCCGCAGCCATTGTCCGCTTCGTCGCCGGCGCGAACGCTGACAAACCGCTGAGTTCCATCGACGCCGTCCCGCCGCTTCTCAGTTTGATCTGCGCGGAACTGAACGCCCAGCGCTTCGGACCCGATGGCCTGCCGCTCCAAGCATCCGTCGAATCCACTCAGCTCCAAGGGAAAAGCGAAGACATCCTCCTCCACTACTACGAAGAAACATTCGCCCCTCATCCGCCCGAGGTGCGCTGCTTCGTCGAAGACCGCCTGCTTTCCGCCGACGGTTCATTCCGCGAATCCGTCGCCGAAGCCACCGCCCTCCGCCACCTCACCAACGCCGGTCTGACGAAGGAACAGGCGGACGCCGCCATCAAAGACTTGGTGGACCAAAGGCTCCTCGTTACCGAAGAGCGCGGCGGCACCCGCCGCATCGAACTGACTCACGACATCCTAACCGGCGTCGCCCGCCTCAGTCGCGAACGCGAGGAAAAAGCCAAGGCCGCCCTGGACGCCGAAGCCGCCCGCGAACGCGAACTCGCCCAGCGCCGACGATTGCGCCGGAGCCGCCAACTCGCGGCTGCCCTTGCGGTTCTCGCTATTGTCGCCGGTATCGCGCTCCGATATGGAATTTCAAAAGAGCGGGTAGCGGTCCTGGCGCTTGGTATAGTTGAAGAGAGAAATTCGCAAATCGAAGACAAGAACAAGCAATCCCGCAAAATGCTTGCCGATGCCAGCAGGCTCAGCCACGAGGCTGCAATATACAGACTTCGCCAAGCGACCATCGGCGACGGACGGATTCCGGAGGCAATGGCGTATCTTGCCAAGGCTCTGGCATTCGATTCATCCAATACCGCAGCCCAAGCCACTGCTGCAATTGCACTCACCAGCCGGGGCAGCGCAATCGGCCCACGCTGGCCATTGGCGTCACTCCGGTCCTCAGTCCCGATATCCATCAGCCCGGACGGCCTAACGCTTGCCACCGCTGAGGACACCACTGCCTCGAAGTCTGGACCAGCAATAAACAGTATCTTCCTGACCGAACTTCGCGACGGTTTCACGAGGCGAAAACTGGCGGACGTGGCCGAAAAGATCTACGCTATTACCTTCCATCCGAACGGGCACATTCTTGGGGTAAGGAAGGATGACCGGGTCGTTCTCTTGAACTTGGACGGCGCGTCTCCGACCGAGATCAAAATAGCGCATCCCGAGTTGTGGCACTTCAAATTCAGCCCTGATGGCCTTTGGTGCGCCACTGGCTCGCTGAATCACACGGCACGTATCTGGGATACAAATACCGGACAGCCCGTGTCACCCTGGCTGAAACACGAAAATCAAGTCACGGAACTGGCATTTTCAGCGGACAGCAGTAAACTTCTCACCGCAGAGTGCCTCAATGATTCCGCCAGAATTTGGGCCGTTCCATCAGGAGAACCTCTAGGAGAACCCATTCGTTTAAAAGGACCAATCGACGCAGCGAGCTTCACTCCTGACGGGAGGACTGTCGTCACGGGCGAACGCTGGGGTAGCATCCAGTTCTGGGACGTCGCGGCGCGTAAACCATGGAAATCCATGCTGCAACTTGAGATGTTCGTAAATGTCCTATGTTTTTACCCTGACGGCCGGTCGCTGATCGCCGCATGCAGAGGTCCTGAGGCAGTGCTTGCTAGGTTGAATCAGCCCGAAATTTCCCATACGAAGCTCAAGCACGAAGGGCAGGTCAATGACGGATCATTCTCCCCGGATGGCAAATGGGTTGTCACAGCGTCACAGGACGGCACAGCGCGCGTATGGGAGGTTTCCACCGGCAACCCAGTTTGCGAACCATTACCCCACCCGCAGGAAGTGCTTGAAGCTCGATTTGCTCCATGTGGCGATTTCATCCTCACCCGGAGCGTCGATAACACACTCCGTATTTGGTCCATCCCCATTGCGGTGCCTAACGGGCGAATCATCGCGAGTAATCATGAATCCGCTATTCTGGCGCTTCTCACGAAGTCACCCAAGGGGACCAAACTGTCGTCGCCGCAGTCGGCCGCCATCGAACAACTGCTGACGGGAGGCACCCTTTCGGAAGGTGAGAAACCGAGACCGCTTTCCCTGGGATCTATTCTGTTGTCAGCCGACAGAAAAAACCTGCTTGCCCTGGATGGCTCGCGGACTCCGGGATCCGCGGATGGGCGACTCTGGCGCACATCCGACTGGACGTTGACTGGAGTCGCATCATGTCCCGTCAACACCATTCCATCAAAAGTTACCTTCAGTTCCGATGGCGCACGACTCTATGTGGAAGGCTACGATATCAAGATCGACTCCGACTCGATCAGCGGGTTCGACACCGGCACCGGGAAACCGCTTGGCTCTCCCCTCATGATTTCTCCCAGCCTCGATGATATAGTGATCTCTCCGGACGGCAAGCTCCTCGCCGTTCTTCATACGTTGCGGGGCATTCAAATTTACCGCACTCCGAAACTCGAACCCACATTGAAAAAGTGGATTGATTTGGATCAGGCGTCGTTTGAAACCCTTCAGTTCTCCGCCGATTCCAAAATCCTGCTCACTGCTTCTGGAGGAGCCAACACGGCGGACCTCTGGGATGTTGAAACCGGTCAGCATACAGGCACCGCGATGAAACATTACGATCATGTAAACAGCGCCGCCTTCAGCAGCGATGGAGAATGGATCATCACGGCATCGAACGACCGCACTGTCGGTGTCTGGGACGCCCGCACCCAGGAGCCGATCATCTCGCCCTTGGTGCACCCGTCTGCGGTGAAATCCGTCGCCCTTAGTCGAAACAGACGATGGATGGTTTCGTCCACGGACAGCTATTATACCCGCGGTGGATTCTTTCTCTGGGAGGCACCCACAGGCCGCTTGGTCGCCGATCTGGGTGCGTGTGACTCCGTGTGGTTTGGCGAAACTCCCAACACGCTATGCTTGAGGAAGGCCGATGTCCTGCAGGTTTTGGAATTGCAGGAGACTCGCGAGAAGGAAGCGGCGGAATGGCATGCACTATTGGAGCTTCAGGCAGGCTTGCGAATCGATGAGCAAGCCGTGATGACGGTCCTGCCCCCCAACCTGGCCGCAAGCCGCTTGGCGAAGCTTCGAAAGACGCTAGATAGCACCGAGGGTGAAACCGAGGCTACCCAGCTCATCCGCTGGTATCTGGAGAATCCACGAACGCGCCCCATAACACCCCGCGCCTCCATCCATATTCCTCAATTTATCGAAAACACCGTAAGTTTGCGCCTTAAATACGCCGCCCCTGCATCGCATCGGAGTGACTTGGAGGAAGCATATCGTGTGGATCCCCTCCACCCCCTCATGCACCTTGCCCTTGCCAACGTCGAAGCAAACCCGGACACCGCCCTTCTGCTAAGAACCTACGGAGTTCAGCAGCGCCTGCTTGCTCCGGAGAACGAACAACTTTATGGCAAGGAGACGCTCGCTCGCTATGCTAGAACAAGCGTCCGACTTTTGTGCGCTGACGCAAGTCTGGCCGACGGGACGACAAGTGAACTCATAACGAAAGCATTCTCTTTGGCATTGAAGCTTGAACCCGGGCATGCCGAATTGAAAGTGTTGGAGAAACTCATGCAAGAAAAGCAGAGAGCAGCTCAACAATGATGACCCTGACAATCTGCCAACCTGCGGCAGCGCGTGACCTGCGACCCGGAACTATCAATGTCTAAAGCGTCTTATGGAAGATTTGCCTCCCCTTGGACCTATTACTCCTGCCATGCACAGGCTTCATCGCCTGCTGCCGGTCATCCGCATGATTCGGGTCCGGCGCTCCTTTCATTTCGACAAGCCGGGGTCCGGAGTGGCGCTTTTCAGTGAAGTAATTCTCCTTTTCTCAGCCCCCAAAAAGTTTGTCTTACCGGACGCACTTTTTACGGACGATGCGGGCGCTGCGTTCCAAGCAACTCCGAAGATTCGGGTAGAAAAGCGGCTGCCGATTTCGCAGATTGATTCGGCTCGCGCCAAGCGCAAAGGAAGTTGCGTCGTTGTCAGAGGAACCCTGTGCGGGGGAGCCCGGTTTTCGTTCCGGGTGCCCCGGCACGAGGCGGGTCATCTCGTCGAGGCCTTGGAGGGGTTGCTGGGCTCGCGGCTGGCCACTGGTTTGTCCTCTGAGGATTATTCCAAACCTTTGGCAAGAAACCGCCTGCTGCCCGTTCTCGGCGCTTCGGCGCTGTTGCTGCTCGGTCTCGCAGAAAGCATCGTCGGCTGGCGGCAGTTTTCTAGCAATGTGTTTGGGGTCGCGCCATTGTTCTTTTTCTATGGCAGCCTTTTGGCCATCTTCAGCGGAGTCTTTCTGGGGAAGGTGCTTCTTACCTCGGTTGCGGGCAAACGCGGGTCCGACCGTGAGCCATTTCGGTCGCCCACACTGGGGATCGTTTTACGTATTCTGGGCATCGCCCTGTTTTTTCTGGGACACTTCTATTCAGCCGGGATTGGCGATTGGCTCTTCCGCCAAAAGTTGCCATCTCAGGCCGAAGCTATCAATCGGTTTGCATTAGTGAACTCCTTGACCGTATTCTTCTGTTACAGCGGTGCGCTCCTTGTTTATTTCGGTTACCGTTTCAGCTTGCGGGGCGCTTTCTCTGCTTTGAAGGACGACTGTCGACCACCGGTCGTTTACCTGCGATCCTTCGACGATGATGGAAAGAATAACCTCAACCCCGACACATTCACAGCCAAGATCCTTGGCCTTCGCGTTTTCAGCATTCTCCAAATGCTCGGTCCGATTGAGAATCTCTATCCCCCCCGCCTCTTGAAGCTGGTTTTTGGCACGGCCATGGACACTGCCGAGGAACAACTCGCCAGTTGCTTCCGGAAGCTGGGACCATTCATCGCCTTCGGCAAGCCAGGAGAACTAGTAGCCACCGGCGGCGCTGACCGCTTGTATGTGTCCCACGAGGTTTGGCAGCAGAAATTTCTCGACCTCCTCGGTCGTAGTTCCGGCGTGGTACTCCAACCCGCCCATACGCGGAGCATCTGGTGGGAGATTCGCACCTGCCTGGAACGGGTGCAGCGCGGGCGACTCCTGCTTTGCTTCGCCGCCTTTGAAGAATCTCCCCAGGCATACGAGGAATTCCGGATCCGTTTTGAAGATCTTGCCGGCTGCCAGCTCCCGCGCACGCTCGGTTGCTCGCAGTTCATTTGGTTCGATCCACAAGGCACGGCGCGGGAGCTTCCAAACCGTTATCGCTCGCCACTCCTCTGGCCCCTGGTGGGTGTCGGACTTGATCTGAAAGCCACGCTCCGGCCCTTTCTCCGACATCTTCATCCGGAACTCTTCACCAAAGCACCGCGTCCTAAAAGACCATTCCTTTTTGCCCTGGGCAAAGTTGCTGCGATTGTCTGCTGGCCATTGATCATTTTTGGAGGGCCATCCTGGTTCAACTTATCGCAGGACATGAATCGGAAGTTTAATTTCCTGGACGAGGCAGTTATGGTCGAGCATCACGGTCAGGGTGCCGACTATGTCCTTAAACTGCCTTCCACATGGGAATCGCTCGATTCACCCGTCGGCAGCGATCTACTGTGTAGGTCTTCTGACCAACTTGTGAGCGTCGGGGTTCAAATTGTCGATCAATTTCCTGAAGAGGTGAATGAAATCGCCCAACTCTATCTACTGGCAATGGACAGCCAACTCGAAGAGCCGCTTGTCGAACTCGGGCGCCGCCGTGTCTCGCGCCAAGGCAAGGAATGGCTTCAGATCCAGATTCGAAGCAAAGTGCCCGGCGTTCTCTTACCCACGTTCCAAGTGCTTGACTTCTACTCGGGAGCCGAAGGAAAATTTGTTATTATCAGCACCACCGCCGCGTTCCACGTGGATCGAGCACCGGCCCGGAAGGAAGGTCTCCGGCACATTGCCGATGGCTTTCAGCTTCCGCCGCCCAATCCGATGGTTCAAACACCGTCGAAAGTGGCCACTTCAGTCCCCGATGACACCCGCTTCACCCTCCAACTTCCCCCGGGATGGGTGGTGTCAAAGCAATCCTTTCCTGGCTGGCACCCGTTTCAATACGGAGAGTCGGTAAGCGTCATGTTCCTTGTGACAATGGAACCTCCTCGAACACCGGATTCCACTCCCAAATCGCTGGCGGAACACTTCAAGGGGCTGATCCTGGGGGATGGCGGGAAAGATGTCAGACTTGGTGACATTGAGACCGTCCACATCGGAACTCGAGATTGGATTCGGTTTCGTATCCGGGCCAAGGTCAATAATCTTGACGTGATCTCCCTATATGCAATCTGTGTCGGCACTGAAGCCACCTGTACCACTATCTCGATCACACAAACAGATCAGTTGGCTACCAGCGAACCCAATTTCCAGCAGATCTTCGCAGCCCTTCGCCTCAATTTTCACTAGACCTCCGGCTGAAAAATACACGATGAAACCCAGGCCCAACGAAATGCCAAACACGGTGGTCTTCACCGGCCACATGATGGACAAGATCGGCCGTGTGGGTCCTCGTTATGTTCCTCGATTTCCAAGGGAGAAGGAGGAGGCAGTCCGCAAGAGCATCTGTGACACATTGAACCGATTGGACGCGCGGATTGGTTTCTGCTCCGCCGCCTGTGGGGGCGACATCGTCTTCATCGAGGAAATGCTGAAACGCGGTGGCGAAGTTCATATTGTGCTTCCCTACGCGGAAGACCTGTTCATCCGTGACTGCATCGAAATGCCAGCCACCGGACCGTGGAACGAGCGATTTCAAGAGAACCTTGGACAAGAATGGCTGCCACGTTACCGCAAGGCCCGAAAGAAGTTCTCGAGTCTGATCACTCTCGGAAACCAACGGGCTCAGGATAACGCCATGTCAAGCGATTGCTGCAACCGAGTCGTCCTCGGCCTTGGTCTGCTGAGCGCTGCCTCCCATTCGACACAGCTAACCCTCATCGCGCTTTGGGATGGATGGTCTGGCGACGCTCCTGGTGGAACGAGAAGCCTCGTCAAACTAGCCGACACGCTCCGAGTGAAGGTTGCCTATCTGCCTGAGCTTTTCCCCAGGGAGGTCAACGACATCATCATGACGGCCGTTCCGCCCCCTGGGTTCAGCGCCCAGCCGATATTCTCACACCAAGAACCCCCGCAGCAAATCTGTGCCGTGTTATTTGCAGACGTGATGCAGTTCAGTCAACTCGATGAGACCAAAATCCCGGACTTTATCTCCGGCTACATGCAGCCACTGGCCAGCCTGATTCAGCAGGCCAGACACACGGGTTACGGACCACTGGACTACAACACTTGGGGCGACGGGTTGTTCTGCATCTTCGATTCCATGCGGAAGGCCGGGAGATTCGCACTTAGCTTACAACAGCTCGTGATTTCGGGAAAATGGAGGGTCAAGGGCGACCTTGGCAATCTCAAACTTCGCATCGCCTTGCACGCCGGGCCGGTCTATCGGATTCCGGATCCGATCTATCCCAAAGAAACCTTCATGGGAACAAACATCACGTTTGCAGCACGCATGGAGCCTAAGACGCCACCGGGAGAGATCTACTGCAGCCAGGCATTCGCCGCGTTGGCTGCCACCGAAGGTGTGCTGGAATTCGGCTGTGAATATGTTGGCAAGAGGCAGTTGTCTAAAGGTGCCGGCACTCATCCCATGTATGTGCTGAAGCCACGACGACGCAATTAGTGCCTTTTGCAGCGAATATCAAGGGCTCCAGGCTCGTGATAAGAAACTCTGGCCAGGCTGGCGGACTGCATTTCGTGCCAGCGCTGCGGCAGGCCGGCGAAGAGCGGCAGACCGATGGCGAGCGCGGCCCGGTTGCTTGGGGATAATGGCAGCGCCGTAAAGTGAAACCCGGGGCGTTTACCTCTCTCGTTCATTGTAAACCCTGCATATTGTCCCATCAGCCGCCGAGCGGCAGGTGCTCCTTGCGACGCTGGGTGAGGGGGATTCCATGGGTGTAATCAATCTGTTTGATCCGGACAAGGCGTGCGCGACGGCGATTTGCCGCAACAGCGGACTCGTTTGGACACTTTCCCGCGACGAGCTGAATACGTTTTTGACGACCGACCCGGCAGCCGGAGTAGCGGTGCTTCGTGGTTTGCTGAGTCAGGTTTCCAAACTGATCCGCAGGATGTGACGTGCGATGTCGCTGCTGCGGGTGTGGCCGTAGCCACAGGCTTCGCACGGGACCCACCCTCGCGGGCGCATCCCTCCTATCCGCCTGCTCGCCAAACGTCCTGGCCGTATCGAGTTCACTTTCGTTTGGGGCTGGTCTTTCGCCTCGTGCAGCTCCCCACGACACCTCGCTGCGTCGCAGTAGCACTCGGCTACCCGTCGGTTCCACGTCCCTGACGGACTCAGACTTTCACTGGTTGGTTTCATCAGCGCACGGAACGCCAAGCCCCAGCTCGGCGTCGAGAAGACCCCACGCCGAGCTGGGGCTCGGCGCTCCCGGACGTAGGCGCTTCTCAACGGGCAACGCAACAACTCATCATGGAGAGCATCCGTCCATGCCTTGAAATCCTGGGGACTGGGCTGAAAAAACCAGTTGGCACCCGCCGTCGCGGTCGTGCCCGCTGTGGACAATCCGGCAATTTCTACGACCACAGCGGACCCAAACTACGATGGAAGCGCGGAAAAAGCACTCTAACAACTACGATGACGATTTCGTAAAGCGCCACGATGACAATTGGCCATCAACAGGTATTGGGTTGGGCATCCGGCTAGCCTAGCAGCCCGCCGCCGCGTGGCTAGGGGGTCAATTTTGGGACGCTTACTCTCGAACACCTATGATGCCGGTTCGGTAAAACGACACGACGACAATTCGTCCTTTGACATTTACGATTCGACAGCCGCACATTCAATTGAGAACACAATAACCTCCAGCATAAAAGAAGAATTGAAGTCTCAAAGCAGCACCAGAGACTGCGGCCATTTCAGGAGTCAATGCCAATGTTATACCAATTCGCGAAAGGCCTATTGCAATGCGAGCGCCCAGATAGGAAGCCCCAACAATCTGCCCAGCCCCCATCGCACCTCCGATTGAAGCTGCAATTGCCAGATCTGCCAGGGAAGCGTCGGGATAACACACTGCAGTTGCCGCCACACTTATGGTCGCTCCAATCGTGCCAAGAGCCAGTGCGTATCCAGCCATCCCCTCTTGACCCGTGGGATCGGAGAAATGAATGACACTATTATTTACATATCTGTAAAGATTCTCGTCTCCGCCTCTGAATCCAATTGGATCTTGATTGACAAATCTTCCCATTCCTGGGGAATACTGACGGGCGCGATAATAGTACAAACCGCTGACGGAATCATATTCACGACCTGTGAATATGAAACGATTCTCTATAGCCGCGCTAACAGGCGATATAGGCTCACCAAATGCACCTAGCTGAAAGCCAAAAATTGGCACACCCTGCTGACTAATCACATTTCGGATGGAACCAAGGTGATCGGCCAAATACCACGCGCTTCTGTCGCTGCCACGTTGTTGCGCAATCATCTCATCGATTTGCAATCCGACCAGATAGTGGCTCGATTTAGCTCCAGCTTGATCAACATCCATCCATGAATCGTCTCCGTTGTAGGCAAAATGCTGCACCACTCCATTCACCGCCTCACTCAGCCTCCGGTTCACCGCATCAAACCCAAACTCCACCGTCTGCGTCACAGTCCCTCCACTCCGGTCCGTGACCCGCACCATCCGGTTACGGTAGTCATACTCATACGTCGTGACCACCCCGGTCCCCGTGTGGGTCCGGATGACCATGTTGCCTTCGTTGTCGTAGGTGTAGTTGTGGATGCCGTCGGCGAGGAGTTGGTTGTCGGGGCCGGTGACGTAGCCGGGGAGGGTGCGGTTGCCGTTCTTGTCGTAGGTGTAGGACTCGTCGGGTTGGGCGGCGTAGTCGGCGGTCAGGAGTTGGGCGGTTTTGTCGTAGGTGTAGCTCGAATTCTGGCCGTCGATGACCCAGTCGGTGACGCGGTTGGCGTCATCGTACGAATAGACGTGGGAGGAGAGGACGTTTTCGGTGGGGCCCTTGTGGGTGATGCTTTTGAGCAGGCCGAGGGTGCCATCGTACAGGTTGTCGGTGTGGCCGACGCGCTGGGTGCCGGCAAGGTCGATGAAGCGGTCGAGGCGGGTGCGGCGGCCGGCGTTGTCATAGGCGAAGTCCACGCGGGTGGGATCGACCCCGGCGCCCTGCCAGGTTCGGCTGGCGAGGCGGTTGCGGGCATCGTAGGACGAGCCGACGGAGACGCCGTAGTTGTCGGTGACGGAGGTCGTCTGGCCGTTCTTGTCGTAGGTGTAGGTGAGGGTGAAGTTCGGCAGGCCCGGGACGGTGGATTTCACCGTCTGGAGCCGGTTGAGAGTATCGTAAGTGTAGTTGTACCGCGCGGCTGGATCGCCGGCTAGCGTCTGCAGGCCCAGCTCGTTGAAGGCATATTCCAGCGTGCGGATGACCTCCGGGCCATTCCACCATTTTTCCTTGGTCATGCGGTTGAGCGCATCAAACTCGAACGTGCGGCGGCGGCCGTTGCGGTCGATGGTTTCGGTGCGGTTGCCGGCAAGATCATAGGCATGGACCCGCTTGTGGCCGAGCATGTTGATTTCCTCCGTCAGCCGCCCGAGCTTGTCGTAAACGAAGGTGGTGATGTTGCCGACGGGGTCGGTGACCTTGGTGCGGTTGCCATCGGCGTCATATTCGAGGCGGACGATGCCGCCCTCGGCGTCGGTGATTTTCACCGGGCGGTTGGCGTCGTCGTATTCAGTGCGGGTGACATGGCCAAGGGGATTGGTGACGGTTTCCTGGAGAGCGCCGCGATAGGTATAAGTGGTGCGGTGGCCGGCGGAGTCCTCGGTGGAGAGGAGCTTGCCCTCGCTATCGTAGCTGGAGATGGTGAAGACGCCGGTTTCGTCGGTTTCCTTGGTGACCTGACCGAAGGAATTGTATTCATAGAGGCGGAACGAGCCATCGGGGTTGATGACCTTGCCGGGGCGACCGCAGGGGCAGCCGGTGGTGTAGTCGAACTGGGTGAGATTGCCCTCGGCATCCAGGATGGATGCGACGCGGCCTTGAAGATCGCGGGCCATCCGGCGTTTGTTACCGGCGTGGTCGGTGACTTCCTCCAGCTCGCCGGCGGCGCTGTATTTCAGACGCACGGTCTGCCCGAGCACATTGGTGACGGTTTCCGGTTTGTCGAGGGCGGTGTAGGTGACCCTGGTGGCGCCGCTGGAGTTAGTTTGTTGAGTGAGATTCCCGCGGGCATCATAGGCGAAGGTGGTGCGACGGCCCAACGGATCGACGATGGCGGTTTCCTTGTCCGGGTTGGCGGGGTCGGCGTATTCGAGTTTTTTGACGCCGCCCTCGGGATCGTGTTCCTCCAGCAGGTTGCCGCGGGCGTTGTAAACCAAGGTGGTCACGTTGCCGTGGGCGTCGGTTTTGGTCCCGGTGAAATTGGCCGGATCGAAGTTCTGCTCCACCCGGTTGCCAAGGGCATCGGTAACCGCCACGATGCGGCCGTCCGGGCCGTATTCGGTGCGAACCGCTTGGCGGCCGAGGGGATCGGTGATTTTGTCGAGGTAATGCGCGGGGGTGGCTCGGTAGTCGATGGTGGTGACGAGGTCGGTGCCATCGGTCATCGTCTTCAAGTCGCCGGCGGCATGGTAAGTGTATTTGATGGCTTTGCCGGCGGGGTCGCGGATTTCGGTGATGCGGCCCTGGGCATCGCGGATGAAGGGAATGGTGATGCCGCTGGAATGGCGGATGCCGTCGGGGGTGTAAGTGAGCGTGTTGCCATTGAGGTCGCGAGCCTGTTGGAGGCCGGCGGATTGGTCGTAGGTGTAACGGACCCCGTCCCGGGTGGTGAGGATGAAGGTGTCCGGATTCCAGCCGAAGCCGAGCATGAACAGGCCCACGGTGCCATCCGACTTGAGATTGAGAAACCCCTGGTCGCCCTCCGGCACGGCCAGTTTTTCATAGACGCCGGGATCGGGCTTGAAGGTGGCGCGGTATGCGGTACCAAAGAACGAGGCGGCGGCGGGTTGCGCTTCGAAGGTGAACCCGACGCGTTTGCCTTCCGGGGTGGTGAGATACACCCGAGTGCCCTGGCGATAGGGATTGGCGGTGAAAATGCCGCCGGTGCCGGGGGTTGTTTCCCGGATGTCGCCGTCCTGCACGCCGAGTTTCCAACCGTAGCCGAAGTCGCCTTTGACACCTGCCTGCAGGGTGTCATAGACGCGGGTAATGGTGATGGGAATGCCGACGAGGGGGACTTGCAGGTCGGTGAATTCGAGCCGGAAATTGCCGAGCTTGGCCTGCCCGCAGACGCTCAAGGGCAACGGTTCGGCCCAGCCTTTGCCATTCCGGTTGTAGGCCACCACCCGGATGACGTAGGGATCGTTGGGAAGAACGGTTGGATCAAAGGTGGCCAAAGTCCCATTGCTGACCGGTTGGGTACCGCTGGCGAGTTGTTTCCAGCCCGGCGAGTTGCTGCCGATGTTGCTCAGATCCACCTCAGCCGCCGGGGCGTACTCGACACGCCAGGAATGGAGGGTGTTGGATGGGCTGGTGATGCTGCCGGTGATGTTCGTTAGGTAGGAAACGCAGGTTTCCGGGGCCGGGCTGGTGATGGACACGAGTGGGGCGTCAGTTCCCGCAGCGGATCCCACTTGCAGGAAAATCCCCTGGACCGCGCCCAAGCCGGTCTGTTCATAAGCGATGAGCCTCAGGAAATAGAGGCCATCGCTCAGGCCGGCGGGGTTGAGCGAGGTGATCTTGGCAGCGAGGATTTCCTGGGTGCCCTGGGCGAGCAACACATAAGCGGGGTTGTCGGCAGCCACGTTGGTGAAGTCGATTGCATCCGCCGGAGCTAGCTGAACCTTCCAATCCCGGAGGGTATTGGTCGGGCTGTCAACCGTGCCTACCAGATCGGTTGCGGCGGCTAAACCGGAGCCCGACAGCGGGTTGGTGATGGCAACCACGAGGCCGCTGCCATCGCCGCCGCCAATGGGCCCGCCGGGACCGTCCGGGGGATCGCCACCACCGGGCGGTTCCGTTCCAGGTGCCACCACTGTGAGGAGAACTTTGGAGGTGTCGGTTTGCCCCCCGGTATCAGTTACCGTTGCTTCTGCAATAAACTGTCCAATCACTGGAAACGGAACCACCACCGTATCACCAGCGGAAACCGGGTAAGATGTTCCGGCCACTGCAAATGCCAGGGCCGCGATTCCCAAGTCATCGGAAGCCAGAATCCTGAAGGCAACGTCCCCTCCGACATTCACTTGGCTTGCGGTCGCCTGGATTCCGACCACCGGAGGGGCGTCATTGCGAATCACGTTTAAGGTGAACTGCTGCTGATCCATGCCTCCCCGACCGTCTGAAGCTGATACGATGAATGGATACTGTCCAACATTCTCGGGGATCCAAAACAATTGGCCGCTTGAAGACGCAATAGTAGCTCCCGGAGGGCCGCTTACCTGGCCATATTGAATGGTGTCACCATCGGGGTCCGTGGCATTGACGTCGTAGGCGAAGGGATTCCCCTGGACCAAATCAATGGACGTCTGAAGGAAGAAGTTTGAACCAGAGAGATGGCGCTCAGCAAAAAAGAAGTCGAAGTTATAGGTCATACCCCGAACGAGGCCCAGAGTATCCAGGTTCACGCTACCCGACGTCGGGCTGTGAATGCCGCCGAGGTCAACAGCGAGTTGTCCATTGATAAAGACCCAGATGTCATCATCTCCAGTGAAGTTGAATGTCTCTCCTCCCCGGTAAATGAAGCGGGAGTGCAGTTCAAAGGTGAAATGGTAGTTGTGTGCGTTACCCTGGTTGCCGAACATCTGGCCATCGATGGGGAAAAAATCACCGGTGGCATAAGAATAGACATGCGAGCCGGGAGCTGTTTCGATACAAGTCAGTTCCAGCGGCTGTGACTGATTGATTTCCGGAGTGTCATTCCACCACTGATTGTATGAGTTAGCTGAAGCAATACTGCCGCGACCATTCGGGCCAACAAAAACAGGCTTTCGATCCACGCCGAGCTGTTGCTCGACCAAACCCGTGACATGTCCACTGATATTGGCCTCAAAGTCCGGATGCGTGCTGGGAGAAAAATCACGAATGGTACCCGTCAGTTTGATGACCGACCCCGGCTCTTGAGCTTGCGGCAGCAATACGGTCGTTTGTGGCAGGCTGGAAATTACCGGCGGGCAATTCGTCCCCGAGTGCAGCGTGAACGGCACCTCATAGGCGGCGATGACCGCGCCCTGGGCATCCAGCGCCTGGAGGTGGAGCAGGTGGTCGGTGAAGGCGAGGACGGCACCCTGGATCTCGTCGAGCTTGGCCGCGCTCAATTCAAAAACACCGTCGGTGGCAACGAGCGGCATGAGGTCGGTGTAAGCGGTCTTGCCATTTTCAAAGCGGCCCCGGAAACCAACGGCGAGTTGCGGATTGAGGAGCGTGCCGCAGATGGTGGAATCAACGGTGAGGCCGTCGCGGGGGCTGGCACCGGTATCACTTTTGAGCTGCGCGTGGAGCCCCACTGCGGGCGGAAAGGTCGTGAAGTAGTTGGTTTGAAAGACCGGGCCGTCGGTGGCGTTGATGGAACCGTCGAGGTTGAAGTCGAACGCCGCGTTGAAGTCTGCGGCGGGAATGGCCAGGTTCCAGGTATCACGGAGAAAACAATTGTCGCGGAAATCCACGTCGCGGTCCCCATCAACGTCGCCGAAATATACGTGGAAGCCGAAGACGAAATCCGGCGGCAGCGGGCTGTTGGCGAGGCAGGCGAGGCCCCCTGCGGGCGGCGAGAACGGCGTTTTGATCCAGCCGATGTAGTTGCCTTGGGGCAGCGCCTGGTTGACAATGGTGGAGAAGGTCCAGGTCGCTTGGTTGAGAGCGGCGTCCCACGTGAGCGATTGGATTTCCGGCGGGATGTCGAAGCCTGCGGTGAGATTGCACAGTACCAGGTCGGTGGCTTTGAGCGAGGCCGCCACATCGCCGCTGAATGTGGCGGAAACAGTGGTGACGCGGGATCGCTGCACGGCGCCGCCGTTGATTTCCACGGCGGTCGCGGACGGATAGGTCTGCGCGGTGGCGACGGCCGACAGCGCGGTCAACAGGCCGAGGCAGAGGCGAAAGCGGGAGATGAGGCGGTTCATGGCGCGGAATCGGTGGTGAGGATACGATAGAAACGGGTGGGGGTAGTGGCGGGATGCGAAGCGGTTTTCGGCGGGCCGTTATCGAGCCACTGGATGCGGTTGCCGGTGCCGACGATTTTCGGCAGCACGGTGGTCCAGGTGCCGGCGAGGTCGCTGGTGTATTGGATATGGTAGGATTGGCCGGCGGTGGAGTTGAATTCGAGGAGGACATTCCCGCTGGCGAGGGTGGCACGGGGCTGGAGAGCGGCGGTGAGACCGCCCGGATCGGGCGCGGCTGGCAACGCGGAAACGAGTTCGAACTCGGGCTGCGGCAGGGTGGCGCGATCCGCTGAGCGGTATTCGATCACCAACCGTTGGGTGCCCCCCGGCGCAAGCGCCTGCGCGAGGTCAATGTAGGGAATCCCGCCCACGGTGCCGTGGGCATTCCACACCTCGCAACCGGCCGGCATTTTTTTGATGAGAATCCGGAAGACGGCGGCGATGCGGCCGGTGTTCTTGATCTCGTATTCCTGAGTGAGCAGGCCCGTCTGACGGTCGGGCGTCAGCGGCCCGACGGCGGTGAGGGTGCCCTCGGTGGTGGAACTGATGGTGAGCGTGGCGGTACCGAATTCCAATTGCCCGTCCAGGGCGCGGCACTGGCCATCGACATAGACGGACTCGGTGGGGCCGAGGGTGTTATAATTGGCGAGTCGCAGGGTGTAAGTGCCATCCGGCAGGCCGGCGATGGCCAACGTGCCGAGCGTGGCTTCCCCGTGATTCGGCTTGGCCGGCGGGAACATGTCGGCGGAGCCCTTGGCTGCAAACCTGCCGGTTGCGGCAGCGACGCCGCGGTTGCCGGCCCCCATGATGCCGTCGAACGCCAGCGTGGGCCGGGGCGACAGGGTGAGGATGCCAACGAGCCCGCCGGAGCCCTCGACCGTGCAGATGAGTCCATAGCTGAACAGCCCGGCAGCGGGCAGCGGATTGATCTGGACGGGTGCCTGAAATTCCTGCTGCGCCGGGATCTCGTAATGAGCCCGGGCAAACTCGACGCGATGGGTAATCGACTGTGCCGCAGCGGAACATGCGGACAACAATGCCGCCAGTGGAACGATGGGCCGATGGTTCATGACAGTGTTAGAAGTTGAATGTGAAAGCGCCCCCGAGCGTATAGCCGCCGAGGTCCGCGGAAAAGCTGGACGGGCCGACGTGGCCCGACAGTGATTTGCTCCAGTCGTAGCGACCGAAAACCGAGACTTGGCAGGCCTCCGTGAGCTGGTATCCGACGGAACCCTGGAGGTAGAACCCCGGCAGCACCTCGGTTTCCTCGTTATGCTCCTGCCACCGGCGGAGTTCCGTGCTGCCAGCCATCGAACCTTGATCGAGGCGCTCCGCGTAGGCAGCATCCCAATCGGCGATGTTGATGGTGAGCCCGAGGCCGCCCGTGACGACGAATCGATTCGTCTCATAGCGGACCGTGGGCCCAAGGGAGAGGGTGTAAAGATCGATTTCGATCGACTCCTTCACCCGGTTGCCGAAATCGGCCGCTGGCATGGAATTCCCCGTATTTGAGATGATGCGCTCGGTCGGAATATTGTCGATCAGCGGCGCAGTGCCGGGCGGGTTGAAGGTGCCACTGTAGGGAGCCAGCGGGGGAACGACGCCCTGCAAGGCGAAGCGGTCCGTGACGGAATAGGCGGATTCGCTCAGCGATCGGAAGGCCCGGAAGGTGCTTGTGGAATGAGCACTGTCCGCGCTGGTGAAGAGAAAGCCAACCGTTCCGCCGACGCTCAGATGATCGTTCAACGGAAGCCATCCTTCCAGCTCCACTACCGGCGAGGAACCCTCGAAGCCACTGCTCCAATCGCCAGGACTTGCGCCTTGGTTGCCTTGGGCGGTGGCCGTCGCATACTCGCCCCCGGCATAGCACAGACTGCCACTCTGGACCTGGGAATTCGCTTGGTAGCCCCAGTAAGCGGTGGTGCCCGACAGAAACGACGCCGGGTTGGACGTCTGGGCGTCCATAAACACAAAGCCATCAAGATAAGTGCGATCCGCGAACGCGCCGAGCGGCCCGACTCCCAGTTCACCCACGCTACCGACCCGACCGGCTCCCAACACGGGTGCGAACGCAGGCAGCATTCCCGGCGATGCATAAGATCCCGACTGAAAAATAATGTCGCCCAGATGCCGGAAGGCGGCGCCGATTTTCACCTTCCATTGGATCGGTCGGGTGGGTGGTGACAACTCAGTCACTGCGGCTTTGGCGGATTCGGGCCCGCCCTGGACTTCGGCCATGGGCAGTGTCATGCCGAGGGCCGCAGTGAGGATCGGCTTTGCCAAATTCGAGCGGCACCCCGGCATTGCGGCGTGCCGATTGCGGCGGGGATTGCTGCCGCCAGCGGTTGCATGCGCTGGGCTGGGCCCGGGGCGGGTGTTAGGGAAGGTTGATCTTGCTTGCATCGGGATTGGGGAGTTGAGGGGAAAGGAACCTGCCGGGTCCGGCGGGGGTCGGCAGCCGCATCGGGGCGGGATGGTGATTTTCTGCGAGGGGATGGGCTGAAGATAGCTGAGCCGAACAATCGTTTCGCGGTTGATGTGAAATGGTTCGCCCGGATTCATCAAAAACATTTCCAGAGATTTTCCGGGGCGTGTTGCTGGCAATCGGCTTGCGAAGGATGGCTGCGGTGACAGTTGGTTTCGAAGACTCCGGGATCAGGGAGTAGGGACGGTCCGGCGAGACTTGCCCCTGCCAGAAGGGTCTTGAAATTCCGGCGGGGGCAGCGGCTTGCGGCGCTGAATCCTCAATGCCCGAAATAGCGTGCCTGATTGACCAACCGGTTCGCCTGATAGACGAAGCCATTGGCGTTGGCGGCATGTTCGGTCAGCAGCCGGGCGCGGCTGTATTCATCGGCCCGTTGGCGGCTGGCCAGGTTGTATTGCATGTTGTGCTGTTGGTATTCCGAGTGGGAAATCGCCCCGTCCCCGTCCATGTCGTGGCGGGTGAGCGGATGTTCGAAGCTCGCGCAACTGACCAGGCCGCAGGCCGGGATGGCGAGTAAGGAAGCGGACTTTGCAATGATGGCAGTGGGGTGCATGGTGGTGGTGGGGTTGCTGTTCATGGCGGATTCTGGTTTCCAGATGGATGACTGCCGGAAACCGGCAACTTGCGAAATCTTCCGAAACAATTTTTTCAGCGCCCGCTCCATGGTTGTTTCTTGAGGTTGACCCGGCCGCTGCGGTTCGCTATAACACCGGCGTATGCAACCTGCGGAGACTCGCTTTGCCGTGCTGCTGTTCACCGACATCGTCGGCTGCGCGGCAATGAAGGTGCGCTATGGCGTCCCGGCATTCAGCGAGGCGCTCCTCACTCACAACCGCCATTTCGAGGGCCTCGCCCGCGAATGCCACCTCACCATCCTGCAAAACATGGGCGACGGCTACTTCGCCGAGGCCGGCGGGGTCGCGGAGGCGGTCCGGTTTGCCCTGTTGTTTCAAGACGCGATGCGCGAAGGACCGTGGGGCGAAGTTACTCTAACCACCCGCGTCGGCATCCATGCCGGCGAGGTCAGCGCGGTCGCTTCTGAGGGTGGCAGTGGCATCGTCGCTCCGGCAGCCGACCTGGCGGCGCGGGTGATGAGCGTGGCGCTGGGCGGTCAGATCCTGCTCACGCGAGTGCCCTTCGACGAAGCCCGGCACTTCATCCGGGAACACCCGCCGGTCGCAGGAAAGAATATGCCGCCGCTGCGCTGGCTGGCCCACGGCCCCTATCGGATGAAGGGCCGCGACGAACCGCTCGACATCTTCGAGGTCGGCGCGGAGGGCCTCGCCCCGCTGGTCGCCCCACCCGATGGTGAAAAAGCCAAACGCTTGATCCGCCCCGGTGAAGAAGAAACGCTCGGCTGGCGTCCCGCCGTCGGGCTGGAAATCCCGGGACGTGCCGGCTGGCATCTGATTGAGCTGTTAGGTGCCGGCGGCTTCGGCGAAGTATGGGCGGGCGAACACGCCAAACTCCACCAGCGCCGGGCCTTCAAGTTCTGCTTCGATGACGAACGCCTGCGTGCCCTCAAACGCGAGGTCACCCTGGTGCGCTTGCTCGGCAGCGTGCTCGGCGAGCGCGACGACATCGTCAAAATTCACGAACTCAAGCTCGACGAACCGCCGTTCTATCTGCAAAGCGACCTCGCCCCCCACGGCAACCTGCTCCAGTGGGCGGCAAAACAGGGCGGACTTGAGAATATTCCGTTAGATCGACGCATCGCGCTGGTCGCCCACACCGCCACCGCGCTGGCCGCCGCGCACAGCATCGGCGTCCTGCACAAGGACATCAAACCGACCAACATCCTGATCTTCGACGGCCCGGACGGCGAACCCCGCCCGCGCCTCGTCGATTTCGGCATCGGTGCCCTCGCCGACCCTGCGGTTCTGGGCCTGCACGGCGTCACCGCCGCCGGTTTCACCCGCAACACGATCCAACACAGCACCGGCACGCCCACTTACAGCCCGCCGGAATACCTGGCCGGCCGACCCTACACCATCCAGGGCGACATTTACGGACTCGGCGTGTTGCTCTATCAACTTATTACCGCCAAAGCCCTCGAACCGCTGGCACCAGGTTGGGAGCGCGACATCCCCGATCCGCTATTGCGCGAAGACATCGCCGCCTGCGTGGATGGCGATCCGGCACGCCGCCTGCCTAGTGCGGCCGACCTGGCGGAGCGGCTCCTTCACCTTGACGACCGGCGCGCGGAGATCGCTGAACAGGAGCGGCTCGAACGCGCTGCTGCAAGCCGTGCGGGAGCCGAAGCCGAGGCTGTCGTCGCCCGCCTGCGGGCCGCCCGCTTCCGCAAGCTCTCCGCTGCCTTTGCCCTCCTCGCCTTGATGGCGATTGCGAGCGGCGTGGTTGCGTGGATGAACCAAAGGAAAGCAACAGCCGCGCTTGGCAAAGTCAAAGAGCAGACAGCCAAAGTCGAAGAACAGAAAACATTGGTTGTGGAAAAGAACGCGGAAGTGGAGCGCAAGAATGCGGAATACCGCACGATGCTCGCCGAAGCGGCACGCTCTGACCGACTTGCTGCGGAGGAGAAGCTGCAAGCTGGACTTGATCGCAATGCATTCGCCTATCTTGCTCGCGCTTGCGAATACGACCCGGGTTCTGCCCTCGCGGCAGAAAAGGCGGTCGCGACGCTCAATCCGTGGCGACATCCCTTGCCCACAGTAAGTATACCGGAGCAAGAACCTACTATTCGGAGCGTGGATTTAAGCCCGGACGGCACGCGCTTAGTTACGGCGTCGTGGGATAGTACCGCGCGGGTGTGGGATACTATGGATGGCAAGTGCCTAGCCACACTATTGGGCCACGAGGCCAGTTTGCTCGACGCGAGGTACAGCCCGGATGGCTTGAGAATTGTCACTGCGTCAGCGGACAATACCGCCCGTGTGTGGGAAGCTTCAACGGGTGCGTACCTCTTGACTCTCACTGGACACAAGGGAAGCGTGGTAAGCGCGCAGTTTAGCCCGGACGCCACGCGTATTGTTACCGCATCAGAAGATTTTACCGCGCGGGTGTGGAATGCCACGACCGGCAATTGCCTTGCGATTCTCACTGGGCACGATGCCGGCGTTCTTAGTGCGCAATTAAGCCCGGATGGCATGCGAGTCGTCACTACGTCGTATGACAAGACCGTACGGTTGTGGGATGCCACGACGGGCAAGACCCTTATAGTCTACGCTGGACATGTCGGTTCAGAGCTGGCCGCACAACTCCGCACAAATGCAGCGAGTATCGCCGCTGCACTATCAGATAAGACTGCGCGGGTGCAGCCCATTCTTTCGCACTCCTCCGACTCGCTGCCAGAGTGGTTCCCCGATTTTCTCCGCTACATGGCGCAGATGCGGCTGAACGCGGATGGCGAGTTAGAGACATACAAGGTGGACGATTGGCTCGCCTTGCGCGAGCGCCTGCTCGCGGTGCGGCGGGCGAGCGCCGGCCAGGACTCGCCCTACCTCAGCATTCTCCGTCGCTTCGTGGCCGAGTAGGCTGGCAGCCGTCAGAATCTAACGCGTATGTTTTCCCGGTGCCAATTTCGCCCGGTTTGCCTGATCGCAACCTTTCCTTTTGAGTTCACCTCTAAATGGGCCTTGGCAGCCCTAAGGCTAACCCCTATTGTCATCGCCGGAGAAGCGGCTTTCTACCGGATTTTTGCTTCCCCCCGCTCACCCCCCACCGCGCCAATGAATCTCCAATTCAACTGCCCCCAATGTGGCCTGGCCATCCAAGCCTCCACCGACAGCGCTGGCGGCACCGCCCAATGCCCGCAGTGCGGCCAGCAATTCATGGTGGAAGCCAGCGTTCCGGCACTGCCCGTGGTCAAGGCGCGGGCCGTCCCGGCTGCTGCGCCGCACCCGGCGAACCCGAGCCCGCCACAGGCCCGCACGCGTCCGCCGCAAGCCCGGCCAGGACCGCCTGGGCACCCGCATGCCCCCGCCCGCCCGCGATTCGAGCCGCCCCCGCCACCCCCCAACGACGCTTCGAACGACAAATTGCGTTTCATCGGTCTGGCGGTTGCTGGCGCTTTGCTCGTGATCGTTGCCATCTGGATTGCCCTAGGAGGCGGCCAGCCGAAGCCCAAGCCACGACAGTCCTCCGACAAACCCAGCGCCGAGGAGATCGCCAAACAAGAAGCCGCCGCGGAAATCACCAGGGTGAACCTTGAACTCAAGAAGATCCAAGACAGCTTGGCCGAAAAAGAAAAGGAGGAGGCCAAACGCCAGCGAGAGGAGGCCGAACGCAAGCAAGAGGAGTGGCTTAAGAATCTCCTCGCCCAACAGATAGAGCAGGCCAAGAAGCGGGCGGAATACGAGTCCGTGCGCAACTCCTATGCAGAACGATTCTTCAGCAGCGACAGCAACGCGGCCGAAGCCTTCATCAGCGCGTTGAATACCAGCCTGAGGGAGTTGGTGGATTTGCTAGGCGACGGGGATGACTCCAATGACCCTAAGACCAAGGAGGCATGCGAGGAATACCTCATCAAGCGCCTGATTTGGCGCTTTGAGCGCGATCCCGTCCTGAGCCAATGGATCAAAGAGCACAAGCGGGATCCGAAAAAACTTGTCCAGGAGCTGGTTCAAGGAAGTCCGCAACGGGCGGGCTCCGGGCCGCCGCCCAAAGCGTTTGATTTCACCAAATACGGTTCGATGGGTTCCGGTTTCCTGATTTCATCGGATGGTTGGATTCTAACCAATGAACACGTCGTGAGCGACGCCAAGGTGGTGGACCTCCGCTTGCGCGATGGCAAGATTCTCCAGGCCACAGTCGTCAAAACCGACGAAGCCAACGATTTGGCAATCCTCAAAGCGGACCTAACCGCAGAGTCTTGGCTCGCCGTGTCCAAAGGCGACACCGATCTCACCCTTGGCCGCACGGTATTCACCGTGGGCTATCCCGACCCCATGGTTCTGGGAGTGGAACCCAAGTTCGCGGACGGTCGCATCAGCGCCGCGTCCGGAATCGGAGATCGCAAGGACAGCTACCAAACGACTGTGCCGGTGCAGCATGGCAACTCGGGCGGAGCGCTGGTGGACTTCGCCACCGGATGGGTCGTCGGCGTGGTCAATGCCCGCCTGGAAAATCGCAGTGGGCCCGCGGATAACGTCAGTTATGCCATCAAGGGCAAGGTGGTGAGCACTTTTTTCGAATCCGTTCCGGAGGCCAAAGCAGCGGCAGCGAAAATCTTGCCAAAACCCCTGGCCAAAGGCGACGAGCGCGCGGTGATTGATCGCGTGACGGACTCCGCCATCCTCATCCTGCGCCAGCGTTGAAACGGTCAGCCTGCGGCGTGACGCCGCAGGCTTTGTTCCGCAGTACCGACGCGATCTCAGCAGCCGAAGTACTTCAGCATGCTAACTGCTTGACTGGCCAAATGACCCGGCCCTCGCGTCCTCACCGCTGGCCAACGCTGATGCCTGATTTTCAGAGGGTTCTCGTCGGTGCTCATTCAATTTTTCACCTGTCTGCCTGCCACCCACATAGCTTCCCGCCCCGACATGTCGAGAAACTCTATTGGAAATTCATCGGCCGCATGATTCCCGCGCCGCAGGGACCGGCTCACATCCGAACCGCAGACTAACGGCCTACCTAGCCCGGCGGAAGGTCCAGGTCTGTCGGTCGATGGTCATCTCGGAGAGGTTGGCACCGAGGTCGCCGTCTTGCACCACCATCGGCTCGTTGTCGAACACCACGGCGTGAGTGACGAGTTCCCAGCCGTCGCGGTCGAGGTGGTTGAGCAGGGTAACCGCACTGTCCGGTGCCTTCGCCTTGCCGCCAAGTTTCGCGAGGAGTTTGGCGAAGTCGGCTGCGGTGGTGGCGGACTCGGCGGTGGTGAAGCCTACCTCGGTGAGGCAGTTGTCGGTGGGCTTGACGGCATTGGCGTAAGCCCCCACCCGGCTGGTCAACTGGCGGGAAGCGATGCTGGTCAGTTCCCCATATTCCCACGGCCCCAGCGCCGAACGCTTCTTACCACAGGAAATCAGACTGACGGCGGCGGCAGCGACAAGGCCCAGCCGGAGCAGCATTGGGACGGTCGGCGGCATGTTGTGTTGGAGCGTTTTCATGGCACTGGGACTTATTTTCTGCTGCGCTTTAACTCATGTCTCCATAGAGGTTGCCCAACATCATCGCGCTGGCAACTTTCCCGCGTTTGACGGCGATTTGCATCAGGTCCTTGTAGCGGGGTGCCCAGATCTTGGCGGTGGCCGGATCCAGCTTGATGGCGTCCCAGCAAATGTT
>JAPLUI010000265.1 GCA_026397725.1 Verrucomicrobiota bacterium | reverse complement strand
CTCGATGTCGGCTCGTCGCATCCTGGGGCTGGA
This sequence comes from Verrucomicrobiota bacterium, assembly GCA_026397725.1. GTDB lineage: Bacteria > Verrucomicrobiota > Verrucomicrobiia > Verrucomicrobiales > Akkermansiaceae > Luteolibacter. Next base: position 74,014 of record JAPLUI010000265.1, on the reverse strand, counting down.
GAAGGTCCCAAGGGTCCGGCTGTTCGCCGGTTAAAGCGGCACGCGAGCTGGGTTCAGAACGTCGCGAGACAGTTCGGTCCTCTATCCTCTGTGGGCGCAGGAAAACTGCGGGGTTCAATTCCTAGTACGAGAGGACCGGAATTGACGCACCCATGGTGTACCAGTTGTCGTGTCAACGGCATGGCTGGGTAGCTAAGTGCGGAATGGATAAGCGCTGAAAGCATCTAAGCGCCAAGCCACTCCCAAGATGAGTTTTCCCTTAAGGATCGTCGAAGACCACGACGTTGATAGGCTGGAGGTGCAAGTGTAGCAATACATGCAGCCTACCAGTACTAATCATCCGACCGGCTTGATTCCTGTTTTTGGATTCGTCTGGATTGACCAGACCGCGAATGGCGGTGGGCTTGCAGGTTGGAAGAAGGAACTCTCCGTGTGGATGCCAGGGAGCGGGCGGACCGGATGACCGGACAGGTCCGACAGGTCCGACAGGTCCGACGGGTCCGACAGGTCATGACACAAGCAGCCACTCAGGCCCCCAGAGCCTCAGTTCAGAGCCTCAGTTTAGGAGCCAGGGACGCGAAGTCCCTTGACCCCTCGATTGTCCTCTGGTGACCAGAGCGTGGTGGAACCACCCGGTCCCATTCCGAACCCGGAAGTGAAACGCCGCAGCGCCGATGGTAGTGAGACGAAAGGTCTTGTGAGAGTAGGTCGTCGCCAGGTATCTGCCCGGCTCCAAGCGATTGGAGCCGGGCTCTTTTTTTTGGGGGGGGCCAGCGCCAGGCTTGGCGAATGGCGGGAATCGCCCAAGGCACGGCGGCATGATCTCACGCGCAGCTTGGCGGCGGGCAAGCTGCCCGCGCCAGAGTGGTCCGGGCATGCTGCCGGATACCGGTCAAGGAGTTCCGTGGCATCACCGAACCGTCCTTAACTTGAGGCGCCTGCCCGCAGGGGCGGCAGGCTCGCGGCGGCAACGGCCTGGCCGAGACGTTTCGTCCGTTCATCGGGGACCACGAGCTTGATTTGCAGTTCGGGGAACTCCTGGGCGAGCACGGTTTCCGCTTCGTTGATGATGATATAGCCGCCCTCTCCGGAGGTCACGCGGCCAAGGATGAGGAAATTTGCGACGTCATAGTAATCGGCATAGTGGGCAATGGCATACCCCAAATAACAACCGATGGTTTCATAAATCGCTGAGGCCCTGGGATCGTCGGCCTGTTGCGCCTCCTGAACTTTGACGAGTTGCTCGGGAAAGGGCCGCTGGCCAAACCCAAAACCGGCGAGTGGAGCGAGGCGGGCGACGGCCTGCTGCGAGAAATACAAAGCGCCGCAACCGTGATCCTGGGACCATTCATCAACCGGCGCGTCATCGCGGAAATCGACCGGTGCGAAGGCCAGTTCATTGAGCCATGGCTTGATGTGGCCGTTGGCATCCACATAGCCGGCCGCTTCGGAGGTGCCCATCGCCACGCCAAGCACCTGGTTGGCGGCCAGCCCCATCGAGCCAGCCAGCGCGGTGACCTCGCCATCATTCACCACCTCGAAGGGGATGTTGTGCCAGCGCTCCTTGAGGTTGAGGAAGATGCGGCGGATGTGTGTTTCAAAATCCGCCGGGCAGACCCCGCGGAAGAGCGAGGCGGCGCGGACCTCGTTGTTGAGGACCACCCCGGCGGAGCTGCCACCGATCGCATCCACCCGCGGCAGATGGGCGGCAGCGCGTTGGAGCGAATCTTGGATGCCGTCGATGTGATAGTTCGGATCGCTCTGGAAATACGGATCCCAAGCGACTTCTTCGGAGAACACGACATTCCCATCAATGAGCGCGGCGCATTTTCGATCCGAGCCACCGAGATCGAAACCGATCCGGCAGCCATCCAGATGACGACCGAGTGCCATGGTGCCTTCGTTGGCGGCAGGCAGCTCGCCTGCCCCCACCGCGCTTACCGTAATCGCTTCGCCGAAGATGTTCCTGCCGATGAAATCCCAGTCGAAGGAGCGGGCTCCGGTTTTCGAGTAGATCCGGCCCAGCGCGGCGCTCACTTCCGGCGCGCCGGCCATGAGCAGGCGGCTGCCGCCTTTCTGCCAGAGCAGGAATTTGAAGAGGCGCTCGACGTACTTGAGCGTTAACGGGTCGTTGGTCGCGCCGGCGGAGAGGATGTGGTCGCTCATGCGAAACACCGTGCCGTCATCGCGGCACAGCGCGAGATCAATGGCGCGGGCCGCCGGATCGGCCCTTACCTGCGTGCGATAGGCGCGATTCCATAGCACGGCGGGAACAAAGCCAGGATCGAGCGCGGGACGAAAAAGAGGAGAAATCGGGAGAGCCATAAAGAGCAGCGAAGGTGACCCGCACAGTATGCCCCAGCCACCGCAAAAATCCAAATGGAAATCCGGAAAGTTCTCAGTCGTTCATCGTCAAGTACGCTCGGACCGCGCAAATGACCATGCAATGGACCAGATCAGCCTATGGCAACTTGACCCAGGAATGTGACAATCAGGGAATGAGCGGCAGCAACGCCGCAGTCGCCATTCTTTGAACTCCATTCCATGGTCATATTCTTGGAGACCGAACCTCCCCCGCCAGCGCCTCGAAACCACTGAACAGCTTGGAGGCGGCGGGTGGACAGGGTGGCAGCGGAGCATCGTTTTCGAGGTGCTCGTGGCAGATCGACCAAAATTCCTCCGGCGTATTGCAGCGCCGGAGGTGTGCCTCGAAGTCCGGCGTGAGGCCGTGGCTGATGAATCCGAGCGTGCGCTTCATCCGCTGGACATGTCTTAACGGCTCAAATCGGGGTGCCTCGCGTGCAATCTCGGCATACAGGTCGTGGATGTACTCGAGCAGACACCGGGAGCTTGGGATGGGATGTTCGCGGTCTTCAAAGGCGGCCTGCAGTTGGGCAAATATCCACGGATTGCGAATCGCCCCGCGTCCGATCATGAGACCGGCGGCAGCGGTTTGCCGGTGGTAGGCCAGTCCGGTTTGGGTATCCACGATGTTGCCGTTGGCAATGACCGGGCAGGCCAAGGCACTCACCGCCTCCCGCACGCATGCGGGGTGCACCGGTCCCTGATAGCCAGCCTGCACGGTTCGCGCATGAATCGTCAGTCCGTCAATGGCATGGTGCCGGAAAATCTCCAGCAAACGGGGAAACTCGCTGCGCTCGGCAAAACCAAGGCGGGTTTTCACCGTGAAACGCCCGGGAATCGCCTCGCGCAATGCGCCGAGCATGCGGTGTAGCGCATCCGGGTGACGCAGCAGACCGCCGCCAGCGTCCTTGCGGCACACGATCGGCGCGGGACAACCGAGGTTGAGATCGATCCCGGCAATCGGATAGGCCGCCAGTTCGGCGGCGCTGCGGAGCAGACTCGGCAGGTCCCGCCCGATGAGTTGCGCAAATACCGGACGGCCGGTAGTATTCTCGGTGATGGCCCGCAGGAGCTGACGGTTGAGTTTGGAAGCGGGGTGGACGCGGAAGTATTCGGTGACGAACCAATCGGGCACGCTGCGGCGGCATAGCACGCGCATGAACGGCAGGTTGGTGATGTCCTGCATGGGAGCGAGCACGAGGGCTGGCCGATGGGGTGGGAGGAGTGTGCGCATCAGGAGCTGAGAGGTGGCGGTGGGAAGTTGCAGAAGTTGCAGGAATCGCGGAAAAAGGCTTGACTCACCGCTCGGAGCGGCCAGACTTCGCGCAACAACAATCTGGAAGGAGACTCAAGTGGAAAACGATTTATTGCATACGGAAAAGATACTCGCGGATCGGAAGACATTTTACCTCGATCTGAAGCAGAACCAGCGCGGCATGGTGGTGAAGATCACGGAAGAGGTCAGTGGCAACCGGGACACCATCATGGTTCCAGCCGAGATTCTCGGGGATTTCATCGCGGCGCTAAGCGACATCAAGGCGACGGCCGACGCGCAGGAGTGAGTCGGCGCGGCTGACGCGGGTGGCGCGGGTGGCAGCGAGGTAATGGGTGCGGGATGAGGATTGGGCTTGCGGTTGGTGGCGGATTGGGGAGGATTGGGGCACGAAACGATCCCCGTCATCTTCGCCATCTGTCAACGTCGCACGGCTTTGCTATTTGCTGGTGTGTGAGGCGGCAGGGGTGTCCATCGCGCTGAGTACCACGGGCACTGGCATTGAGCTTACGGTTGGCATGGGCTTGCTCGGCGGGGTCGCGGTGGCGGGATTGTTCATCTTCATGGAGTCGCTGATGAAGGGCTTCACCTTGCGGGGATTTTCCACCGCCACCTTTGGGCTTGGAGTGGGCTTGTTTTGCGCGTGGCTGCTGACGCGGGTGGACATTGCCAATCTGCTCAATCTGGCGTTTCGGGAACGGATCCTCAATGAGGAAAGCATCGACGGCGCCAAGGCTGAAATCCTGGTCAGTACCTTGCGCCTGGCGTTTGACGTGGCGTTGTTTGCCAGTCTCGGGTTCCTCGGGGCGGTGCTCGCGCTGCGCAGCAATCGCGATGATTTCGCCTTTATCATTCCCTACGTCAGGTTTCGGCAGGATTCGGCCTCGGGCCAGCCCGTGGTGTTGGATGCGGAGGCGGTGATCGACGGGCGCATTCCGGCGATTCTCCGCTCGGGATTCCTGCATGGCCGGCTGATTGTACCGCGCTTCGTGCTGGAGGAACTCCAGGTGATGAGCAACTCGCCGGCGAATCTCACCCGCCATCGCGGCCAGCGCGGGCTCGAGGGCCTTGAACAAATGCAGGCGGCCCCCGACATTCAGGTTTCCATTCATGACAGCCGCGCCCTGGCCACCGACGAAACCGTACCACAGCGACTGGTGGAAGCAGCACGCCTGCTTGGCGCACGCCTGCTGACTGCCAATGAGACTCTAACGAAGATCGCGAAGTTGCAGGGCCTCGATGTGCTCAACATCTGTGAACTCGATGAGGCGCTCAAACACCCTCTGGTCGTAGGCGACCGCTTGCGGATTGCGCTGGTCCGTGGCGGCAAGGATGAGCATCAGGGGGTGGGATACCTGCCGGACGGCACCATGATTGTTGTCAACCACGGGGCCGGAGAAATCGGCAAGACGGTGGAGGTGACGGTCATCAGCACACTTCAGACCAACGCCGGCACCATGGTTTTCGCTGAGCTGCATTAGTGTCACCGGTTGGTTCGTTGGTAATGTCTTCCCGTTCGTTCTTCGCATCGGCGTACCGCATGAAAACCTCATCCTGACACACCCAATAGTAGATCACTCGAATCCTGCCCCCCTTCCCCACCGTCCGGTGGCACTCCAACGAATCTTGCGCCATCCCCGGGAGCGGGGCATCCGGTCACCCGCTCCTGGATCGGCAATAGCCGGCGGGGATAAATAGCCGTCCATCTTGCGACACTTTGAGGTAGCTATTCCAAGTGTTGACCATGTGGGGTCCATCAGGCCCCAGGGTAGCGATAGCAACAACTCCGTCCTTCTTCATGATTTTCTGTAACTTGTCCGGGATCATGGTGTATTCCTTTCTGTTTGTGGTGTGAATGTGACCTAACAGGTATTCAACGACTGGCCGTGATTGATCGCGACGCGTCGCCATACGTTGCGAGAAGTGGCCTGCACGGGGGAAGGTTGCACGGTTTCGAACCCCGACGCAAGGAAGAGGTGCGACGGGGAAGCAATTTCTTACGGAATTGCAGCGTCACGCTTTGGGTAGGCACCGGAGGCTCGAGGCTGGCTAGCCGACTTTCTCCTGTAACACAGGGAACAATGCCGGGACCGGTCCGGTGCGGAATGGGTATGCGTGCGTGACAGGGGCTTGGGGAGGGATCATGTCCGTTAGTGCCGCAGATCAGGCATCACACGGGCATCTCATTGGCTGGTGGACAGGAATGTCCACCCTCCATATTTCAGGAATCAAGCGGGCTGCGGACGCTGAGGCCGGGTTGGTTGAGGACGTGGAGGTAAATCAGGGTGGCAGTGACGTGGGTGTGACCGGGCAGTTCTGTACCGTCCGCAGGTCGTAGTGATTTTCAAGTAGCCGCGTGGCAATGCCGTGGCAATGGCTGGTGGCCGCCTTGCGGGCGGCGAGCTTGAATAGGCGCTGCATGGATACCTCATGGAGGTGGTGGCGGGCGATTCTTCCGGTGCGGTGATGGGGGCAGAGGGTGGGCTCCAGCGAGCGGGCCTGGTCGGCCAGTCCCTGCCAATCGAAAGCAGCGATCCAGGGGAGGCCGGAAATCCCGTGTGCCAGAATATGCACGACGCGTCCGACAAGTCCGACAAGTCCGACAAGTCCGACAAGTCCGATGCGTCCGACATGTCCGGCGCGTCAACGGCCTGCCGGAACTGCCAGTTGGCTAGGTGGGTGGAGCGGCCGAGGGCAGCGAACCAGGCGGTGGTGGTGTCGGCGGTTGGAAGGAGATTGATGAGTGCTGAGTGTTGATTTTTGTGGTTTGATTGGAAGATGAAGAATTCGCCTTTCAGTCACTTACAATCAGGGCTGGCGTGGAAGCGGGCAGAGTCGGGGCATGGCGGGCCGCTACCGGGCCGGATCGGGAAGTCCTCGACCAAGGGATATGGGCCGACCCCGCCGACCTCAGCCAGGCCCGGCTGGGGGCCAAGGTGCCGCCTCGGAATGGGAAGGCGTGGTTATGTCAGACGACAGGGTTCACAAGGTGCCAACCGGCAAAGAACGGGTTGTGGGCTTGTTCTTCGCCGACGGTGGTGAGTGGTCCGTGGCCGGGGCAGAGGATGGTGGCAGCGGGCAGGCTGAGGATTTGCTCGCGATTGGTGCGCAGCGCGTCGGCATAGGAAACGGCGCCGCCGCCCATCGAAGCGGCAAACACGGCGTCGCCGACGACGGCCAGCGGCCTGGCCAATCCGGCGATGACATACGTGATGCCGCCGCGCGAATGACCCCAGGTCAGCCGCGTGGCGATGCGCAACACGCCGCAGTGGAATTCCCGGCCGGCGGCGAACGGTTGCGCAGCGGCAAACGACTCGCGCTCGCCGACCCAGGCCGGCGTGCCGCTGTGCTGCTTGAGGTGCTCGAGTTCGAGAATGTGGTCGATGTGGGTGTGCGTGAGCAGGATGAGCTTGAGTGTGAGATTTTCCCGCGCGAGAAAATCCAGCATGCCACTGCAATCCGCGCCGGTATCAAAGGCGACGGCCTCGCCGCTGGTGCGATCAAAGGCAAGATAGCTGTTCACGGTCATGTCCGCGTAGGGCGTGTTGAAGCAGGCGAGACCGGCGAGCACGACGGGTTGCGGGTACCAGGCCCGATGGCCGAGGGCCGCGAGCGCGTCGGCCCCGAGGTGCAAGACCGGGGCGATGGCGCGGGCGGTGGCCTCGTCGAAGCGGCCGTCACGCAGGCTGGCCACGGCGGCCGCCGTCACACCCGCTTGGGCGGCCACCAGCGGGTCGTTCAGCTTAAGGCCGCGCATGGCCTTGCCGACGACGTCGGCGACGCAGTCTTCGAGCGGAACTGGGGTCATGCAGTCATGAAGTCATGGGGTCATGGGGCGAGCGGTCGGGGGCATGGGCGAATTTGCCTGCCGGGCCCATGGCACCTGCACTGCGGCAAGCAAAGCCTCGACATTGGCCCACGGCACATCGGGTTCGAGGGTATGGGTGGGCGCGAGCAACAAGCCGCCGCCCTTGCCGACGGTCTCAATCAGGTGTCTAACCGTTGCGCCGATCGCCTCGGGCGTGCCGAATGGCATGGTGGTCTGGGTACCGATGCAGCCCCAGAACGCGAGTCTATCACCGTAGAGTTGCTTCATGCGCAGCGGGTCCAGGCACTCCGGTTGCACCGGATTGAGAATCTCCACGCCGATTTCGATCAGGTCCGGCACGATCCGCTCCAGGTTGCCATCGCCATGATAGAAAATCAGGAGGTCAGGGTTCACGGCCTTGGCGGCGCGGATCACCTCGGCGAGCCGCGGCTTGAGCGTGGCACGCCACAAGGCCGGGCTGATCATCATGTCGAGCTGGGTCGCCACATCGTCACCTAACATCAACACATCCACTCCGGCGGCCGCATAGCGGCGGGCCATGCCGATCCGGATGGCGGTGAGCTGGTCGAGCAGCGCGGTGGCCAGCTCCTCCCCGCCGATGAGTTCTTCCATGAAGCGGTCCATGCCGCGCAAGTACCAGGCGATTTCAAACAGGGTCATCTCCATGAACGCGCACACCACCAGATCGCGGTCCTTGAGCCCGGCCACCCGCGTGGCGACATGTTCCCAACGGTAATCCGCCAGCCAATCGGGCCACGGGTATTCGAGGACTTGGCTAACCGATTCAAACCCACCCATCGGGTGCCGCATGGCCTGGAAATGCGCGGTCGGCCCCGGCACTCCCATGATGCCCCACTCCGGATTCCAATCGAGCGGACGCGTGCCCGCCGGCAGCTCATCGAAGAACACCGTATAGTCGGTTCGCAGGCGGGTCGGGTCGAGTTCGATGCAGCGCAGCGGGAAGTGATAGTATTCCTGATAGTCCTCGCGGCCGGTGCGGCGGCGGAATTCATCTAGCAACGCCGGCGAAAACACGAAGTCGAAGCCGACCTGTTCCGGTTGCTGGCGGCGCAGGGCCCGCAGGATGTTATCGCGGTTGGTCATGGCAGGGTGAATGAGTCGGAGGTGATGTCAGTCAAGTGGTCCTGGCAGGGCCTTACCCCACGATCCCGGCATGTCGGGTGCCATCGCGCCGGGGGCAGCCGTGTTGCCATGGGCGGACGGTGGCAAGCCCAACCGTCCGCCAGTCACCACGCCCCAGCCACCGGTCGCTGCCTGGGCACAACCTGCTGCTTTGAGCGTGGCGCTGGGGTGCTGACTCGGGATCAGGCGAGGGCGGCCATGGCCTTGTCGTTTTCGGCCTCGGTCATGTAGGGGATGCCGGTTTCCTGGGCGGTTTCACGGTTGGCCGCCATGAGATCGCCGCGTGACAGGTCGGCCAGGCGTGACGCGCGGGCTCCCGCCATGAACTGTTGGAGTCCGCATGCCAGCTTGTCGGAATAGGCAACCATGGCGACTGCGCCGAACGGAATGTTCTTCATTTCGGCGGCGCCAACCTTCTCCGCAACGGTTTCCCAAGCTGCGAAAATCTCCTCCGGTTTGTCGCCGTAGCATTTCACGGTGGCGGGCAACTCGTCCCAGTGACCATTGACGATCACGCGGCGTTCGGGCCGCAACACGCCTTCGATATTGCTGCCGACGAAGGCCGGGATCATCGGGGCGCGGCCCATGCAAACGAGCTTGACGAAGGGCGCGCCGAGGGCGAGGGCTTTGAAGACATGATCTTCGCGGGCAAAGCCGCCGGCAAACGAGAGGTCCGCCACCGCCAGTCCGCGATCAGCCAGGAGCTTGGTGTATTCATAGGCCTTGGCGTGCAGCGGCAGGGATGGCACGCCCCAGTGTTCCATCATGTTCCATGGGCTCATGCCGGTGCCGCCGCCGGAACCATCAATGGTGAGCAGATCCAGGTTGCCATCGGCAGCGCAACGAATGGCCAGCGCGAGCGCCTCCATGCCATAGGCCCCGGTCTTGAGCGTGATGCGCTGGTGGCCGATGCCGCGCAGATAGGCGATGGCATTCATGAACTCGTCGCGCACCTGCTGTCCGGAGGCGAGATTCGTCGCGCCGAGCCGACTGTGGCGTGCGAACGCGCGGAGCGCGCCGGCTTTGAAAGCGGCTTCCACCGCCGGATCGTTAGGGTCGGGATCCACGATGTATCCGCGGTCCTTGAGGAACCGGGCATACTCGATATTGTCCACTTGGATTTCGCCGCCGATGCACTTGGCACCCTGCCCCCACTTGAGTTCCAGGATGACTTTGTCGCCATATTTTTCCGCGAGATACTCCGCCACGCCGTTGCGGGTGTCCTCCACGTTCATCTGGACGATGATCGCGCCGTGCCCGTCGAAATGGCGCAGGAACACCTCAATGCGCCGGTCCAGTTCCGGAGAAACCTCAATGCGGCCATTCCGCAGCACCGAGTTGCGGTCCACGCCGACGACATTCTCGCCGATGACGATGGGGAAGCCGCAGAGCGCCGCGCCGATGGCGAAGGAATCCCAGTAGCGAGCCGCCACGAAGGTCGAACCCAGCGCGCCAGTCATGAAGGGAACGCGGCAGTTGACCGGATTTTGCTTGCCGAACCGGGTGCTGATGTCCACCTCGGGGAAAATGCAATGGTCGGCCTCGTTGGAACCATCGGCACTGTGCCAGCCATAGGCGTAGCCCTGGATCCGCAGTGCGTGGTAGCCCAGCCCCAGGCTGGTGACGTTGCCCGAACCGGAGGTGATGTAGCCGAACTTGCGGGGATACAACAGCTCCCGCCCGCGCAGCGCGGACATCCAGGTTTCGCATTTCCCTTTGCAGGCCGAGTCACACAGCGTGCAAAGGCCCGATTCACACGCATTGCCCCGATTGGTGGTGCCAAGGGCGTCGTTGCTCTTTTTCCATTCGATCATTGTTTTGGTCTTTTCTTGGTAGGTTGTTAAACAAACAGGTATCAATCCAACACACCGCGCGGTGCGGGAAGCATCGCCTGCCCGGACCTCGCCGTCAGCAGCAGTTTTGGGGCGGCCCTGGCCGGTGTCAATCACCGACCTTCGGGCGTCTCACTTTTTTTTCCAAACCTGTTGCACTCGCCGGCTTCACCCGGCTCGGCGGCCGGTTGGAAAGCCGCGACTTTCCTGAATATACCGTTGACGGGGGGCGGGCGGACCCACAGGCTTGCCCTGCGGCAAGGTGTCTGCCTTTCCCTGCGGAATTGCCGCTGCGGCTTCGGCCGGAACTGATGGCACCTGCTGAATCCGGTAGCACCCTGCCCATGCCCTACCACTGCCACTGCCTTGCCCCTGCCCGCCCAACCATGTTAGGCCGGGCGGGACTGTCGGCCTGTACCCGGCCTCCCGGAAATTGAAGCACCCGATCCGTCACCCGCCTCCACCCACCATGAAGCCAATCCTGATTCTCGTCACGCTCATTGCGCTGCTTGGCCCCCACGCCCCGGCCGCCGCTGCCAAGCCCATGAACATCGTCGTACTTTACGCCGACGACTGGCGCTTCAACACGCTCGGCTGCGCGGGCAATCCGGTGGTGAAAACGCCGAACCTCGACCGCCTCGCGAGCGAGGGGTTCCGCTTCACGGACAACTGCGTCACCACGTCCATCTGCGGGGTGAGCCGGGCGAGTTTGTTCACCGGGCAATGGATGTCGCGCCACGGCAATCCGGCGATGCAAGCCTTCAAGACCCCGTGGGCGGAGACGTATCCCGGCCTGCTGCGAGCGAACGGCTACTTCGTCGGGCACGTCGGCAAGTGGCACAACGGCAAGTTTCCTGCGGAGCACTTCGACTTTGGCCGCGCGTACTCCGGCACGCATTGGATGAAGCAACCCGACGGCACGCAGATTCACGTCACGCAGAAGAACGAAAACGATGCGCTGGAGTTTCTGCGCACGCGCCCGGCGGACCAGCCGTTCTGCCTCACGCTCGCCTTCTTCGCGACCCACGCCGAGGACGGCAATCCCAAACAATTCCTGCCCCAGCCCGCGAGCATGGCACTCTATCAGGACGTGACCATCCCGGTGCCCAAGACCGCCACGGACGAGGCGTTCCGCAAGCTGCCGCCCTTCCTCGCCAACGAGAAAAACGAGAGCCGCGTGCGCTGGCATTGGCGCTTCGATTCCCCGGAAAAATACCAGGAGATGATGAAGAACTACTACCGCCTCGCCAGCGAGGTGGACGCCACCTGCGGGCGCGTCATCGCGGAACTCAAGCAGCAGGGCGTGCTCGACCATACGCTGGTGATTTTCACCGGCGACAACGGCTATTTCCACGGCGAGCACGGCCTCGCCGACAAATGGTATCCGCATCAGGAAAGCCTCCGCGTGCCGCTCATCGTGTCTGACCCGCGCCTGCCCGCGCCGCAACGCGGCAACACGAATGACGACTTCACCCTCAACGTCGATCTCGCACCCACCATCCTCGCCGCCGTCGGCATCGCCGCCCCCCCAACGATGCAGGGCCGCGACCTCGCGCCGCTCTACCTGTTAGCTAACAAGCCGGCCTGGCGCACCGAGTTCTTCTACGAGCATGCCATGCTTCAGAGCAAGGACTTCATCCCCGCCTCCGAGGCCCTCGTGCGCAAGGATTGGAAGTATTTTTACTGGCCGGACTTCGGGCTCGAACAACTCTTCCACATTGCGGCCGACCCCGGTGAGGAAAACGACCTGGCCCGCGACCCCGCCCAAGCCGCACGCATGGCGGAAATGCGGGCCCGCTTCGCCGAACTGAAAGCCGCCGCCCGCTGATCCCCTGCCCTGCCATGCAGGCCCCCCTGCCCCATCGCCTCCCCGCCTGCGGCATCCCCAACCCACCAGCATGAACCTCCTCCTCGCGATTCTCGGCGGCGGCCTCGGCAGCGGGTTGCGCTACCTCATTTCCGGCGTGGTGGCGGATCGCTGCGGCGAAGCCTTTCCCTGGGGTACCTTGGTGGCCAACGTGAGCGGCTCGCTCGCCATCGGTTGCTTCGCCACCCTCACCGGTCCGGATGGCCGCTGGCTGGTCCCGCCGGGGGCCCGCGTCTTTTTCATGATCGGCATCTGCGGCGGCTACACCACGTTTTCCTCCTTCAGCCTGCAAACCCTCTCGCTCGTGCGAGACGGCGAATGGCTCAAGGCCGGCGCCAATGCCGTGCTCTCCTTCACGATGTGCATGGCCGCCGTCTGGCTCGGCCATGTCCTCGCCGCCAGCCTCAACTCCACCAAAGGAATCTAACGTGCAAATCCCCCGCGACGCCGTCCTGCTGCGCATCTTCATCGGCGAAAGCGACCGCTGGCATCACCAGCCGCTCTACGAAGCGATCGTGCTCAAGGCCCGCGAACTGCACCTCGCCGGTGCCACGGTGCTGCGCGGGCCGATGGGCTTCGGCAAGTCCAGCCGCCTGCATACCGCCAAAATCCTCCGCCTCTCGATGGACCTGCCCATGGTCATTGAAATCGTCGATGCCGAAGCGAAAATCCAGGAGTTCCTTCCCCTGTTAGATCAGCTGCTCCAGGGCGGGCTCGTCACCACGGAGAATGTTAGGGTGATTGAATACCGTGCCGCCGCGCCCAACCCGCCTGAGTCACCGGCCTGACCGGCCCGCTTTGGCTCTCCCATGCGGGCCACCCCGGAAAGCAATTTCTTAGCAGCAGTAGTGCCAGCGGGTCGAGCCGTAATGCGCCCCTATTTCAGGCGGCCGGTTTCCATCCACAGGATCGCGCAGCGGCTCAGGTCAGGCCCGGACGACAGTTCCAGCTTTGCCTTGAGATGTTCCCGGTAGGATTCGATCGTCTTCACGCTCAGGTGCAGGGTCTGGGCAATCTCCCGGGTGGTCTTGCCACTGCCGATGAGCCTGAAGACCTCCAGCTCACGGTCGCTGAGCAGGTCCATGCCGGGGCCCTTCCGAAGCGTGCTGCCCCCCATGAACTTTCGAATGAACTGTCGGCCCATCGTCTCACTGGTGTGAATTTCCCCGGCCAACAAGCGGCGAATGGCGATCAGCACGGTGTCGTCGAGTTCCTGTTTGGTCACATAACCGCGGGCTCCGGCCCGCAGGGCCCGCTCGGCATAAATGGCTTCCTCGTGCATGGAGAGCACCAACACCGGCAGCAGTGGAAAACGCAGCTTGATGTCCTTGATCATCTCCAAACCATCGCTGTCCTTGAGCGAGAGATCCGCAATCACGAGGTCGGGTTGCGAGGCGGCTATCGCGTCCAGCCCGGCCTGCCGCGTGGCCGCCTCGCCGCAAATCTCCAGGTCCGGATCCGTCTCGATCAACGCCGCCAAGCCGCGCCGCAACAGCGTATGATCATCCACCAGCAGAATCCGGGTTTTGGGCGGCGGCGGCGGCGGTGCCGGGTTGTTGCTGGTTGGCATGGCGTCAGGGTTTCAGGGTGGGCGAGAGCAGGGAAAACACACAGGTGGCAACCGTGCCGCGCGGGGAACGCCGCGTCAGCTCGAGCGACGCCCCAATTAGGCGAGCCCGATACGCCATCGTGCGGAGCCCGATGCCATGGTGGCCGACCGGTGGGTCGCCAATGCCGAGGCCGTCGTCGAGGATCGCCAGTGTGCCCTCGCCGTTCTGATAGGCGAGCTTGACTTCGATGCGTTGTGCCCGACCGTGGACGATGGCGTTGTTCACGGCTTCCTGGGCGATCCGATACAGGTGAGCCTCACGTTTCACGCCTAACTTAGGCGGGCGAAACTCGCATTCGAGGGTGCAGGTGATTTCAAACAAGGCTTCCGTGGTCAAACAGAAATCCGTAAGCGCGGCCACCAAGCCAAGCGCCTCCAGATGCAGCGGATCGGCGCCTCGCGCCAGATCACGCGCATGGCCGATGGACTGGCCTAACAACTTGCCGATTTCGCGGGCGGCGGCCGCTTCCAGCGCAGCGATGGGGGCCAAGCGGCGGGCCAGCGAGGCGCTGAGGGCGGCGATGCCGGCCAGACTCTGGCAGAGTCCGTCATGCAGTTCGCGTCCCACGCGTTCCCGCTCGCGATCCCGGATGTCGAGGATTTCCTCCTCCAGTTGCTTCTGCCGGGTGAGATCGCGGGCAATGGCATGGATTTCCTGCCGCTCTGCCACGGGGATGGCGGTCCATTGCAAGCACTTCCACGAGCCGTCTTTGCAGCGATAGCGGTTTTCAAAGGTGACCGTGGGGACCCCGGTATCGAGCTTGCCCATCTCCGCCAGCGTCGCCGGTCGGTCGTCGGGATGCACCAAGTCCAGATACGGTCGGGCCTGGAGTTCCGCCGGTGCCCAACCCAAGGCCGTGTGCCAGGCGGGGCTCAGCCGCTTGAACCTGCCATGGGAGTCGGCAATGCAAAGCAGGTCAGGCGACTGGTTGAAGAAGTGGAGCAACTCCTCATAAGCCGGCGGTGCCATGGCGGGCAGAGCTGGCGCCAAGGCATGCTCTGCGGAGTGCGTCTGCTGGCGGGCGACACGGGCAATGGGCTTCAAGTGGCGGTTTGAGTTCATCCGGTGATTGGCAAAGCAGCTAACGGGTGAGAGGCTCCATGACTTGCGCGGATCATGCTGGAACTTTGCGCTCGCCAGTGGCAAAGGCAAGCAACGATTTCCAGCAATACTTCCGGCTTTCCAGTCATCGTCACCTCACTCGGCGGTGGGCGGGCGGCGCAGGGATTTCTTGTTGGAGAGGATGCGCTTGTCGGCGACCGAGCGTTGCTTGGAGCGGCGCGAGCGGCGGCGCTTCTGGCGGCGGATTTTCTCGATTTCCTGGACGCGCACCGACTCCTTGCCGTCGCGGATGGCGGCCAATTCCTCACAGAGTTCGCGCCGGGCCAGGAATCGGTTCATTTCGCGCGAGCGGTCGGCCTGACACTTGATGGTCACTCCGCTGGGCAGGTGCTTGAGAAACACACAGCTCGAGGTCTTGTTGATCTTCTGCCCGCCAGAGCCCGAGCCTCTGACAAATTTTTCCAGCAACGTATCCGCAGTGATGCCAAGCGCCAGCATGCGCTGCTCAAGATCGGTTAGTTTTTCCGTGGAGACAGGGTTCTGCATGGCTGGCGCGGGTTGCGGCTCACGCGCGAGTCTCACTCAGGGGCGGGCCCAAGTCGATCCTCCATTGGGCTGCGGGCTTGGAACTCCGGTCATGTCACTGCGTGCAACCATTTGCTGGTGACGGCGGCTAGGTCGAGGGACGGGCATTGGCCGCCGCTGAAATAGCCGGCTTCGAGTTCCGCGATCTGCGTGTTGAGGGCGGTGCTGTCGTTGGTGCCGAGGCGTGCGGCGTGCTCGTGCCGGATGCGGCGCAGGAAGGCGACGGCGGTGAAGGGCGTGAGCTGCGCCGGCACGGCCAGGATCGCCGCCGGAGCGTGGGCCTTGGCAGCCTTGCGGCGCAGGAACAGGATCAGACCCGCCACCGCCGCGCCTAACAGACCTAGCAGCAACCCGTTGCGGAGGCCGTTGCGAACATGGCTGGCGAGCTTCACGCCGGCGGCAACCTGCTTGGCGGCCACGGTCACCAGGTCGGCGTCCTGATAGTGCTTATATTCCACGCTGGCGGGCTCGATGCCGGGCTTGAGCGTCGGAAACAGGAAGGTCACGTCGCCACGCAGGTCCGGCTTGCGGCGATAGGTGAGCTGCCAGTTACGGTCGGCCTGCGCGGATTTGCGGTTGCCATCACTGACAAACTGCGAGACGGCCAGATTGCTGTCCACGGTCTCAAGTTCAAAGCCCTCGCGCGGGCACTCGAACAGCTCCGCCAGCGCCGCGATGACGCCCTGGCCGCGGGCCTGGATTTCCACCACCACCTTGCCCTCGCGCCATTCGCGTTCATCCATGGTTAGGGTGAGCGCAAGGTCCGCACACGGCCGCGGGGCTACGGCATCGTCCTTGGCATCGAGCGGTTGCACTTGCGACATCACGGGCAGCACGACCTGGCCGGGTTGATCGACGAAATCCATGTCGATCTGAATGGACGGGATGCGGTCCACGGCGGCGTTCTTGGCCCGCAGCACGGCATAGAGCAACGGCGTTTCGACCCAGCTTTCGCGCGGCAGATCGATCGTTTTGACCGCCGCGTCGTGGAAGGTGAGTGAGAGCACCTCGAAGGTTTCGTCCAGCGCGGCGCGGATGTTTTTGGCGAAGTCGTCGCGGAGGTTCTGCTGGGGTTGGTTCGGTTGGTTGCCCATCATCATGTTGCGCTGCTGGCTCTGGTTCTGGATGTACTTGCCGAAGCCGCCGCTTTCGCGCAACAACTGCCGCGTGGCTTCCAGGCTGATGAACACCCCGAAGGGCTGGCCGTGGCCGACCCGCGTCGGGCCGTCCACGGTGACGCGCAACTGCACCTCATCCAGCAACTCGCGGTAGTAGTTCAACGAGGCCATGGCGGCCTTGGCGGCGGGATGGTCCTCGCCGACGACCTTGAGGCCGGAGCCTAGGAAGCGCTGGCGGACGTTGGCCGGCACGCGCGGGAAAAAGTCGCCGAGCATCTTGCCGAAAAACTCCAGGTGCTTTTCCGCCGCCTCGCCCGGCAGCGCCCGCATCGCGTCGCCGATGGATTTGAGGCCCGGATCGGTGCGGGCGGTGGAGATGGTGAGTTGGGAGAGATCGCTGGCGCCAAGCATCACGATGAACCACGCCTGATAGGGTTCGATGCTCCACTGGCCGCGCGGCAGCGCGGGCAGCTTGGCGGCGTAGATCTCCGCTGCCTTGCGGAAACTGGCAAAGGCCTCGTCGCGCAAGCTGACATATTCGGATAGCTTCACCTGCCGGTCGAACTCGTATTGCGACACGTCGAAGAACAACTGGCCGCGGGTGATGAAGGAGGCCCAGTCGCCGTCTTCGGCGCGGATGCCGCGCTTGGCCAGTGCCAGCGCGGTCTTATAGCCGCGCGAAACCTCATCCTTGGTTTCCTCCTCGCTGCGGTTGGTGCCGGCCTGCTGTTGCGCCTTGGGATCGCGCCATTGCTCCTGCAGCCGGGCCCGCATGCCGCCTAACAGATTCAACAACTCGGCGCGCACCATTTTTTCCGGCGGGCCGAAAATCGCCTCGATGTCCTCGAGTCGATAGACCTCCGCCCCGCTGTGCAGGGTCATGAACGACTGCACCACCAGTGCCGGGTCGATCGGCTCGGGCGAAATCCCGCGGAGGTCGGCGAGCAGCGTCTTGAACTGTTGGATGTTCTGGTTCTGGCGCAGGCGCGTGAGCGGGATGCCCGAACCGGCCTGCAGCATCTGCGGCGGGACATACATCCCGAAGGCCCGCATCCGCTTGACTTCCGGGCTCTCGGCGGGCGTGGTGCGTTTGTTAACCCAACCGGAAAGGATGTCCTGGCACAGGTCGCGTTCGAGGCCGGGGTGCGCCTTCACATAGTCGCGCAGAAGTGTTAGATTCGCTTCCTTGGGCAGGAGGATGTTCACCTTGAGCAGGGTGAGTTCCACGCGCTGGGCCAGGCCGGGGTTGAGGCGCGGGAGGAGTTCGCGCGGCGGCGCGGTGCTTAGAATCGTGTCGGTCGGCAGCGCCTTGATCTGATTGTTGCGCTGTTGGCCGTACCTGGCCATCATCATTTGTTCGGCCTGCGTCATCTCCAGGGTCGCGGCGCCGCCGGCGCGGTAGCAGGCCTCGGCTTCGCCTAACCAATTCATCACGAGCACCGCGACGATTTCCGGCAACTGCCCCTCCTTGTCCACCAGTGCCTGGAGCAGGAGGTGCTGAGTGCCGAGGCTGGCGGCGCGGGCCGGCAACTCCTTGCCCTTGGCGGCAGTCTGGCCGAGTTCGCCGATGATGGCGATGAGGTCGGCGAGCGTGGCGGTTTGTTTGAAGAGTTGTTCGCGGATGAGCTGTTTCGCGGCGGCGGCGTCGAGTGCGGGCAGCAGTTGCACGAGGCGGTCCATCGCCAGGCGGAACTGCGGGCGGGTGTAATTTCCGAAGCGCGAGTTCTGCATCAGGAACGCGCACAATTCCGCCGCGCGCTGCAACTGCCGTTCGTCCCGCTGCGCGATGCCCGTCTGGGTGAAATACTCCATCGCAAACACCAACTGCATGGTGTCCGCGTCCGCCCACTCCTCGTTCTTCAAGGGCAGGAACGGTGCCGCATCCGCGATCCAGCCGAGCGACGAGAGCAATTGGGTGGCGAGTTTGTGGCCCTCGGGCGTCTTGCCGCCGAGTCCTTTCCAACCGCCCTCCAACCGGGCGAGCAGGGTTTTCTTGCCGCCGACGCCCAGCGCGGATTTCACCAGCGCGGAAACCGACGGGATGTTCTCCTCGCGCAGATCGCCGGGGGCCGCGTTGATGACTGCATAAAAATCCTCGCTCAACAAGGGCGGGGGCTTGGGCTTGCCCTGGTTGCGATCCGGTTGCGGCGGCTGTTCATTGAACGGATCGCCGGAATTTTCCCCGCCCCCCCGGCGCGGTTTTCAAAACCTCGCCGACTGCGGTTGGATTGCCCGCGAGCGCATCCAACAGCCGCGCATAACCTGCGGCGGCGTCCTCCGGCGGCAAGGCCGCCAGCGCCGTGCCCACCCCCGCCCAGTCGCCTAACAGAACCGCCATGCGGAAGCTATCTGCCTCGGTGGTCTTGCCGCTCTTGCGCTGGGCGCGGGTGGCGGCTAACAAGGCCTCGGGTGAGCGCTCGTAATTCAGCGTGCGCAGGGCCGCCGCCAGGCCGGGCTCCGGCTTCGCGTCGGCAGGCGGCGCGGCCTCGCCAGCCGGTGGCGCGTCGGTGGCAGGCGGTGCGTCGGCGGCAGGTGGCGCGTCGGCGGCTGGTGGCGCAACGGTGGCAGGCGCAACGGTGGCGGGCGCGACGGTGGCAGGTGGCGTGGTGGCGGCAGGAGCGGCAGGAGCCGCCGCCGGGGCTGAACTCTGTGCCGGGGCCGCCAGCACTGTTGCCAGCAGCACGGCGGCCAGCAGCAGCCTCGCTTCTTTTCGGTTGAATTGCAATGTCGTCTTCATAAGATTCGGTTAGTTCGTTAGATCCGGTTCACGAGCCTGAGCCGGGCTGGAAGCGCTGGGTGCCGGCGCCGGGTGCGGGTTTGTCTTCGTCGCCCTCGCCGATGCCGGGTTGTTTACCCTTGCCGCGTTGGCCACGGCGTTTGCCCATTTGTTCGCTCAAACCCTGGCCGCCCATCTGCTGGCCCTCCTCAGGCAGTGGCTTGGCCATCAATTCGTAGAGGCTCATGCGTTGGAGCAGGACGGCGGATTCCAGGTTCGTCTGCTGCTTGGTGGCATAGTCCTTGGCCCCCTCGCTGGCGCTTTGCTCGGTGAGCAGGCGGAAATTCTGCCGCGCCAGTTCCGCTTCCTCCATCCACAACTCGCGCCGCGCTCCCTCTAACCGCATCACCCAGCCGGCGTAATAATGGATGCGGCCGGCCAGTTCGCGGGCTTCGCGGCGGTACTCCACCGGCATCGCCGAAAAACCCGTGTCGTTGACCACCTTGTCCATCTGGTCCATCGCCGCGACCGCGTCGCCCTGCCGGTAGCGGGTGCGGACCTGCGCCAGGTCCAGCCGCAACTTCACGGCAGGTTCCCCCGCGCCGAGGCACTTGGCCGCGTCGCGGTACCAGCGGTCCGCCTCCTGCCAGTTCTCCTGCTTCTCCAGTGCCTGCGCCCGGACGATGCAGGCATGGGCCTTGTCGCGGGCGAGGTATTGCTGGCCACGGCCGAAATGCAGCACCACCACCGGCAAGGGCAGCAGCAACCAGAGCAGAATGTAATACTTCTTCTTCATGTGGCCACCTCCGCTGGTTGAAATTCGCCGCGTGCCGCCGGCGGGGCCGGTTTCCATGCGCTGCCGAAAAACTCTAGCAAAATCGGCACCAGACATAACAACGCCGCCGACACCCCGAGCACCGCCAACGCCACCAAGCGCCGGTCCGCCTGCCATTTCGCCCCCCGCGGGTCTGCCGCGTTGAGCTTTTGCAGCGCGTCCGACGGGAGCTGCCGGAGGTTGCCATCGAAGTACTTGCCGCCGAGTCGGCGTGCCAGTTGTGAGAGGGTGGCCCCGTCCTGGCGGGAAAGATGACCGTCGATGAAGGTGCCGCGTCCGGTCTCGCCCACGCCGACAAACAGCACGTCGGCCACGGCTGAAGGCATCGGTTTCAACCCTGCCGGCGGCACGCTGTCGCCATCGGAAATCACTAACAACGTGGTGGACTTGCGCGGCCAGTCCTGCATGAAGCCGCCCGCCTGGTTGAGCGATTTCAGCAGGTCCGTTTTGCCCGGCTTGTAGGTGTAGAAAAACGGCACCTCCGCCGCGAAATGCACCATCAACTCGCGGTCCTGACATTCCCGCGCCAGCATCCGCGCCTCGGTGTAGAAACTTGCCGCGCTGAAGCGCACGTTGTCGCCCGGCACCCGGTTCAGTACGGATTTGAGCACCTCGGCGGCTCGCGCGGCGCGGCGCTGGCCGCCGCCTTCGCCGGCGTCGGCAAGCTGCATCGAGGGCGAGACATCCAGCAACACCATGAGATGGCGCGTGACGGCCGCACGGCGGTCGCGGTCGCGGGACAGGCTGTTGAACGCGATGAGCGTGAAGAGCGACCACACCACCCCCGCCAGCGCCAGCACCCGCATGGGCGGCGCGAGTTTCGTCCAGCGCCGCGGCCGGTTGTCCGGCCCGAACGCCAGCCGGCTCAGCCGTGCCACGCGCCGAGCATGGAGCCACTCGCCGAGCACCGCGAGCGCGGCGATGGCGAGCGCGGTCCAGTTTGCGTAAATGATGATTTCCTCGTGGGTCATGGTCACCAAGGGGTATAGCGCAGACCTAACAGCGCAATGCCTAACAACAGCGCGGCCGCCAGGCCGGTCACTGCCAGCGGCGTGTAGTTATCCACCCAGTCCGCCGTCACCTGCTTGAATTTCGCCTTCTGCATTCCGTCTATTTCATGGAACACCGTGGCCAACGCGGCGTTGTCACCCGCCGTGAACACCTTGCCGCCCGTCACCGAGGCGATGGTGTAAAGGCCATTGGCACCCATCCCGCCAAAATCGTCCGAGCCGATGAGCACGCTGAACACCCGGATTTTCTGCTCCGCGAGTTCCTGCGCCACGGTCCGGTCGCCGCCGTTTTGGAAATCGCCGCTGCCACCGTCGGTGATGAGCACCACGGCGCGGTCGCCGTCGGGCACCCGCACCAGTTCGTTGCGGCAACCGCGCAGCGCGCTGGCAATGAGCGTGCCGCCCATCCAGGCCGGCATGTTGTCGGGGCGGACGTATTTCATGGCGTTGCTGATGGCGGACAGTTCCTTAGTGGGAGGAATCCAGTGGACATATTCCGACCCGAAGATGGTTAGGCCGAAGGCATCGCCCTTGCGGAAGGAACAGAATTGTTTGGTGGCTTCGGCCGCCGCCGCGAAGCGCGTGCCCTTCTGGCCAAAGGGGGTGCCCATCGAACCGGACACGTCCAGACAGATGATGATGTTGTTGAGGATGCGCTCGTCGAGCGGCGGCGCGGGTTTGCGCGGGCCGGCCAGCATCAGCACGGCGATCGCCAGCAACCCGGCGGGCAAGGTGCCGGCCAGATTGGCCAGGGCGCGGAGCCACCGGCCGTCACGCTGCTGGCCGTGGTCGAAGGGCAACACCAGCGGATGCCCGCGGCGCACCCATTGCCAGAACCCCCACAGCACCGGCAGTGCCAGCAGCCACAGCAGTTGCGGATGGTGAAAGCTCATGCAGCCACCTCCCCTGTTGCCGTTGGCGCCGAGAGTTGGCGGTACGGTTCTAACAACCCGGCGACTTCCTCGCGCGTCGCCCCGCCGGGGCGGTGCAGCCAGCGCTCCAACGCCCGCAACAACGCGCCGGCCTCGGGGTGACGCTTGAGTTCCGTTAGAGCGGCGGCCATGCGCTGGTCGGGCAGCGCCAGCTTGTCGCGCCAGTAGCCGGTCATGAGGCGTTCCAATTCGGCCTGGCCATCGGCGGCCAGGTAGCCGGCGGCGGCGGCTTCGACCAACGGACGCATCCGCTCCGCAAACGTCGGCGGCGGCGCAACCACCACCGGCACGACGAACACCTGTTTTTTCCGCCCGAAGAAAATGAAGGCCGCAATGCCACCGACCCACAGCAGCGCGAGGAAACCCAGGAACATCCGATAGCCACCGAACCACGGAAACGGTCGCGGCAGATAGGGATTCAAGGTGCCGTCATGATTGGGCGGCAGCGTCGAGCGCACGTGCAACAGTTCGCCGCCAATCTCCGTCGCGAGACTGCCGTCGGGGTGAATCAGATAGTCCGCCAGCCGGTAGTCGCCCGGCTCAAAACCGATGTAATGCAGTTCATAGGTGAACTGACCGCTGCCGGCGACGGGCGTGATTTTCTCCACGCGGAGAATGAGCGGCGTGCGATCGTCCAACGGGCGGGGTTGGTAATCGCCGCGGGCCAGCGTCACGGCCACGTCGCCTTCGATGCCGATCACGCGGGAGAGGTCGGGGTCGCGTGCGGCGAGCGCCAGGTTGGCACCGCAGCACAGCGCCAGCAGGCAGGCGGCCCAAGGCAAACGCATTCCAGCGCCGCAACGTTTGGCGGCGGCCATCAAGCCGGAGATGATAGTTGCTACCGAGTTCATCCCATCCTCCTCGTTCGATTGCGGCTCTTCAGGAAATGGCGCAGGCGCGGCACGATGGGCTCATCGGTCGGCAGGCGCAGGTAATCCACCCCGGCGCGGGCCAGCGTGTGGGTTTCCTCGCCGGTGAAAAAGCGGGTCCGGCCGTGGGCCACGAAGTCACGCCCGGTTTCCGCCTCGACGGCGCGGAAGATGCCGCCGCGGGTGTGGCCGCGTTCCGCCGGGTCTTCCAGATGCAACACGGCACAGTCGTGATCGTGCGCCATGAGTTTGATGGCCGGGATGGCGTCGGGATCATGCAGGTCGCTGATGACCACGAACAGGCAGCGTTGCTCGACGCGCGGGATGAGTTCGCGAATGCGCTTGCCAAGCGTGGTGCCCTCGACGAAGTGATAGTGCCGGAGCTGATGGAGCCATTGCAGGATGGCGTTGCGGGCCAGTGTGGGCGTGTGGTGCAGCTCGCGTTCGCCCACGGTCATGAGACCGACTGGGTTCATGTGTTCGAGGGCGGCGAGCGCCAGGCCGCCGGCGAGTTGCACGGCCCAGGCATACTTGCTCATGCGCTGCGAGCTGACGCACATCGAGCCCGAGGTGTCCACCAGCAGATAGACCGGCATCTGCTTGGGGGCCTCGTATTCCTTGACGTGATATTTCCCGGTGCGGCCGGTGATGCGCCAGTCGATGAACTTGACCGGGTCGCCGCTCTGATAGAGACGTGACTGGACGTACTCGATGCCGGCACCGAGGAACGGCGAACTCTCCTGGCCGTAACTCAAGGCGTTGGCGAGCCGGCGCACGGCAATTTCAAATTGCCGCGCGTCGAGCGGATCGTGAGTCAGTTG
The DNA here is from genome assembly GCA_026397725.1 of Verrucomicrobiota bacterium. Taxonomy (GTDB): domain Bacteria; phylum Verrucomicrobiota; class Verrucomicrobiia; order Verrucomicrobiales; family Akkermansiaceae; genus Luteolibacter. The sequence goes on along the minus strand of JAPLUI010000265.1, from coordinate 50,148 downwards.
CCCGGTGGCACGCATGGGTGGTTCAGCCAAGTTTCTTCAACAACTCCTCCAGCACCACCGTGGGTTTCTGGCCTTCGGCAAGGGCTTCGTAGCTCAGGCGGATGCGGTGCAGCACCACGTCCTCGGCCAATTCAAACAAATCCTCCGGCACCACATAGTCGCGTTGCAACACGAAGGCCCGGGCCCGCGCGGCCTGCACGATCGCCAGTCCGGCACGCGGCGAACAGCCGAGTTCGATGCTCGGATGGCTGCGCGTCAACCGGACAAACTCGACGGTGTGCTTCATGAACACCTCGCTGACGTGGACGGCCTGGACCTGTTCCATCGCACCGACGAGGTCGGCGAGCTGGCACACCGGTTCGCCGCCAATCATGTCGAACGCGGTCTTGGGCATCGCCCCGCCCGCGACGTGCTTGAGGCCCATCTTCAACTGTCGGCGCAGTACTTCCTCCTCTTGCGTCGGCGTCGGATAGTTGAGCCGGTGGCACAGCATGAACCGGTCGAGCTGTGCCTCGGGCAGCTCGAAGGTGCCGGCCTGTTCGATGGGGTTCTGCGTGGCGATGACGAGAAACGGCACGGGCAGCGGATAGCTCGCGTTGCCGATGGTCACCTTGCGCTCCTGCATCGCCTCTAGCAAGGCACTCTGGACTTTCGGCGCGGCCCGGTTGATTTCGTCGGCCAGCAGCAGGTTGGTGAACACCGGACCCTGGTGCGTGCGGAATTTGCCGGTGGTCTGATCGAGCAGCTCCGAACCGATGATGTCGGACGGCAACATGTCGATCGTGAATTGCACCCGGCTGAACTTGAGATCCACCGCCTTGGCCACCGCGTTGACCAACAAGGTCTTGGCCGTGCCAGGCACCCCTAACAACAGCAGGTGCCCGCCCGTCAGCAGCGCGATCATCATGCGCTCGACAACGACGTCCTGGCCGACGACAACCTCGCCGACGCGCTCGCGAACGGCTTGAACAAAATGCGTTTTGGCTTCAATCATGGGATCGGTATTTCAAAATGGCGGAGTGAATCGGCAGGGGTGTTAGGCGTGGGGGCGGCAATGCGTCTGGGCGGGGCAATCGTTCGATGAAGGAAAATTGAAACCACGGATCACCCGGGCATTTCCCGGATTTTCAACGCGTTGTGAAAGTGGCGGCGTTTGCCTGGCGGGTACATGGCCATGATCGGGTCGAGTTGATCGTTCATCCGTTAGATCCGGGTAATCCGTGGTAACCAGGCCAACTCAATGGTTCACATGTTGGTTTCCAGTCCGGGCTCAACGGGGCTTGGCAGTCCCCTCGCCGTCCGGCAAATGGCCTTGTTGGTAGGCTTCTAACACGGCCTGCGGCCGGGTGGCATCCGCCTTGGCAGGGATGCACCCAACGGCCTTGGTCTGGAATTCCACGGCCCGCGGCTGGTCACCGCGCAGGAAGGCGATCCGCGCCAGTGTCGCCAGCGCGGCGGCTTGCTGCCCACCGGTGGCGGCACTCACCGGCGTCGCGATTTTCTCGGCGGCGGCCAGCAGCGCGGCGTTGGTGCCCGGTTGCCGCGCGAGGCGCGAGGCGACGGCGATCTGCACGACCGGGTTGCCCTTGAAATCCTCGCTCAGCAGCTTGGCGAGTTGCAGCGCATCGTCGTTCTGCTGGCGGGCGAGCAGCAGGTCAAGGTTGAGCAAGCCGCCGAGGTCGCGGAATTTCTCCGTGAGCGCCTCCTGCAACTCGGCGACGCTCGCCTCCGCCCGGTCCCAGTCGCCGGCGCGAATCTCGGCCTCGGCGCGGCGGGCCAGCGCCTGCGCCTTGGCGCTGGGCGCGGTGCTCGTATCGGCGGCGGGCCGGCCAGTGCCGATGGCCTTGCCCGCTGCGGCGGGCTCCGCCAGCAAGGTCTCCAAGTCCGCCTCCTTGAGGGACATGGGATGGCCGATGGAAACGATGCGCCCCTGCTTGTTGATGACAAAGGCGCAGGGGATGCCGTTCTGTTCCGCGGCGGCGAGCCAGTTCCGGGCCATGCGCCCGCGGCCGCCGTCGGTCTTGTCGTCCATCGCCACGCGATAAGTCATCTTACCCGCCATGCCCTGCACAAACGGCGCCACCAGCGAATCGTCATTCTCCAGCACATTCTGCCCGATGACCACCAGGCCCTGGTCCTCGAAGCGCACGTGGAGGTCGTTGAGGTGCGGAATGGAGGTCTTGCACGGCCCGCACCAGGTCGCCCAAAACTCGACGATATAAACCTTGTCGCCCTCGAAATCCGTCACCGCCTCACCCTGCAACCACCGCCCGACCTGCAACTTCGGTGCGGCATCGCCCACCTTGAGCGCGCCCACACACGGCTGCGTGCCAAGCACGGCCGCCGCCACCACCACCAGCGTTCTTGAAAAACCGGAGTTCATTTTGTTAGGTAATTGTCGATCGGTCGCTGGCATCCGGGCAAGGCCGCCCGGATGCGCAGGCCAACAGGCCCGATCAAACACCATCCCGCCCCCAGGCACAATGGCAATTCCGCGAATTCGTTGTCGAATGCGCGAAGTGGCGCGGTGTCCTCCCGTGGTCTGCTCCAAGAGCGGACGTGGTGGCGCAGCGACGGACCGGACCCACGGTCTAACCGAGCACGTACCGGAACACAGCCAAAGCGGTGTGGCGCTGCGCTTCCCACCGCACTCCATACCTGCGCTGCCCAGGCGCAAGCCAAAGTATGGAGTGCGGTGGGAAGGGCGCAGCCCGCCACCCCGCTGTGGCTAAACCGTTAGAACTGCGGGGTTCCCATGAGGCACGGTCCGTCTCGCGGCGGGCACGCCTCCGAGAACCGGGACCCCGCGATCCCGGCGACGGATCGGGCGATTGCCCGGCCGCAGCGGTCGCCGGGACTTAGTGCTTGCGCAAGAACAACCATCGAATTGTAGCGGCGCGTCTATGACCGCCGATGCGAAAGGACAAGCGCCTTGGCTCTTCTCAGTGGCTGTGCCGTCTGTGGTCAAGCCAGGTGCGAAGTGCCTGCGCAAGAACAACCATCGAATTGTAGCGGCGCGTCTATGACCGCCGATGCGAAAGGACAAGCGCCTTGGCTCTTCTCAGTGGCATCGGCGGTCACAGACCGCCGCTACAGTACACCCCATGCGCGGATGATTCACGAATTCGTCTGCAACGCCAACCAGTGCCAACTCATTTTCCGCCGGGATCAGGCACTGTGAACCGGCGGCGGCAGGCTCTGGGGGACCGGACGCTGGTCCCGCGTGTAGTTCAAACCGTGATACGATTATCACCAACGCCACGCTACCCATGGCGTGCTCGAGGGTGCATGCTGCCCGGGCAAGGATGTCTTCACCGGGTGGCGGCCTCCGAGTGGTCACCTAACCGAATCAACGCATGAACCCACGCTTCCTCGCCCGCACCAGCGGATTGCTTCTGTCAATTGGCGGATGGATGGTGCTGCCGGGGCTGGCCCCCGGGCAGACCCCATACAACTTCGGCAACCCCACCGCCGAGGAACAACTTTACATCGAGTTCATCAACCGGGCGCGGGCGAATCCTACTGCCGAGGGGGTGCGACTTGCCGCCACCACGGACCCGGACGTCATCGCCGCCTATGCCCAGTTCGCCGTGAATCTGGCGCTGATGCAAAGCGAGTTCGGGGCCATTGGCGTGCAGCCGCCGCTCGCACCCAACGCGAGCCTGACCACCGCCGCGCGGGGGCACTCGGCATGGATGCTGGCCAACGCCACCCAAACCCACGACGAAACGAATCCCGCCAACACGTTCGCTGGCAGGATCACCGCCGCCGGTTACACCTACTCGACTGCCGGCGAGAACATTTTTGCCTATGCCAAGGGCGTTTGGCACGGCCACGCCGGGTTTCAGGTCGATTGGGGCTCCGGCAGCGGCGGCATGCAGGACCCTCGCGGCCACCGGGCTAACATCCACAGCGGAAGCTTCCGCGAGATCGGTGTCGGGATGACGCTCGGCACGAATGGCGCGGCCGGTCCCCAACTCGTCACCCAGGATTTCGGCACCCGGTTCTCAAGTCCCAGCCTCGGCACCGGAGTGGCCTATTACGACCTCAACGCGAACAATTGCTATGACCTCGGCGAGGGCCTGGCCGGCCTCACCGTCAATGTGAGCGGCGTAACCGACTCCTGCCTCACGGCCATCGGCGGCGGCTGGGTCGTGCCCGTCCCCAGTACCGCCACCACCCGCACGGTCAGCTTTTCCGGATTGAACGTGAACCAGAGCGTCCCCCTCGTCGTGCCTGCCTCCAAGAATGCCAAGGCGGACTTGAAACTCACTTACACCCCACCGTCGATCACCAGCCTCGCCACCGCCACCGCAGGCCACCTGCACACCCTGGCATTCACGGCGGTGGGCGGCGCGAGCGGCTACCACTGGAACCGCTGGACCCTCGCCAGCGCCGCTGCGGAAAACTGCGAAAGGACCGCCAGCATCACGTCGGCAACCACCGGCAGCTACTCGGTGCTCAACACCTCCGTGAAACAGCAGGGCGCGGCCGCGTTTCACCTCGAGAACTCGACCGCAGCCAGCCAATCGCTCCAGCTCAGCCCGCTCTATTACGGACAAGCCTCGCCAGCCCTCACGTTCCAAAGCCGCATCCGCTATGCCACGGTCTCGGAAACCTTCAAAGTCCAAATCAAGGAAGAAGACAGTGGCGTGTGGCAAGAGGTGTTCAGCCAACCCGGCTCCGGCGGCCCCGGCGAGACCGTGTTCAGCCTGCGTGCCGCGGCACTCACCACCATGACCGGCAAGGCGTTTCGTGTCCGGTTCCTGCTGAGCTATAGCACCGGCAGTTATTATCCCTTCTCTGGAAACGATGTCGGCTGGTTCATCGATGCCATTGCCTTCACCGGGGTGTCCACCCTGGAATACAAGGTCGCCCAGACCCTCACCGGGCTCAGCGGCAGCTTCACCCCGAGCGCCGGAACTTACCTGATGTCCGTCGCGCCCGTGATCTCGACTCGCGACTTTCCCGCTTCCTATCAAACCCTGAACGTTGCCGATGCGCCGCCCCCAACCTTCCTCACCTGGGCGGCCGACCTCGAAACCGCCAACGCGCTGCCACCGGGGGCGATTTCCAACCCGAGCGCGGATTTCGACCACGATGGCCGATGCAACCTCATCGAATACGCCTTCGGGTCCTCACCCGTCATTGCCAATGATCCCGCGCCCCGCATGCCGCTGGCCCACACGACTGCCACCCACTTCGTCCTGCAATACCAGCGCGACACCTCGCTCACCGACCTGACCTTCACCGCTCAGGCCAGCACCACGCTCGGGTCGTGGAAGGCCCCCGGCGAAACGGGTGCAATCCCTGGATTCACCGATGCGCTGCTTGCCACCAACGGCACCCTCCAAACCCGCGAAGCGAAAATCCCCCGCTCCGCCGCCGCCAATTGCTTCATGCGCGTGCGGATCACCCGCCCGTGAGCCGAGGCCAGCCGGGCCTGCTCGCAGTATGCGCGGGCATCGGCGATTGGGTTCCAGTCAGGTCCGGTCCCCCGGTCCGCTTGAAATCTCACACTTCCTGAGCTGGACCTTGAATTGACAAGGAATTGGCAGTGAATCCCGGAACATGACCTGGCACATTCAGGGGGGTGCCGGGAGTGGCATCCGGTCGGAGATGTTAGCCACAGCGGTGTGGCTGAACCTGGAGAGCTGCAGCTACACCATGCTTCACGCCGAAGATTTCAACACTCAACATTCAACTTCCAACATTCAATGATCAAGTAAGACAAAGAATTGTCACAGCCGCGTCCATTTTTATGCCTGGTGACGGACCGGACGATGGTCCGGCCGCAGCACGCGCCGGGACTTAGCCACACCGCTGTGGCTCAGCCGGGTGAGTCACATGGTTCCCGTGAGGCACGGCCCGTCTCGCGGATGGTCACGCCTCTGGGAACGGGAACGCCGGGGACGCCCGGCAGTTCTAACGGATTTCGGGTGGTGCCGTTTCACTCCGCGTTTTTCCTGGCGCTGGCCGCCTTCCGGCGCAATGATGGTGACCGGCGTGCCGACCACTGCCGCCGCATACAGTTTCGTCGCCAAGTCCCCGGGCAGTCTCACGCACCCATGGGAAGCCGCCACGCCCGGCACCCGGATTTCCCCCGCATGCATCCCGATGCCATAGGTGGTCAACCGCATCCAGTGATACATCGGGGCCGGTGAATAATACTCGCCTGGAGGCACCGGGGTGGCCGGCGTCGCGTCCCCAAGGGTCACCTTTCCCGTGACATCAGCCAACCATCCGTAGCGGTCGGAAAACTGCACCTCCTGTTTTTCCAGGATCGTGAAGTTGCCGGGGGGCGTCACATGCCCCGGCTTGCCCGAGCAGACATAGGACCACCCGATCGGCCTGCCACCACGCTCGAAGGTGGCAATTTGGCTGGCGAGATTCATCCGGACTGCCAGCTCGCCCGGACCGCCGTCGTCAGCCCAGTCAAACCACACCATCCGCGCCCTCGGTGGGGCCTTGGGTGGCAGCCACCCGCACGACGGCATGCCGAGCATCAACCCGGCGCCAAGCGCCCACCTCAAAACAGCTCTGATCCAGGAAATCTTCATGCGTTGCTCAAGTTCTTCGCGATACTCGCCCAGCTCCCTCGCTGCTGCCAAGCCATTTCCATCTTGCCCCCTCCACCGGCCATGCCGGATCGTGGTTTTCCGGGCGGCGTCGTTGCAGGATTACCCCCGTGGCGGAGCCGGCGGCAGATACGGCTTGACTAAGCACGCCGGTGCGATTAGCCTCCGGGCTCCGCCGCTGGTTTCTGCCGAAGCGCTTGCGTCATCCAACTCTCAAACCTCTTCCTACCGTGGACATCCAGGAAATCCGTCGCATTGTCGAACTCATGAACGAGCACGGGCTCACGTTCCTCGACCTCTCCCACAAAGACTTCCATCTCAAACTCAAGAAAGGGCCGGATTGGGATGACCTGCGCGGTCTCCTTGCCAGCCTGCCGCCACCTGGCGCCGCCGCGCCGGCCCCAACCGCATGCGCCGCACCTGGCACTCTCTCCCCGGCCGCGCCACTGGTCCCTGCCGCCGCCGAAGGCACTGAGATCACCTCGCCGATGGTCGGCACGTTTTACGCCAAGACCTCACCCGAAGTGCCGCCTCTCGTCATGGTCGGCGACGTCGTTGCCGTAGGTCAAACGCTGTGCGTCATCGAAGCGATGAAGGTGATGAACGAAATCCAGGCTGAGTGTGCCGGCACGATTTGCGCGGTAGTCGCCGAGGACGGCACCCCCGTCCAATTTGGCGACGTGCTCTTCCGCATCAAATAGTCCGCCTGATCGTCTTCGGCAGTTCCCAACCCACATCCCACCACTGCATGTTCAAGCGCGTCCTGGTCGCCAATCGAGGTGAAATCGCCCTGCGCGTCGTGCGGGCCTGCCGCGAACTCGGCGTCGAGTCGGTCGCCGTGTACTCGGAGGCGGACGTTGATTCGATGCACGTCCAGCTTGCCGATGAAGCGGTCTGCATCGGGCCGGCCCCGAGCAAGAAGTCCTATCTGATGCCGGACCGGATCATCGCCGCCGCCGAAATCACCGGTGCCGAAGCGATCCATCCGGGCTATGGGTTCCTGGCGGAAAATGCCCGCTTCGCCCAGATTTGTGCGGCCTCCGGCTTCACTTTCATCGGTCCCTCTGCGGAAATCATTGCCATGATGGGCGACAAGGCCACGGCCCGTGCCACGGCCCGTGCCAATGGCGTGCCGGTCACTCCCGGCTCGGAGATCATGCGTGATCCCGAGGCTGCCCTCGCCGAGGCCGGGCGCCTCGGCTTTCCGGTCATGATCAAGGCCACCGCCGGTGGTGGCGGCCGTGGCATGCGCTCGTGTTTCAAGGCGGCGGATTTCATCAACCTTTTTTATGCCGCCTCCAACGAAGCGCTGGTGGCCTTTGGCAATGGCGGGTGTTACCTCGAGAAACTCGTCACCAACCCGCACCATGTGGAATTCCAGGTGTTCGGCGATTCGCATGGCAACTTCATCCACCTGGGCGAGCGCGATTGCTCGATGCAGCGGCGCCACCAGAAAATCATCGAGGAATGCCCCTCGCCCCTGCTCACGCCGGAGTTGCGGGCGCGGATGGGCGAGGCGTCGGTCAAGCTCATCCGCGCCATCGACTACCAGAATGCCGGCACCATCGAGTATCTCGTCGATGCCGCCGCGGAGAATTTCTACTTCATGGAAATGAACACCCGGATTCAGGTCGAGCACCCGATCACCGAGGAAGTCATGGGTTGCGAACTCATCAAGGAACAAATCCGCGTCGCGGCGGGGGAGGCGCTCTCGCATCATGTTTACAAATCCTCGCCGCGCGGCCACGCCATCGAGTGCCGCATCAACGCGGAAGATCCCTACCATAACTTCGCCCCCTGTGCCGGCACCATCGAGTTGTGGTTTGCCCCCGGCGGCAAAGGCGTCCGGGTGGATACCCATGTGTACGCCGGCTATACCGTCCCGCCCCATTACGACTCGATGATCGCCAAGCTCATCGTCACCGGTTCCACCCGTGAGATTGCCATTGTCCGCATGCAACGCGCGCTCGGCGAGTTCATGATTCGCGGCATCAAGACCACCATCCCCTTCCAACAGGAAATCATCGCCCACCCGGACTTCATCGCCGGCAAGTATGACATCGGCTGGGTCGCCAGATACCTTGCAGAGCGCAAACTTTGAGTTACGGGTCAGGAGTTGTGAGTTATGAGTTATGAATTATGAGTTACGAGTTATGGGTGAAATGAGCAAGTCATTGCATGATCTGGAGATCCACCGGAAGGCAATGCGTCTCGCCGAAGTCGTTTGGAATTGGGTTATCCTTGGGGATTTCTTCGCGAAGGATGCAGTTGGCAAGCCGTTTGTTCGGACCATCGATTCCATCATGACCCATGACCCGTGACCCATGACCCGCGACCCCTGCCTTTACTGCATTCTTGACCTCGGTTATGTTCAGGCAACTGCGGCGGAAGAGGTCACCGCGGCGTTGCTTGCCGGTGGTGCGGACCTGCTCCAACTGCGTGCGAAAAGCCAGCCGCTGGCCGTGATTGAAAGTGTCGCCCGGCGGGTGCTGCCGCTGTGCCGGGCTGCCGGGGTGCCCTTTATTTTGAACGATCATCCCGCGCTTGCCGCCGCCCTTGGTGCCGATGGGGTCCACCTCGGCCAGGACGATGGCTCGCTGACGGAGACCCGCGCCCTAATTGGCCATGGCCTGCTGGTCGGCCGCTCCACCCATTCGCTGGCCCAGGCCCGGGCAGCGTTGGCGGAGGGCTTTGATTATATCGGCTTCGGACCGCTCTATCCAACTCCCACCAAGGCCGGCCGACCGGCCATCGGCCTCGGTGACATCGCCATGATGGAACGCGACGTCGGTGCCAAGATCCCCGCGTTTTGCATCGGCGGAATTCATCCCGGCAATCTCCCGCAGGTGCTTGCTGCCGGGGCCCGCCGCATCGTCATGGTTTCCGCGTTGTTGCAAGCGGCTGACATCCGGGCCGCGACCCGCGGCGTGGCCACGGCCTTGCAGCCAACATAGGTTCATGTGCCGCTGTCTCCGCAACTTGCCGAGGTGGCGGTCAGGCACAGTGACGGGCAATATATCCGCCAAACCGATGCCGCCGACTTTGCAAAATTGGCGGCACCGTATCTCGGGATGCTCTCGGGTGCTACCGATCTTTCCACACCCGAGGGTTATTGATCAATTTGCTCACCTGCAATGTGGACTCCACCCTCGTAACTACAACCGGCCCGGCCGGGGGGGCTTTCTCCGGCAATTCCACGCCCAAGGCCGCCAGCAAGCTGGCCTGGCCGACCGTGGGATCGGGAATCTGGCGGCTCACGGTTTGGCCCGTGGCGGTCTCATAGAGTTCCATCACGCAGAGGTTGGAGAGTTCCGCGAGGCCTTCCTCCCCACGGTGAGGTTGAGCGGCTCCCAGGCGCTTTGCAGACGCCGCCGGATCTTGAGGGCCAGCATCGCCGTGAGCGCGTGCGCCCGGGTGTTGTCCTCGGTGATCACATACCAGGGACGGATCTCCAGGTGCCCGTGTTTGACGGCACGCTCGACGACGGCAATGGGCCAGTCCGGGAGTTCGGTGAGGATGGCCAGGGCTTTGGAGACGACGGACTTGCCGACGTGCTTGGATTGCCGGAGGAGCACCGAGACGTATTGGCGACCGTCTTTTCCCTTGGAGTGAACGCGTGAAATGAACATGACCACGCAATGATAACGCTAATCGCTTACCTGCAAACACTTGTTTTAATCCGATGTTTGAATATCCGGCCTACATTATGGAATAATGAAAATCTGCTGGAATTCAACGCTGGCAAGGGATTCAGGGCGAAAAGGGACTCACAATGGCTGGAAGTTTCAGCATAAGGACCAGGGTCCGGCCACCGGCTCTTTCAACGGTCTTCACCCCCAAAGCATATTCCTAGCAGTCAGTCTTGACCCTGTGAACCGCCTCTGCGATGAAAGGCGCAGCCCATGAACCTGCTCCTGGCCGTGAAGGCGTCTCTTTCCCGACAACTGTCTTTTTCAGCACGCGCAGCAACGGGCGTGCTGATGGCCGCGATGCTGATGAGCACGGGGTGCCGCAACCTGCAGCACGCCTCCACACAAGCCGGGCATCTGCTCATCATCGGCGGCGGATTGGACAATGATCTGCGTCCGGTTTTCGAGCGCTTTTTAGCCCTGGCCTCCAAGCCAGGTGCGGCACGAATCGTAATCGCGACGACTGCGATCACCTCCGTGAAGGACCGGTCGGATGAAGAGATCGACAAAACAGAAGCCCTGCGTGCCTGGGCTCCGGAGGTGCCGGTGGATTTGATCCGGCGCTCGCATTCGACCGCGCAAACCGTGGCGGCCTTTGACCGCGCGACGGGCATTTTTTTCACGGGTGGCAAGCAGGAGTCAATCGCGGTGCGCTATCGCCCCGGCGGCAGGGAGACGCCAGAGTGGCTGGCGCTGAAGCGACTGCTGGGACGCGGCGGTGTGATCGCTGGCGGCAGTGCTGGTACTGCGATGATGGGGGAGCGGATGCTGCTGGATGGAGGCAACGCCGACTCGCTCAATGACACGAGCCGCCCCGGGCAGGTGCCACGCATGGGCCAGGGCATGGCATTCCTGCCGTGGGCGATTACGGACTCGCATTTCTTTGAGCGTGACCGGGTGGCGCGGCTCGTCGTGGCGCTGGAGAACTCCGGCCGCAGGCTCGGTCTCGGCGTGGGTGAGGATGCTGCTGTGGAGGTGGATCTGGCCTCGGGTGTCATCACGGGGGTGACAGGATCGGACTCACTGCTCATTGATATGGCCGCCATGAAACGCAGCGGCCAGACACGCAGTAATGTGTGGGCGCGATTGATCCGCCAGGGTGATCGCTTGTCCCTGCCGAAGCGCCTTCACTCGGCGCTGCCTGCAGCCGCTGCCCAACCTGCGGGACCGATCAACGTGGTGTGCTTTGCCTTTCCCGGGCAGAACCGTCAGCTCGGTCTGTGGCGCGTGTTCATGGGGGCAAGCCGCCCCGGCAGCGGGGCGTGGCGCTCGCGATTCGAGGGCTGGCGGATCGTGGCCTGGCCGGATGGCCGCGGCGAGGTGATATTTGAAGTGAGTCCGGCACCTTGAGCAACGTTTCCTCTCCCATCACGTCATGCTGAAAATATGCTCGCTCCACATTTTGCAGGGTCCGAACATCTGGTCTGCCTGTCCGGTGCTTCAGATGGAAGTGGACGCATCTCTGTTCGTACTTGATGACTGGCACGCTGCCGATGAACTGCTGCGTGCGCAGAAGGTCGAAGGCACCGGTGCGGCGGCGTCTGGTGCTGCGGCATGGCTTGCCGGGGCGATGATCAAGATCCAACGCGAAGGACGCTCGCCGGTGTGCTTCCACGAGATGCACGAGGGAGCCGCACCGCACAGGGCGCTGCTCGTTGTCGAGTATGAAGAGGAACTCGTCGGCAGGGCCGCGCTCGACCTTGCCCTGCGGTGGCTGAATGCGCTGGGACGGGGCGAGACGCTGGATCTACCGCGTGAGTGGGCGGCGTTCTGTGATCTCGCCTACGATGCGCGTCTCGGCAACTCGACACGACCCGCAGCCCATGCCGCCCGCGCACGAGGCATTCCGTTTTACCGGCTGGATTCGGAAAGCCTGGTGCAGCTTGGCCAGGGCTGCCTGCAACGGCGAATCCAGCGTGCGACGACCGGTCGCACAGGACTCATTGCCAACGGCATCGCGGCAGACAAAACTCTCACAAAAAATCTTATCGCCGAGATGGGCATCCCCGTGCCGCGGGGTCGTGCCGTGACCGATGCCGAAGATGCGGTGATGGCTGCGCATGAGCTGGCGTTTCCCGTCGTAGTGAAGCCGCAGGACGGTGACTATGGCAATGGAGTGACGATGCGCGTCAACACCGATGCCGGGGTGCGGCAAGCCTATGCCGAGGCCCGCAACTGGAGCGATTCCGTGCTTGTCGAACATCATGTGAACGGTCATCTGTTCCGCCTGCTGGTCATCGGCGGACGCCTCATCGCGGCCGTGCGGCGCGAGCCCTGGTTCGTCGTCGGCGATGGCAGAACTACGCTGCTGGACCTCATCGAAGAAGCAAATTACGACGCGCGTCGAGGCGCGGATTACGTCTCGCCATTCGTGCTGGTGCATCAGCAGACGGGCGAGTGGCCGCAGCTCACCGAGGACCATCGCACGCACGACTCCGTGCCTGCTGAAAACGAGACCGTGCGGCTGAAGCCCGACATCTACCTGCGCAACGACGGTGTGCATCTCGATCAAACAGACCTCGTTCATCCTGAAGTCGCCCGCATGGCGGTGAATGCGACCGACATCGTAGGTCTCGACATCGCCGGCCTCGACATTATCGCTGCGGACCTGGGCAAACTGCCGGACCAGCAGGAGATTGCCGTGCTGGAGGTGAATTCCGAGCCCGGCATCATCCTTCACATGGAGCCCCGCTGCGTGCCCTCCAGGCCCGTGGGGGAGGCCGTTGTGGAGTCCTTGTTTCCCGAAGGCGAAACTGGCCGAGTACACCTCACCGTGCTGCTCGGTGAGGCAGGTGATTTGGCCGTGGCCAAAAAGCTGAGCACAGCTCGCTGCAACGTCGGACTAGCCAGCCGTCAAGGTGTGTGGCTCAACAGCTTGCCCTTGGGAGTTCCATGTGACAGCCTGGCCGGCAACACCTCCCGCCTCTGGCGTCACCCCCGCACCGAAGCCGTCGTGCTGCATGTGACACTAGACGATGTGCTGGCGGAGGGCCTGCCCTTTGATCGCTGCGATGAAGTCATCGAATGCACCGTGGACCTTGATGGAGCGGATGCGCTGAAACGCAAGCGAGCCCGCGACTGTGTGCTGGCGACGCTGCGCACTGATCGAGCAGTGTGAATCCAATCACCACACAATTTATCGTCCGCTGGCGCTCGTGAAAGCAAAATCCACTCTGCGATCAAGGGTCGCCCCGTGGTGGGGCTACCCGAGTAGTAACTTCTTAGCAGTGAAACTCAAAATTTCCATTGCCTGGGTGGAGGCGGCGGACGAGTATCTTGTAACATTCCGATTTCCTTGAGCTGGTCGAAGAGCGCAGTCAGGGTGCGATCAACCATCGGGCGGGAACCGCGATGGATTTCGACATGGAGCAGGCCTGCGCTTGGATCGGGACGCAGGTCCGCTGCCGTGACGAACAGACCCTGCAACGGTGCCGAGCGGCGGCGTTGTTGACGATCGCGGAGCGCACCCATGAGCAGGGGGCGATCTTGAGCACGCTAGGCGTTCATGTGCATGGCGTCGAGCACCCGTCAATCCCGAGATCCCGATTCGATGTGCGAAGTGTCAAGTGGACTCCTGATTGTTTGCCTGACATGTAGTGCACGGGCGTGGTTCGACACCCCTTCAATGGCTGGAAATTCGCCATCGGGAGACCCTCGCCAGCGGAAAAGCCGATGGCTGAATCGGAGACCGGGAAGCAGCCGGGGGCTCATGCCTTGCCGGGCACCGACGGAACTTCCGCAGGAAGCTTGATCGGCCCGCTTTCGAAGTCAATGGCTGCGGGCGTGCAGGCCAGATTGAAGAATGGCGAATTCTCGTTCTTCACCAGATCGTTCCAGCGGACCAGTTCGCCGGTGTAGGCGGAAATCCGGCCCATGATGGCGACCAAGGTGGACTCGGCGATGCTCTTGGCGTCGTTAAGCGGCTGGCCGGTCATGGCACTCCGGATCAAGTCCACATGCTCCTGGACCATCCCGTTGTCCGTATCGACTTTGATGGCCGGAATCGTGACCTGCTTGCCGTTGACCTTGCCACCACCGTAACAGGCGCCTTCGGTGCCGGTGAACATTTCGCCGACATGTTGGTAGGTGCCGGCGAGTTGTCGGCACTGGCTGTGGATGTGAACGTCGTCACCGAAGTCATAATCGATGCTAAAGAAATCGAACATGTTGCCGGTTTCGCGCCGGGCCCGGCCGCCGAAGCCGACAGCGGCCAGGGGCAGGCGCCCGAGGAACCAGACGGCGACGTCGAGATTGTGGACGTGCTGTTCGACGATGTGGTCGCCGGAAAGTTCGGTGAAGTTGACCCAGTTGCGGGTTAGATACGAGGCATCGGATTCGCCCTCATTGCGGCGTTTGATCCATGGCACCGTGCCGTTCCATTGCACCACGCCACCCTTGATTTTCCCGATCGCCCCGGCATCGATCATCGCCTTGTTGCGCAAGTAGTCGGCCATGTGGCGGCGCTGGGTGCCGGCGACGACGGCCAAGCCCTTGGCCTTGGCCTTTTCGCCAGTGGCGATGACCGAGCGGGCGCCTGCGGGATCGACAGCCACGGGTTTTTCGATGAAGCAGTGCTTGCCGGCTTCGACCGCTGCGGCGAGATGAACCGGCCGGAATGCGGGCGGCGTCGCCATCAGCACGAAGTCACAATCGGAGGCCACCACTTTTTGATAGGCATCGTAGCCGCCGAAGCAACGCTCCGCCGCGAGGCCGCGGTTCTTGCCGACCCCTTCGGCATTGGCCTTGAAGGCGTCGGCGGTGGCGACCAGCTCGCCTTGGATGCCGAGCACTTTGCAGGCTTCAAGGAAATCATTGAGGGCACCGCTGCCGCGTCCACCACAGCCGATCAGGCCGACTTTGAGCTTCTTGGTGTTTTCCGTGATGTTCACGGCAAAGAGCGAGCCGGCGGCCAAGCTGGCTCCCGCCAGCGTGGAGGTTCCCAGAAATGAGCGGCGATTGATAACGGTTTGCTTGGTTTGCTTGGTTGTCTTGGTTGTCATGGTTGTCATGGTTGGTGATGGTTGGTGATGGTTGGTGATGGTTGGTGATGGTTGGTGATGGAAGGGGCCGCCACTTGGGAAAGCCGCGGCGTGCTTGCTAGAGAGCTGCTGGTGGGGTGTCCACACCCTGGAACAGCCAAGGCGTGTGAAGATGCTTGAAAGTCAGGGGGTGCATGGGTACGTCATAACCACAGGAAAGGGAAGGGATCTTCTGCTGTTGCTGATTACAGTCCCAGTTTGCGGATGAATTCCGCGTTGCGCTGGCAGTCCGCCTCGGCATGCTGCGACGGATTGGCAGTCTCCAACACAATCCATCCCTGGTAGCCGATGGCTTGGATGGCTTCGGCCACCGGTTGCATCTTCACCTTGCCCTCACCGAGGTAACTGGGTCCGTCCTTGAAATGAATCATTCCGAGGCGGCCCTTGAGGGCCCGCAGATCGGCTGGCACGTCGAAGCCGGCGTCGGTCGAATTGCCGATGTCGTAGTATGCCTTGACCGCCTCGCTGCCGACGCGGTCGAGCAACTCCAGATACTGCTTCGCGCTCAGCGAGCACTCGATGCCGAGGCAAACGCCGGCGGCCTGCGCCTTGGGTGCCAGGGCTTTGAGGCGCACGACCAGCGCGTCCAGCGCGTCATTTTTCCAGTCCTTGCCCTGCAGCAGATGCGCCTCGCCGAAAAACGGCACGAGCAATCCGGCCGCGCCGACATCCTGGGCGGCGGCGATGCTTTGCTCCACCCACGCGGGTGCCTGCGGCGCGCTGAAGAGCGGATGGCCGTTGAGCAAATCGAGCGAGAAGGAACTGGTGGCCAGCCCGCTGGCTTGCATGCCGTCCTTGATCTTCTGGCGGGTGGCGGGATCGGCGATGGAAAGTCGCTCCGCCGGGCCGCCGACGCCGAGTTCCAACCCGTCCATGCCGGCACGCTTGGCGGCCGCGAAGTCGCTGCCGAAGTGGCGTGCTCCGATGCGGATGCCGGCTTTGGTGGGTGCGGCGAAGAGTTGGGGAATGAGCGCCCCACCGGCCAGGGCCGTGGTGCTGTGTTGGAGGAAGCGGCGTCGTGTTTGCATAGGTGTGATGGGCTGGTGGGCTGTGCCTGCGGATGGCGGATGGAACCGGTGGCTTCAGATTAGTGCGATGGTGCGGGTCGAGGCAAGGTCTTTTTTTCACTGTTAGACCGACCCATGACAATCGGTGCCAGGAACTTGCTGGCGGGGTGCCCGCAAAGCCAGCGCGTGCAACAGGAGATCGGGAGTGAGGGGGCCTCTGCCGGGACTGGCACCTCAGCCGGAGATCAGGAGCTTTTCAACAAAGTCCTTGGAAAAGCGGGGGGAAACCTATCTTCACCAGGCGATGTTCACCAGGCGATGGCTCCAGGTGCATTATCAAAAAACTGCTTGAGCCATACCTCGAGGTGAACCATGACGCCCGCGCCATCCGGCAAGTTGGCGTGCCTCGCCTGCGGGAGGCCCTGGCCGCCAGCACCTGGGTTTTGCATTCTTTGGTATTTTTGCCTTGCCATCCGCCGCGGGGCGGGTCAATCTCCGCGCCCCGCGATTCCATCCCTCTCCCCACGATGTCCAAGCACAACAGCCTCAAGTCCAGTGCCACTGTCGGCGGCAAACGCTCCGTCCTCAAACGCTTCGAGCGCGTCAAACTCCTCAAGGAGCGCGGCGAGTGGAAAGCCGGCCGCTCTCCGGTGGGTCTTCCGAAGACGAAACACGAGGGTTAGTCGCCCCGCTGCTTGCCATCTTCTCCACGCGCGGATCCTGCCAGGCTCCGCGCCTTTTCTATTTCAAGTCCACCCCCCCATGCAAGCCGGAACCCGCCTCAACAAGTACCTCGCTTCCTGCGCGGTTGGCTCCCGCCGGGCCTGCGATGAATTGATCCAGTCCGCTCGCGTTGAGGTCAATGGCAACCCCTGCAGCAACCTTGGCACCCGCATCCAGCCGGGCGATCACGTCAAGGTGGATGGCCGCCGGGTGGCCCCACGCGAGGTCACCATCGTGGCCTTTCACAAACCCCGTGGCTACGTTTGCTCGCGTGAAGATGAACTCGGGCGGGATACCATTTACGCGCTGCTGCCAGCCTCGCTCCATGCGCTGCACCATGTCGGCCGGCTCGACCGCGAATCGGAAGGATTGCTGATTCTGACCAACGACGGCGATCTCTCGCAACGGCTGATGCACCCGTCCAAAGCGGTTGAAAAGGAATATCTGGTCACTGCGAATCAGGCATTTGAGAACGTCCATCTCGATCAGTTTCTGGCAGGGGTCTATACCGAAGGCGGCAAACTCCGCGCCAAGGCCATCGAGCGCCTTTCCGCCCGCCGCATCAAGGTGGTGCTGGAGCACGGCGCCAAACGCCAGATTCGCCTGATGTTTGAGACCATGGGCTACACCGTCACCAAGCTGTTGCGCGTCAGGATCGGCCAGTTGTGGCTCGGCGATCTGGAGCCCGGCCAATGGGCGGTGCTCACCCCCCCGGAAGTTTCCATGCTGCTGGGCACCGCCGCTCCGACCAGAAAGCGCGCCACCCCACCCCCCCGCCCGGTCCCCCCGCACTGACTTCTCCCAGCCACTCCCTTTCGGTAATCGCCATGCTTCAACACCAGCTCTTCCGCTGAACCCACCTTTCCCGCTAACCGGCTCCCATTCCCATGACCACCACCCGATATTTCATCGCCCGTTTCGCCCAGGCCTTTGGAATTTTCCGCCGCAACCAACGCATGGGCGATGCCGCCAGTGAAATGCACCTCCTCCGCGAGGCCGAAGCCCACCTCGGCAGGGAGGTCTGGGAGAAAGTGGATTCCATCGAAAAACTCTCCATCGAATACTGGAATCTCCGCAAACTCACCAAAGAGCACGAAACCGTGAGCGACCGCCTCGCCCAATGCGAAAAACGCCTCGAAGCCGCTCACGAGGAACGCTCCAACCTGCTCAGCTCCTCGCCCGCCCTGCAACCGGAGCTTTTCGAGGAACGCCTCGCCGTCCTCGCCAAACTCGAAAGCCTTTCCCATCAGCGCGATGAAATCGTCACCAACGCCCGCGGCATCCGCCGGATTTACGATGGCCTCAGAATCAAACTCGAAATCCTCTCCAGAGACCAACTCACCAACTCCGCCAGCTCCGACGATCTGGAGCACGTCAAGCGCCGTCTAACCGAACTCCAGCAGCAGTTTGTGGGCTACAAGGAAGCGCGTACCACCGTGGGAACCGAGATTGAGGCGCTCGAAAAGACCCTCGATACGATCGATGTCGATCTGGAGGCGATGCGAGTGGAGCGCCGCGTGCAGGCCTCGGCCGCATTTCAAGTCATTGCCGAGGTCAACAAGGAAGTCTCCACTTACCGGGCCGAGATCGGACTGTTAGATACCCGCATGCGCCAACTTTACAGCGAAATCGGCCGCTATGTGAGCCGCAACGCCTATATTGACAAGCCCTGTGCCGAGACGGTGCAAACCCAACGCCCCCTCGTCGATGTGATGCGTGCTCTGCGCCGCTCGGTCGCCCTCAATCATCGCCTGGCCGGCATGTCCTGAGGCGGCGTGCCGCCCCTCCGGGCCATGCGCGTCAAGTCAGGGACCTTGCGGTGATTCCGCAGGGGGATTTTTTGCCACTGAGGCAATGTGTACCACTGAAACCCCTGCAGATGGTGATCAGCATCTTCCTCAGTTAGGTGGTAATCCGCTTTGCGTTCCTGGTCTTGGGGATGAGTTACCCGGCGGCCTCCGCTTACCCCCGCATGACCGTCACCGCCAGCACGGTCTTGAACCCCGCACGCCGGAGGGTTGAGGCGCAGGCCTCCGCCGTCGATCCGGTGGTTAGAACATCATCGATGAGAATCACGCCTGCGGCGGATTGTTCAAGCTGCCGTCGGCCTGCTCTTGTTAGCGCGAAGGCCCCATGGAGGTTCTTGAGCCGCTCCTGCCTGCCTAGCAAGGTCTGGGTGTCCGTGGCGCGGCTGCGCTTGAGTGCCGCCAGCACCGGCAGGCCGGTGTGGTTGGCGGCCACCCGGGCGATTTCCGCGGCTTGGTTGAAATTCCGATGTTGGAATCGGGAGCGGTGCAGGGGTACCGGCACGAGCGGCCACCCGGCTGCGAGGGCGGGCCGGAACCGCTCGTCCGTGAAGGCTTCCGCCGCCAGGCGCCCCAACTCCTCCGCCAGATGAATGGCCCGGTGGTATTTCAACTGATGCACCAAGTCCCGGGTGCGGGCGTCGCAAATCATCGCCGAGCGGGCAAACTCAAAGGAGAATGCAAGCTCGCTGCAATTGGGGCATTGGAACTTGCCCTCGATCTTTCCATCGAACGGCTCGGCGCATTGCTCGCAAAAGGGTGACCTCAAGCGCGGCAGTTCCCCATCGCAGCACTCACACAGCGAGCGGCCGTGTTTCAGCACCTTGCCGCAAAGCTCACACTGCGGCGTATAGATGAAGTCGAGCACGTTGGAGGCCATGGCCACCAGCCATTCCTTCAACGAACTGTGGCGCTGCCCCGCGTTGCTCACCTGCCGACTCTAATGCCGCCGCAAGAATTTGGAAGCGCGATGAATCACGCCGCCTGCTCTTTCCGGTCTTGCCTCCCGGGCGGCGTTGCGGCACCCTCCCGCCATGGAAAGCCACGAATGGCACGAACGCAGCGCTGCCGGACTGAGGTACTTCAGAGCCTCCCACCATGGAGACCGCTGGAGCATCCTCACTACCCTGAAAACCGATCCTGATTGGGAGAAACTCGAACCCGAGCAGGTTCCCGAGGCCGTCTGGCGTGCCCTTCGCGACATCGTCTGGCGGAAGTATCAACGCAAACGCTGCCCTTGGGAACGCGTGGCGGAGATCGATAAAATCCTTGGCGACGAACCCACCCCAGCAGGCCGCCAAGCGCCTCGCCGCCATCCCCATTGAGGTGACGGAATCCTGCCGACTGCCAATCTCAGCGTCCGAACATCTGAGTCCAGTGGCTGCCGCTGCAACCCAGACCCATGCGCAGATGCCCCGGGCTGAACATGTTCTTGTGATGCCCCGGCGAGTAAAACCATCCCAGGTTGGCGGCATGCGGATCGCCACTGCCCATGAAGATGTTTTCGGCCGAGGCCGAGGTGCCAAAGTTTTTCGCCCGGTCCCATGGCAGTTTCTTGCCTGGAACCGGGGATTCATGCGCGAAGAACCCTTGTTCCGCCATATCCTTCGAGTGATCGCGTGCGGCCTCGCAGAGTTTGGGATCGAGGAACAAGGCGTTGAGTCCTACCAGCATCCGCAGTTCGTTGCATTCCTCGATGCCGCGTGCCTCCGCTTCCGGGATTTCCCGGTCTTTGGCAACCTTGCGGTTTTGCGCGAGGATTTTCAAATCGCTGCGCTCGAAACCGCCAATCCCCGCCGCCGCCGCCTGCTCCGAAGTGGCCAGGGTGCTGGCGGAATCGACCGGCTTGGTAGAAATCATCGCGTTGAGAGTGCCGTCACGGAACGTGGCGAGGGCCGTCACCAGCTTGCGCTGGGCGTGCAATTTCTCCCCGCCCGCCTCAATGATTTGCGCCGGATCGGGACTGAGGAGTTTGCGCAGCGCCTCGATGGCGGGCATGCTGGTGGATTTGAGCAGCGGCTTCATCGCCGCCTCATCCATGGCATAGACTTCCTTGAAGGCGTCGCGGTGTTTGCGGATTTCCTGGCGGGTGTCGTTCTTCTTGCCGCTCAGTGTGTTGGCTGTTAGAGCAAGCTGTTTGAGGTAGTCATCGCGCAGCCGGGACCAGGTCTTGTCGATTTCCGCAATGAGGAGTTTTTGCTCGGCGCCGGGCATGTCTGCGATGGCTGCAAACAGTTCGTCGTAATCCTCCCCGTTTGCGACTTTGGTTTGGAATGAGGCGAGCATCTCGTCCGCCGCACCCGGGGCCGCGAGCAACGGGAGTGCCAGCAACAGGGCAAGCAGAAAGGTTAGCATGGTCACCACGCCGGAGATTAGGTGGCAGGCAAGCCTCTGGCAAGCCCCAATGTCGGGAACATCCGAGCCCTGTGAACTCAGCGGACGAGGTTGTCGTGGATCACCGCTCCTCCCTGCTCGCGGCTGCCGGAAAATTGCTATAGGGAGTGCTGCGCCTTGAGCAGCCGAGGCGGGGATCAAGGGCCCGAAACAGCGGCCTATGCCTTCTCCAGCAGCTTTTCCACCTTGCGGATGACCGCTGCCGTATGCTTGCCCTTCACCCGCTTGGAACCATCAAGCAGCGCTTTCAAACCAGCCAAGGCGGTCTCACCCGCGGCAAACGATTTCTTCTCATCGCCGTATTTCTTGTCGGAGAAATACTTCGTGAAAACCGTCCCGCCACGGCTGATGGTAAGCCGCCAGCCTAGGAATGCGGTGGTCTCGTAGGTGAACCGGGTCAGATTTTTGATCGATTTCATGATTGTTGGGGTGGTTGGCTTCGAGGTGTTCCTCGCGCCGGGTGTGCACATTATGGAGGGACACGTCAAGCAGATTCTGATATTTGTTATGACTGCCGGGGAATTGCCGTCCGGGAGCTACGCCTCAATGCCGCCTCACCCGGAGATACCGCTGCGGCTGGTTCGCACGGGAAGACGGAATCGACCAAGCGAATCCCAAATGGCTGGAGTCTCCCATTATCGAAAGATGGCCCTGACGGATTGGTATGACGCACTTCCTTGCGGCCTGCTCGGCTCAATTTTCCTGTCCCATGGTCTTGCTGGCAGGCAATCATCGGCACTCATCAATCAATCACGGACCGCCGCGATAAGCCAGCCGCCTCAGCGCCGCCTGCGCAGTCCGACCACGCCGCCAGCGAGCCGGCAGCGGACCAACGGCCCGCACCCTTTCAAAAGCCCGGTCGTCACCAACAGAACCGGCCTGGAGCAGGGACTGGGGCCGGATTTTCACGCCCTTGACAAAGCGCGCCTTGTTCCCACGTACCGCCGCAGATGCCCACGCAACTCATGAGAGCTTCCCGGAGGTTCCTCCCTCGCCCCGCTTGTTCACTGCTCCGGGTCTGGAAAAAGTAGCCCTTGCACCCGTCCTGTCCATGCCATCGCCCGCGTCCCATCCCAATGACCCATTGCATGGCATCACCTTGGAAACCATCGTGAAATGCCTGGTGGACGGCCACGGCTGGGAGGCAATGGCCCGGCGCATTCCCATCCGCTGTTTTCTCTTCGAGCCGAGCCTCAAGTCCAGCCTCACCTTCCTCCGCAAAACCCCCTGGGCCCGCGCCAAGGTCGAAGCATGGTTCATGGCTGACCAGGGCCGCAGGCACCGGTGAGCCCCCCCAAAAAAAATTTGCTTCGGCACGCTTTATGGTTTGCCGGATTGTCAGGATTTGTTTTAAATCACCCGCAAGGCGTGGTGAAACTGATTTCGACACGCCCGTTGTGGCCGTTTTTTCATTCATTCACGCGTGGCGAAGTCCTGTAAAATCCTCATTGCCTGTGGCGGCACGGGCGGTCACTTGTTCCCCGGCATCGCCGTGGCGGAGGTGATGCGCACCCGCGGCCACGAGGTGCGGTTGTTGATATCGGAGAAGCAGGTGGATGCCGAGGCCAGCGCGAAATACCCGCAACTCCGCTTCGAGACTGTCCCGGCAGTGGCCAAGCCCCCCACGCGGTCCCTCCGCATGCTGCCGTTCTTGTGGAAACTCTGGGGCTCCGTCCGCCAATGCCGGAGCGTGATCCGCAACTTCGCCGCAGAGGCGGTGCTCGGCATGGGCGGCTTCACCTCGCTGCCGCCGGTTTACGCCGGCCACCAACTCGGCCTCAAAACCTTCATTCACGACTCCAACGCCCGCCCGGGCCGCGCCAACGTGCTTACCAGCCGGTTCTGCACCCGGGTCTTCCTCGGCCTGGATGCCGCCAAGTCCTTCTTCCCGGCCCGCGACACCGTCACCACCGGCACCCCGGCCCGGCCGGAAATCCTCCACCTGCCAACGCGGGCGGACGCCGCTGTTAGATTCGGTCTCGATCCCGCTCGCCTGACCCTTGTGGTCACCGGTGGCAGCCAGGGTGCCCATCGCCTCAACGAACTCTGCGCCCAGGCCGCCGCCATGTTGCCGGCCGAGACCCAGGTGCTGCACCTCGCCGGTGCCACGGACTTCGCCCGCGTCTCCGCAATTGCCGCAGGCCGACCCGGCTACAAGGTGCTCGGTTTCTGCGATCAAATGCCCTCCGCCTACGCGCTTGCCGACCTCATCATTGCCCGTGCGGGGGCCTCCAGTCTGACCGAAATCGCGCTCACCGGCCGGCCCTCGATTCTCGTGCCCTATCCCTTCGCTGCGGATGATCACCAAACGCGCAATGCCGAGGTCTTCGAGCATGCCGGAGCTGCCAAGCTCGTCCGGGAGCCGGCTCTAACCGCAGCAGCCCTCGCGGCCCTTGCCACCACTCTGCTGGGTGACGCGGCTGCCCGCAGCCGGATGAGCCTGGCCGCCCGCGTGCTAGCCATTCCGGACGCCGCCGAGCAAGTTTGCGCGGCCATCGAAACCACTCTCTCCGCCTCATGACCGATCTCACCCAACGCCTCACCCGGCACGCGCCGCCCTTGCACCTCCACCTCATCGGGGTAGCGGGCTCGGGCATGAGCGGACTCGCGCTGCTG
Source organism: Verrucomicrobiota bacterium (assembly GCA_026397725.1). Lineage (GTDB taxonomy): Bacteria > Verrucomicrobiota > Verrucomicrobiia > Verrucomicrobiales > Akkermansiaceae > Luteolibacter. The sequence continues at coordinate 26,297 of JAPLUI010000265.1, read as the reverse complement.
TTGCTAGGCATGGGTCACAAAGTCAGCGGGTCGGACCGCGTTACCACGGCGGAAACCGAGCGCATGCAGGGCCTCGGGCTGCGGTTCTCCTCACCCCATACCGCAGAAGCGATCCAGGGCGCGGACCTCGTCGTCTATTCCTCCGCCATTCGCCCGCACAACCCGGCCTATGCCGCCGCCATGGCGGCCGGCATTCCCCTGCTCCGCCGCGCCGAGTGCCTTGCCGCCATCCTGCACACGCAAAAAGGCATCATCATCTCCGGCACCCACGGCAAGACCACCACCTCCGCCATGACCGCCCATGTCCTGCGTGAGGCCGGCCTGAAACCCAGCCATTATGTCGGCGCGGAAATCCCCATCCTGGGCAGCAATGCATGCTGGTCGGCGGATGGCGAATTCATGGTCGCGGAAGGCGATGAAAGTGATGGCACGCTGGTCCTCTATCATCCCGAGCACGCCGTCATTCTCAACATTGAGGCCGAGCACCTTGATTTCTATCGGGACCTCGAGCACCTCCGCGAAGTCTTCACCACCCTTGCCGATCAAACCACCGGCACGCTGGTCTATTGCGCTGAAGATCCCGTCGCCCACGACGTGGGTGCCGGGCGGGCGAATGCCGTTTCCTACGGCTGGGAGGATGCCGATTACACCGCCACCGGGGTCCGCGATCTCAAGGGCTCATCCGCCTTTACCGTGGCCAAACACGGCCAGATCCTCGGCGACATCGAACTCGGCATTCCCGGCAACCACAACATCCTCAACGCCTTGGCCGCGATTGCCCTGGCCGACAACTGTGGGGCCGAGTTCGCGCTGGTCGCCCGCGCCCTGGCCACCTTCGCCGGGGCCAAGCGCCGCTTCGAGACCAAGTACCTCTCGCCCCACTACCGCATCATCGATGACTACGGCCATCATCCATCCGAACTGGCCGCCACGCTGCAAACCGCCCGTTCGCTCAAGCCGGGTCGGCTCATCGTCCTGTTCCAGCCGCACCGCTACACCCGCACCCAGGCCCTCGCGGATGACTTCGGCAAAGTCCTCCAGGCCGCCGACCGGGTTTTCATCACGGATGTTTACCCGGCCTCGGAAACCCCGCTCCCAGGTATTTCCGGCGAAACCCTCATCGCGGCCATGCAACGGCATGGCGTCGTCCCCGCCACTTCCGTGCCAGACCTCGCCACCGCCCATCACGCCATCGGCAATGCCCTCAAGCCCGGCGACCTGCTCATCACCCTCGGGGCGGGTAACGTCCACGAAGCCGGCAGCCGCCTCGCCGCCGACCTCAAGGTCCTCGAGGAAATGCGGGCCCTCATGCCCGCCGACGAAATCGATGGCAGCCTCTATGAGCCGATGAAACGCCACACCACCATGCTCGTCGGCGGACCTGCCCAGTATTGGCTCGAGCCGCATAGCTTCTATGGCTTCGCCTTTCTCGTGGAGTATTGCCGCGCCCGCGGCGTGCCCGTGCGGGTCGTCGGTCGCGGCTCCAACCTGTTGGTCCGCGATGGCGGTATCCGCGGTGCCGTCATCCATCCATCCGGCGGCGTGTTCTCTGAGCTTGCCATGGATGGCAAAGGTCTCATCGTGGCCGGGGTGGGAGTCCGCCTCAAGAAACTTGCCAGTTTTGCCGGCGGTCACGGCATGGGCGGCTTCGAGTGGATGGAAGGGATTCCTGGCAATGTCGGCGGCGCGCTGCGCATGAACGCCGGCGCCATGGGCGTTGACACCTTCGACCAAATCGTTCGCGTCACCTTCCTTGATGAGGACGGCGTCATCCGCACCCGCGAACGCGCGGAAATCGTTGCCAACTACCGCAACGTCCCCGAACTCCGCCGCAACTTCGCCCTCCAGGCGGTTTTCAAAGGCAAGCCCGACACCTCCCTCAACATCCAACAACGCCGCGATGAGTGTCGCGAAAAACGCCGCGTCTCCCAGCCCGTCTCCGCCTCTGCCGGTTGCATCTTCCGCAATCCCGACGACCTTCCCGCTGGCAAACTCATCGACTCCCTCGGCCTCAAGGGCACTGCCATCGGCCATGCCGCCGTCTCCGCCGTACATGGCAACTTCATCATCAACCAGGGTGGTGCCACCGCCACCGAAATCCTCACCCTCATCGACTCCATCCGCCACCATGCCCGCCACCACCATAACCTCGAACTCGAAACCGAAGTCAAAATCCTCGGCGAAGACGAAGCCACATTCTAGCCACCAACCGCAGTGCGGAGAGCGGCCGGATCCTCTGCCCTGACAACTGACAACTGCCGCCCGCATGCTCACCATTCACAAAATTGCCGTCCTCATGGGCGGTCCGGGATCGGAGCGCAAGGTCTCCCTTGCCTCGGGGGCGGCCGTGCTCAAGGCCTTGACCGGCCTGGGACTCCCTGCCGTGGCCGTGGATGTCACCGGCACCACCATCGACCTCCCGCCCGGCACCGATCTCGTCTTCAATGTCATTCACGGCACCTTTGGTGAAGACGGCCAGGTGCAGGACCTCCTCGAGCGCATGGGCGTCCCCTACACCGGGGCCGGCGCGGCCAGCAGCCGCCTGGCCTTCGACAAGAACCTCGCCAAAGCCGCCTTCCTCGCCCATCACGTTCCCACCCCGCGTGCTGAAATCGTCGAGGTCTCCGCCGGGCTGCGGCTGCCATCCTTCGCCGCGCCCTTTGTCGTCAAGCCGCCGCGCGAAGGCTCCAGCGTCGGCGTCCACATCGTCCGCCAGCAAGCCGACGCCCACGCCGCCATGGCCGATGCCGCACGCTTTGGCCCTGACCTCCTGGTCGAGGAATTCATCGAAGGCAAGGAACTCACCGTCGGCATTCTCAACGATGCCGCCCTGCCCATCGTTCACATTGCGCCCCGCGACGGGTTCTATGACATGGCTAACAAATATCCCTGGCTGAGTGGCGGGGCCGGCAGCGACTACCACTGCCCCGCCGCGCTCGACCCCGCGACCACCCGGCTCGTCCAGCAAGCCGCCCTGGCCGCGCATCGGGCGCTGGGCATCGAGATCTACTCGCGCGTGGATGTGCTGTTAGACCGACATCACCGCCCTTTCGTCCTCGAAGCCAACACCATTCCCGGCATGACCGAGACCAGCCTGTTGCCCATGGCCGCGCTGGCCACCGGCATTTCCTTCCCGGACCTTTGCCTCACCATCGCCAAACTCTCCCTCAAGCTCCGCCCGCCAGCCTGACGCCCTCCCCCCCCGATAACCGATAACCGATAACTGATAACTGATAACTGATAACTGATAACCAATAGCCGGCAACCCACCGCGATGAAACGTCAAACCATCAAACCCTGCACCGGCGCATGCCACAGCGTGCTGCACGCCCGCGTGTGGTCCGCCCGCCTCTTTTGTGTTGGCTTTCTCAAGTGCCTCTTTCGCTTCGCCAAGATCGCCTGCGTGCTGGCTGTCGCCGGTGGCATCGTCTGGGGCCTCAAGTGGATCATCCGGAGTGCGTTCTATGACAATCCGGAATTCCGGCTGCAAACGGTGGATCTCAACCCGAATCAAGCCATCGACGAAATTGATTTGGTCAGAGTCACCGGCCTCAATCTGCGGGCCAATTTGTTCGAGATTGATCGGGCAGCCATCGCCAAGTGTCTGGCCGGTTTGCCGGAGATTGCGGACGCCAGTGTCGGGCGGCGGCTGCCGGGCACGCTGGTGGTGCGGGTCACCGCCCGCACGCCGCGGGCGTGGCTTGCCTGTCCGGACGCCGGCCTGCCTGCCGCACGCAAGGTCGGGGCGCTGCTGGTGGATGGCACCAACTTTGCCTACCCGTGTTCCGCGCGGCAGTTTGAAGCCGCAGCCCTGCTTCCCATCATCGTGCTCCCCGCCCGCGACAAGGAGCCCATCGCCACTGGCGAGACCATCCTCCAGCCGGAACTCCAACGTTGCCTGCGCCTCCTGACAACCGCTGGCGGAGGCACTCCGGCGGCCCTCGATTGGATCGATTCCATCCAACAAACCAATGCCTGGTCGCTGGCCCTGACCACCCGCGGCGGCACGGTTGCCACCTTGGGACTGGGCGATCATGCCCGGCAGGTTGCCAACCTGCGGGCCGCCCTCAATCATGCTGCGAACCAAGGCTATACCATCGCCACCATCAACCTGATCCCCAAGGAAAACGTCCCCATCACCGTCAACGACGAGTTGATCCCTCCCAGGGCCATTCCCGTTGCCGACCTCGTCCCTCAGGAAATCCGCCCAACCCGCCGCACCCGCAATCTCAAAACCCTCCTCAATCGGGAGTGACCCTCACCATCCCCATGGCACGCCGCTCAAAAATTCATGTTGGTCTGGAAATAGGCACCAGTAAAACCTGCATCGTCGTCGGCGAGGTCAGGCCCGATACCGCAGTCAAGATCCTCGGCATCGGCACCACCAAGACTGCCGGGGTCCGCAAGGGGGAAATCCATGACTTCCCGCAGGCCCGGGCCTGCCTCAAGGACGCCTTGGTCAAGGCGGAAGACGCCAGCGATGTGGAAATCGGCAGCGTTTACCTCGCCATCACCGGTTCCCACATTCAGGGCACCAACAGCCGGGGGACCTTTCGGCTGCCGGAAGGCCAATCCATTGTCGCGCCGGAGCATGTGGAGGAAGCCAGGACCATCGCCCGGGATATTCACATCCCGCCGGATCACGTCCATCTCCATCCGATCATCCGCAAGTATCTGCTGGACGACCTCGAGCACAAGGCCAGTCCCATCGGGCTCTACGGCAAGACCGTCGAGGCGGACTTCCACATCGTTCACGGCATCGGCGCCCGCATTCACAACAGCATCCGGCTCGTTCGCGAAATCCCGCTCGAAGTCGATGACATCGTGTTCTCGCCCATCGCCACCGCGCAGATGGCACTCGACCATGAACAGCGCGAGCGCGGGGCTCTCGTCATCGACATCGGCGGCGGCACCACGGATTACGCCCTCTACCTCGATGGTGCCATTGCCGCGTCCGGTTGTATCCCGGTGGGTGGCGATCACATCACCAACGACATCCACCTCGTCACCGGCTTGCCATTCTCCAAATCCGAGCATCTCAAGATCATGGAGGGCGATGCCTCCGCCGACCCGGCCCGTTCGGTGGGCACCGCCAAGCTCGTGGATGATCGTGGTTTCGCGGAAGTCGAAGTCAGTCGCAACATCCTTAACGAAATCATCCGGCAACGGCTCGAGGAAACCCTCCGCCTCGTCCGCCAGCGCTTGCCGGAGGATTCCGTCAAGGCCATTGGCGCCGGCATTTTTCTAACCGGTGGCACCAGCCTGATGCGGGGCTTCAGCGAGTTGGCCTTCGAGGTCTTCGGGCGTGACATCTATCGCCCCGAGCCGCCGGAAATCAGCGGGGTGCAGGCCAGTTTCAAGGATCCCCATTACGCCACCGCCATCGGCCTGATCCGTTACGCCCAAATCCTCGAAACCGAACGCGCCACGCCACCCGGACTCTTCGGCAAAATCTTCCGCCTCTTCTGGCCCTTCGGCAAATAATCCATCCTTCATCGCTGCATCACTCACCCCCTGACCCACCCACCCCTCACTCGCTCGTTTCCTCGCTTCCACGTTGTCTGACTTTCTAACTTCAACCAACTCCCCCCTATGATTCCCTACCATCGCAATCCCCAGCAAACCCTCCCCAGTTCCGCAGTCAAGATCATCGGCCTCGGCGGGGCCGGCGCCAACATGCTTGAGCGCGTCGCCCTTGATGGCACCGAAGGCGCCGAACTGCTTGCGCTCAACACCGACGTCCGCACCCTTTCGGCCTGTGTCGCCGGGGAGAAAATCCAACTCGGCCGCAACCTGACAAAAGGGCTCGGGTCCGGCGGCGATCCCGAGCTTGGCCAGCAGGCGATGCTCGAAGCAGAAGTGGAGATCCGCGCCGCCCTGCGGGGGCGCCGGATTGTCTTTCTGTGTGTTGGCCTTGGTGGCGGCACCGGTTCCGGGGCGGCTCCGGTCATCACCCGCATCGCCCGTGAAGAAGGTGCCTTTGTGGTCGTCTTTGCCACCATGCCCTTCGTCTTCGAGGGCCGCCGCCGCCGGGAGCAGGCGGAAACCACGCTCAATGAACTCGTCGTCCTCGCCAACGCCCTGGTCACCTTTGATAACAACCGGATGGGCGAACTCGTCCTTGCCAAGCAAGGCATCCACGAGGCCTTCGCCGCCGCCGATCACATGATTTGCGAATCGATCAAAGCGGTCATCCGGCTCGTCATCCGCCCCGGCCTCATCAACATCGGGCTGGACGACCTCGTGAGTGCCCTGCGTACCAACCGCTCCCGCTGCCTCTTCGGCTCCGGCATCGCCAAAGGCAAAGACCGCGCGTCCTGCGCGCTGCGCAATGCCCTGGCCAGCCCGCTGCTCGATCAAGGCGCACTCCTCAAGGACGCCCAAACCGTCCTCGTTCACCTCTCCGGCGGCCAGGACCTCACGCTTTATGAAGTCGAACTCCTCATGCAGCAACTGCAGAAATTCGTCCCGCCGAACGCCCATGTCCTCTTCGGTGCCGCCATTGATCCCGCGATGGGCGACAGCCTCTCCGTCACCCTGATCAGCGCGCTGCCGGAAGACGTGCTGGCCACCGCGCCACGTGACTCCATCAGCACCGACGCGACGCAGGCCTTCCTCGAGCCAACCGAAAGCTTCGAGGCGGAAACGCCGGGGCCGGCCGCCGTTCCGACAGAGTTGCTAGAAACCGCGCCGACTGCGATTGCGACCGCCCATTTCCGGCAGAGCCCGCCCCAAGCCGTCGCGGATGACGTGCCATCGCTTGTTGACGAGGTCCCACCCGTGGCGGCGGAACCTGCCAGCAACCCACCCGTTCTCAGGGTGCTACCCGAGGAGCCCCCGCAGCCGCAACCCGAAGTGCCACCCGAGCCGGAGCCGGAGCAGAAAGCGGTACTGGCCTCATCGCTACCCAGCAATCCCGTTGAAGATCCGGCCCACCATGGCCAGCCGACGGGTTTCAAAGCGATCAAGCATGTTCAGATCCCATCCAGGAAACTCTGGGCCAAGGTCAGCACTGCCAAGAATCACGCGTCTAAAGAACCGGACGCCGATCCCTTCATGGCGGAGCTTGACGTTGAACCCAAGCTCGCCGCGCAAGCCGATCCCTCCATTGCAGAGCTTGATGCCGTGCCCGAGCCTGCACTGCAAGTCGCGCCACCCAGCCCCTTCACTGCGGCACCTGCCAGCGAGCCCGCACCCGACGCCCCCAAACTCAAACTCGGCGTCAAGTCTCCGGTCCCGCAGCATGAATTCGCCTTCGACTCCACTCCCCGCGGTCGCTTCGAGGGTCAGACCCCCAACGTGTTCGATGGCGAAGACCTTGATCTGCCACCCTTCCTGCGCAAGAAAAAGCATGCCTGAGCAAGGCCAGCGGCACGGCCTTGCTTTCAACCACCCGTGAATCCCATGAAATCATTGCTCGTTTCCGCCACCATCGCCACCCTCGTGACCGCAGCATCCTGGTGCGCTGCCGAACCGCCCGCAGGACTGAGCGACTCCGACTGGTCCGGCATCCGCAGGGCCAACGAGCGCGAGCGCCACGCCATCGTCAACAACCCGGATGGCACCCGCCAGGCCCGCAATCCGGGGCAGGCCTGGCTGACCCGCTTTGATGCCCGCGGCTTCACCGTGACCCCCGATGCCGGCGGCTGGGAATGGGGCCTGGAGTTGATAGGTTACGGCGGGCGGACCCTGACCGCCAGCGCGGCGGCAGTGGCGCAGGTCAGTCACGAGGGCGACCGGGTTTCTTATGTTAGGGATGCGGATCTGACCGAATGGTTCATTAACGACGCCCGCGGCCTGGAGCAAGGCTGGACGCTCGCCAAACGCCCGGCACCCGCGGATGCCGCCGGGGCGCTCCTCCTCCATCTCGCCATCCGTGGCGGCCTACACCCGCAGGTTGCCGCAGACGGTGGCAGCGTGGCTTTCCTGCATGCAAACGGCGGCACCGCACTGACCTACGGCGGGCTAACAGCCTGGGATGCCGACGGTAAAGCAGTGCCGGCCCGCTTCGCGGATTGGGAAACTGCGGGCAGTTCGCTCTGCGTGGTGGTGGATGACGCGGCCGCACGCTATCCGCTCACCATTGATCCGCTCGCCTATCAGGCATACCTCAAGGCCTCCAATACCGGGGCCGGCGACCAATTCGGCCAATCCGTGGCGGTGTCCGGCAACACGGTGGTCGTCGGGGCGGGTTACGAAGACAGCGCCGCGACCGGGGTGAACGGCAACCAGTGGAACAATTCGGCGGCGGATTCCGGTGCCGCCTATGTCTTTGTGCGCAGCGGAACCACTTGGAGCCAGCAAGCCTATCTCAAGGCTTCCAACACCGAAGCCGGTGACCGTTTCGGTTTTCGCGTCGCGGTGTCTGGCGATACGGCGGTGGTAACGGCTCGCAACGAAGACAGCGCAGCGACCGGGGTGAACGGCAACCAGGCCGACAATTTGGCAACCGGCGCCGGCGCCGCCTACGTGTTTGTGCGCAGCGGCAACACCTGGACCCAACAGGCCTACCTCAAGGCTTCCAATACCGGCACCAACGACATCTTTGGCACTTCCGTTGGGGTGTCCGGTGACACGGTGGTCGTCGGGGCAAACGGGGAAGCCAGCAGCGCGTCCGGAGTGAACGGCAACCAGGCCGACAATACGGCGGCCAATGCCGGTGCCGCATACGTGTTCATCCGCAGCGGCACCACCTGGCTCCAGCAGGCCTATCTCAAGGCCTCCAATACCGGCAGCAATGACAGTTTCGGAAGCTCCGTTGCGATCTCCGATAACACCGTGGTGATTGGGGCGAGTAGCGAGGCGAGTGGCGTGACGGGTGTGAACGGTAACCAGCTCGACAATTCGGCTTCGTCCGCCGGTGCCGCTTATGTGTTTTTCCGCAGCGGAACGACCTGGAGCCAGCAGGCTTACCTCAAGGCCTCCAATACCGGAGCCGGTGACTTCTTCGGGCGGTTTGTGGCGGTGTCCGGCGATACGGTGGTGGTCGGGGCGAGTAACGAGGACAGCAACGCGACCGGGGTGAATGGCAGCCAGACCAATAATTCCGCCACGGATTCAGGTGCCGCCTACGTGTTTGTGCGCAGCGGAACCACTTGGAGCCAACAGGCGTATCTCAAGGCCTCCAATACCGGAGCCAGTGACTTGTTCGGCAGTTGCGTGGCGGTGTCCGGCGACACGGTCGTGGTCGGGGCCTATCGAGAAGACAGCCGCGCAACCGGGGTGAACGACTGGAATCAGTGGGGCGATTGGGCATACGATTCCGGTGCTGCCTACGTGTTTTCGCGCAGCGGCACCACCTGGAGCCAGCAGGCTTATCTCAAAGCCACCAATACCGGTGCCACTGACTTCTTCGGCACTGCCGTGGCAGTGTCCGGCGACACGGTGGTGGTCGGGGCGAATCAAGAAGCCAGCGCCGCTGCGGGAGCCAGCGGGGTGCAATCGGACGACTCCGCGCCAAACGCCGGCGCGGTGTATGTGTATTCATCCGCCCGCCCGGCCAATGACGACTTCGCGAACCGCGTGAACCTAGGCCCGGGGGCCACCGCCTCGGCAACGGGAACCCTGGCCGGAGCCACCGGCGAATATGGCGCCTTTGAACCCGGTCTCCGGGATTGGCTGGTCACCAATGGCCTCAATCGCGATGCCACGGTGTGGTACCAGTGGACGGCACCGGCAGGCAGCCAGTGGGTCACCCTCACGGTCACCGGCCCGCAAGTGCTGATCGAACTCTCGGCCTACACCGGCACCGCGCTGTACGATCTGACAACCGTCGCGATGCGTTACCAGAATTCCGCCGGGGAGCCGCAGATGGTGACCTTCGAAGTCACGCCGGGCACCACCTATCAGATCCGCGTGGCGTTTTCGTGGTGGGATTACCATTACGAACCGGGCTTGGCGTTCACCCTTGCGGTGGCCGCTTTTGGCAATCCGACCACCGTCGAGCAATACCTCACCCGCGGACGTTATCTGTTAGGGCAGGGCAACCACACACTGCTGGGCCAGGCGGCGGCGGATTTCACCGCCGTGTTGGCCCTCAGCCCGGCGCACGAGGAGGCGCACCTGCTGCGGGCCCTGACCAATCTGTTGTTGTTGGAGGCCGAGCCCGCCTTCAGTCAGGCGGTGGGCGACCTGGGGGCGACGCAGACGGGTTCCTTGCTCAGCGGCGGGACCTTGCCCATGCCGAAGGACGCCGGCGGCAACCTGATCTTTGCGGCCGGCACGCGTTCCGGCATCCTCATCGACTGGGTCAAGAACCAGTTGCTGCCGCGCCTGGCCACGGTGCGGAGCGATCTGGCGGCGGTCACCTCCAACGATTTCCGCATCCTGCTCGGCTCCAGTGGGATTGATGCGGGCGGCGTGATGGTGGACAAGGGCGACGTGCTCGTCTTCACGGCGGTGACCCACGGGCTGGAGATGCTTTTCAACTTGTTGTTCACCTACGATCTCGATGTTTCGTTCAACGCGATGGTGGCCTTGGACAAGAACGGCGAACTCGATGCCCAACACGTCCTGGCGTCCTCCGCCGCGTTGCTGAAGTTCGCCGCGAGTGACCGCCGGCCGCAGTTTGCCGCCGCCTTGCGGGCGATGCAACGGGACTATGCCACCGCCTCCGACTTCATCCGCAACCGGCGCGCCGATCCCACCAACCTGCCGACCGAAGACCTGAACACCGACCCGACGATGGAAACCGAAATCCGGGATACCCTGGCGGCGGCGGTGGCGTCGTTAGACGGCGAGGTGACCCACCAGGGAACCCGCGTGAACCTGTCGCGCTTGGTGGTCACCAGCATGTCGCTGCGCGACTGGGTGCCCGAGTTCCGTGGGCGCGAGGTCATGTTCGGCACCCTGCCCGACCCGACCCTGGACGGCATCCTGCCCGACGCGAGCGGCAACCTGATCTATCAGATGGGGAATCTGTGGGGACTCTCCCAGTACGTCGAGGAATTCGGGGATTTTCTCCAGTTCATGACGGGGAGCGATGACCCCAGCGCCGACTCGGATGGCGACGGCCGCAACAACTTCGCCGAATGGCTGGCGCTCTCGAATCCGATCCTGCCGGACACCGTCTGGCAGGAGTTCACCCACGACGTGATGGCACCCGGCCAAAACGAAGTGCGGCTCTCCTTCGTGCGCCGCACGGATCTGCGCGACTGGAAGCTGCGCGTGGCGGTGTCCGATGACATGGCAACCTGGGATCGCACCGAGACCCAGCTCGAGCTGGTCGGAGCCCCGATCGATAACGGCGACGGCTTCACCGAGACGGTCACTTACCGACTGAAAAGCGCCGCCGCCCTGGCCAGTCGGAAATTCCTGCGGGTGGAGGCCGCCCCGCAATGATCCGTTTCTTGCCAGGTCTGGCGCTGTTGTTAGGCTGCGTTGCGCCGGGCCTGGCGGCTGAGCCGTCGCGGGTGCTGCGGGTGTCTAACGACGGCTTGGTCCGCTTCAGCTCAACCAGTGGTGAGACCACTTGGACCGGGACGCTGACCATCGAGCACCCGCGCTTTCAGTTGGCAGGGCGGGGTACGGCCTCGCTGTTCGGCGGCCCGGCGCTCCGGCGCAAGTCCGCCAAGGCAGTGCCGTTGAAGACCGCCGAATTCGAGGCGGAGACCGAGTGGATCAGTCTGGTGGTGCTGGGTTCCCTCACCATTACGGTGGCGGACGGCAACGGCGTCTCCAAGGTCGTCACGGCGCAACGGGTGGTCTATGTGCCGGCCGCAGACCGCCTCTTGATCGACGGCAAGCCGTGGCACTTCAAGCCGCAAACCGCCAATGGATCCCGCTAGACACCACTCGGATTCTGATCATGCATCACTTCCAGGATCACCCTGCCAGCCGCAGTCAAATCAGTGATTGGATGGTCATCTGTCGCGGGAGAATCATGGATTTGTCAGAGTGTTAGGCAGTCAAAACAGGCTCGTCTGCGGGTCGTCCGGGCGGGTGGGTGGCGGGGCGCCGATTTTCAGATAGGCGGAGGGCATGGCCAGGCGCCCGCGCGGCGTGCGTTGCAGGTAGCCCTGCATGATGAGGAAGGGTTCGTGGACTTCCTCAATGGTGGCGGCGTCTTCACCGACGGCGACCGCCAGCGAATTGAGGCCCACCGGCCCGCCGTTGAATTTGTAGATGAGCGCTTCGAGCAAGCGCTTGTCCATTTCATCGAGGCCCTGGGCATCGATTTCGATCATGGCGAGGGCGGCATCGGCGGTCTTCTCATCGATGAAGCCGCCGCCGCGGCCTTGGGCGAAGTCGCGGACCCAGCGCAGCAGGGCGTTGGCGACGCGCGGGGTGCCGCGGGAACGCGCGGCGACTTCGAGTGCGCCGGAGTGCTCGATGGCCACCTCCAGCAACCCGGCGGAGCGCTCGATGATGAGGGCCAGCTCGTCCTGGGAGTAGTAGTCCAGGCGATTGACCAGGCCGAAACGCGAGCGCAACGGGGCGGTAAGCATGCCGGAGCGGGTGGTGGCGCCGACGAGGGTGAAGCGCGGCAGGTTGATCTGGATGGAGCGGGCGGACGGGCCGGAGTCGATGATGATGTCGAGCCGGAAGTCCTCCATGGCGGGATAGAGGTATTCCTCGATGGCGGGATGGAGACGGTGGATTTCATCAATGAAGAGAATATCGCCGCGCTGGATGTTGGTGAGGAGGCCCGCGAGGTCGCCGGCTTTTTCGATTTGCGGGCCGGAGGTGGTGTGGAGTTGGCAAGCGGCGGCGCGTGCGATGAGGTTGGCGAGGGTGGTTTTGCCCAGCCCGGGCGGGCCGGAGAGCAGGACATGATCGAGCACGTCGCCGCGTTGTTTGGCGGCTTCCAGCATGAGCAGCAGGCGCTCCTTGACCTTCTCCTGGCCGATGAACTCGGAAAACGCGGGCGGCCGCAGCGAAACATCGTAGGGCGTGGCAGGGGCGCCGGTGGTTTGTTGGTAGAAGGTTTCGGGCATCGGAGCGGGCACGGGGATTAGAAGACTCCAGACTGGAAGACGCAAGCCCCGATCCCGGGTCGGGGATGGAACAGGCAGTAACCCGGGCGGATCCGAAGCGCGTGCATACTGCACGCTGCCGGCACGCGGACAGGTTTTCCACTTGCTCGAAACTGGCGACAGCATGTCGCCTCGCCGACAGCCGACCACAGGTCGGCGCCCCTCACCTCGGGCACCATCGGAGCCAAGTGACTCAGGAGACCGAGGAAGAGGTTCCAAGGGCTGCAGCAGGGGCCGGCGGGGCGGCGAGAAATTTCACCTGTGCCTTGCCATGAGCGGCTGGCCGGGTATGGTGACGCCTCAACGCTACATGACGCCGTTCTTGCGGAAAATTCTCGGGATGAACTGGGTGCTGATACTGGTAATGTATGGGCTCCTGATTTTCGGTGTGTTCATGATCGAGAGTGCGGCCCGGCATCTGCCGATCAGCGCGGAGCTGAGGGATCGGTTTGGTGGGCCTGGGGCCTATTACGCATGGATGCAGAAAAGAAACATTGTGCTCGGCAGCGTGGTGTTTTTCGGGGTGGCCTTGGTTGATTACCGTTGGATCCGGTGGCTGGGCCTCCCGTTTTATGGGGTGAGCCTGGTCATGATGCTGGCGGTCATGCAGCAGGACGATTCCGTGCATCGCTTGACCTTGGGCAGTCTGATTTTTCAACCGGCGCAGCTCGGCATCACCGCCGGGATTCTGCTCATTGCGTGGCTGCTCCAGGATTTGCCCAAGCTGCACCCGTGGCTGGGCGCGCCCCTTGCCCGCATCGGGATGATCGGCGTGCTGGCCGGAGTGCCGTTTCTGGTGGTGATGAAAATGGGCGACATGGGCTCGGCCCTGGTGTGGATTCCGGTGTCCATCGTCGCGCTGCTGATTGGTGGCGTGCCGTTTCGCCATCTTTCGTTCATGGCGTTGATCGGGGCCGGGGTGCTGCCGATCCTGTATTTTGTGGTGTTGCCGATGGTGTCTGAGCGCGGGCCGGAGCGGATCGATCTGTGGCTGCGGATGTTGCAGGGGCAGGAGGTGGATACCACGGGTGACGGGTATTCAGCGCATTATGCCACGATGGCGGTGGGCAAAGCCGGCTGGAAGGGGGTGGGCTGGGGGGCGCCGGCAGAGCGCAATTCGTTGTTTGCCAAGGGCTATCCATCGCGGACCACGGCACACACCGACTACATTTTCGTCGTCATCGGCGAGGAACTCGGGTTCCGCGGCAGTTTGTTGCTGCTCAGTGCCTATGCGTTGCTGCTGCTCCAGTGCCTGTTTGTCGCCTTTTACAGTCGCGACATGTGCGGCAGGCTGCTGGTGTCGCTGGTGATCGCGCTGCTTTTCGCGCACGTCTTCGAGAGTATCGGAATGTGCGTGCTGCTGCTGCCCATCACTGGCATTCCCTTGCCCTTGATCAGCTACTCCGGCACCTTCGTGGTGATCTGCATGTTTTTGTTAGGGCTGGTCCAGAGTGTCTGGATTCACCGGAACCAACGCCCGATCATGCCACTGAAGCCGGTGCCGGATTGAGGCCTCAGCCGGCTTCGCAACCGGTGCCGAGACCCGCAGAGTCATCGGCGATTTCAGCCGCCTCCAGGGCGATGCGGTGGTAGATGCTTTGAATGTCCTGTTGGCTGAACTTGAGTGTTTCGAGAGTGACGAGGAGGTGTTCGGTGAAGCGGCGCAGGTGGGACTTGGTGATGCCGTGACCGTGATGGACATGCGCCAGCGGGCGGCCCGAGTACTGGAGCGGCCCACCCAGCGCCGAGGTGAAGAACTCGACCTGCATGCGGCGCAGCTTGTCCATCGGAATCCGGGCGAAAAACGGGCTCAGCTCGGGATCGGCCAGCACGCGTTGATAGAAAATGCCGATGAGTTGGGTGACCCCGGCATCGCCGCCGGCCCGTGCGTAGAGACTTTCCGTATTCATCCTGAGCCGGAGCATAGCCGGGACGGCACCCCGGGCAAGGCCAATCATGCCAAGTGCGGCAAGCGAAACGTAGCAAGGCCACGCAGGCCACAAAAAAGAGCGGCCGCCGATGCGACCGCTCTTTGCTTTGAGGGTGGTTTGGAATGACAGAGTTCGGCTCGGCTCAGAAGCCAACCGAGAGCATCATGCCACCGACAAATTGATTCTTGGACTGATAATCGGCGAGTTTCGCGTCATCGTCGAGGGCGATCGCATAGGCCACGAACGGCGACAGCTTCGCGGTCGGAGTGAACCCCCAATCGAGCGACACCTTGGTCGTGAAGGCCGTCAGGACCCCTTCCTCAACAAGGTAGCCAAGCTTGCCACCGCAGTTCAGGGTGAGGCACTGGCTCAGCTCGAAGCTCTTGCTGAGGGCAAGTTCAGAGTAGCCCTCATTGTAGAGTGGCGAGCCATCAGCGCTTTCGATGGACCAGAAATAGTTCAGCGAGGTGTCAATTCCGAAGAATTGGCGGGACACGCCGAAGAAAACCTCCTGGGTTCCCATGGTGTTGATTTCGTTGGATTCGAAGTAGCGGTAGATGTAGCCGACGGACCCGGTGAGGAAGCCAAAATCCTTGGAAACCTGGCCGTAGAGGTCCAATTCGCCAACATCGCCATCGGCCAGTCTCAAGCGACCGGTATCCGTGAAGGTGTCGACATCCAACACCGTGGGACCGGCGTTATCAAACGACCCATACCAAGCGCCGGCGCTCAGGGAGAGGCCCGCCGCTTCGCATTTGACATCGGCACCGACTTCGATCAGGTCTTGACCGAGGTTGATGCCCCGTAACAGATACTCGTTGGAATATCCGGTGTGGAGTTCATATTCGACTTCCGCCGAGGCGTTGCCGGCCACAAGGGCGGAGACAGCGGCTAGGGCGCCAATTGTTTTACAGTAGTTGTGCATCTTGTATTGTTGGTTTCGGTTGCTGCTTGCGTCCTTGTCCAAGCCGGGTTGCCGGACGATGGATGAGCATTTCGGAATCAATCCTCGCACTCTGAAAGAAGCTCGGATCATTCCGTCGGCGAGATAGTTCACCGATCCGAAGGATTTGTCCAGCTTTTTTTTCGCGCGGGAATAGATTTCTGCTGCGGGCGTAGGTAGTGGAGTGCGCGGACCTTGGCAAGCGGGAATTCGCAATTTTCCGGGAATTATTCTGAGGGGCAGCGTAGTTGGCTAAAAGAAGGGAATTATTGGGGGCGATTTGGAATTGGCATGGAGTTTGCTTAATGGGGATCGCGGCTCCGGCAACGGGCATTTCCGGCGCTTGGAGCGGCATCAGATCAACCACAACCTCAACCACAACGACGATTCCCATGATCCACAAACACTTGCTTGACTTGCGGGCCCTTGCGGCGGTGGCGATGACGATTTTCGCCATCTCAACCGTAGCGCCGGTGAACGCGCAGGATGCGGCAGCGCCGCCGACGGCAGCCCAGGCCGTGGTCGCGCCTACGGTCGAAGAGCGCTTGGCGGATCTGGAGGCCTGCATGAACAATGCGGCACGCCCGCAGAAGGAGAGTGGAGCTGCCAGTCTGGTGGCGGGGCCGGGGCCGGGTGCCAATGCCTGGCAAATGGTCAGCACCGCCTTGGTGTTGTTCATGACCTTGCCCGGGCTGGCGCTGTTTTACGGCGGCTTGGTGCGGCGCAAGAACGTGCTCTCGGTGCTGGCGCAGTGCCTTGGAATTGCCTGCATGGTCACGCCGCTGTGGTGGCTGTGCGGATACAGCCTGTCATTCGGCGTGGATGCCAAGAGTCCGTTTTTCGGGGATTTGAGCAATGCGCTGATGCGGGGGATTGAGCCTGGTAAGACTGGCGCCGGCGCGCCCTGGATTTCCGACAGCATTTGGGCGATGTTTCAGTTGACCTTTGCGATCATCACCCCGGCGCTGATCATCGGGGCGATCGCGGAGCGGATGAAATTCGTGGCGGTGATGGCGTTTGTGGTGCTCTGGATGTTGGCGGTCTATTTTCCCTTTGCCCACATGGTCTGGTCCGGCACGGGTCTGATGTCCGGGCTGCTCAATCCAAACGCCGCGATCAAGGCGATTGATTTTGCCGGTGGCACGGTGGTACACATGACCTCGGGCTGGAGCGCGCTGGTGTTGTGCATCATTCTGGGCAAACGTCACGGCTTGGGCAAAGAGCCGCTGGCCCCCCACAGCATGGTGTTTTGTATGGTGGGCACGGGTTTGCTGTGGGTGGGCTGGTACGGCTTCAATGCCGGCTCCGCGCTGGGCGCGGATGCGATCGCGGCCAATGCCTTCACGACGACGACGCTGGCGGCAGCCACTGCGGGGCTGGCGTGGGGGCTAACCGAATGGGCGGTCAAGGGCAAGCCGAGTGTGCTGGGGTTCTGCTCCGGGATTGTCGCCGGATTGGTGGTCATCACTCCCGGTGCGGGTTTTGTGAATACCAATTCCTCGGTGTTGATCGGGGTTCTTGCGGGGGTGGTTCCGTTTCTCGCGGTGTCCTATCTGAAGAGAATCTTCCACTACGATGACGCCCTTGACACCTTTGGAATCCACGGGGTAGGCGGCACGTTGGGGGCCATCCTGACGGGTGTGTTTGCCGATGCGAAAGTCAATCCCTTGGTTGCCACCCTCAAGAGTGGCTTGGTGCTGGAGCAAATCAAGGCGGTCGGGGTGACGATCATGTGGAGTGTGGCGGCGACTGCGGTGATTGCCTTGGTGCTGCGGGCGGTGATGGGACTGCGTGCCACCACCGAGGTGGAAGTGGCCGGCCTGGATTTGGCCGAGCACGGGGAACAAGGCTATGAGCATTGAGTTTTCCTGAGCAATGGATTCTCCGGGGCGGGTTGCCAAGCAGCCCGCCCCATTTTTTGGTTTGCATGAAGCTGCCGCCAGGGTTCCCTTGTGGCCGTGAGACGAAGGATTTCCCGAACGACAGGGTGGCGGCTGGTCAAAGCCAGTCAAGGGGCGCCTCGGCTCGGGCGCTCCGGGCCTCAGCTTTTCAACTCAACCCATTGGTGACCGATGCGCTGGCTGCTGGTTGACAATTCTAACACCCGGACGAAATTCGCGGTCGGCGAGCCGTGCGGGCTGGGTGAGTGGCGTGGCGTGCTGGCGACGGCGGACCTTTCCATCGCGACGCTGGCGGCGTTGTTAGGTGGGATGGTGTTTGAGGCCGCCGTGATCGCCTCGGTGGTGCCGCACAAGGCGCGGGTGCTGCGGGAGTATCTCGAGCCACGGGTACCGGTTCACCTGCTGGATTTCCGGAGTCCGCTGGGGATGGGGATTGACTACCCGGAGCCCGGCCAGATTGGCGCGGACCGGTTGGCCAATGCGGTGGGCGTGCTGGCCCGCCACGGCGTGCCGGCGGTGGTGATTGATTTGGGAACGGCGGTCACATTTGACATTGTTTCCGCGGCACCGGCCTACTGCGGCGGGGTGATTGCGCCTGGCTTGGGGGCCATGACCCGCTACCTGGCGCAAGCAACCGCCCTGTTGCCGGAAATCGTGCTGGAGGAACCGGCTTCCGCGATCGGCAAGTCCACCATCCACGCGATGCAGGTGGGCGCGGTGCTCGGCTACCGAGGTCTGGTGCGGGAGATTCTCGCGCGGATCTGTGCGGAGCTGGGCGGGCGACCGAAAATCATCGCCACCGGGGGCGATGCGGAACTCATTACCCACGGGATTCCGGAAATCGACGCCGTGGATCCGGATCTAACGCTGGCGGGGATTCGGCAGGTGGCACTTGCCGTTTTTCCGCCCTGAACCCGGTCTCAAAAAAAACCAAAAAAATCCGTTACTACTCAGGTCCGCTACTTTGAAGATGCATCAAGAGGATGGAATTCGCATATCCGACGAGGAATAGCCGTTGATGAAAGGGAAGGCAGGCGGATGGACCGCGATTGCCCAATTCCAATCCTCAATGATTCTGTCATCCAATGATTCTGTCACAAAATTCTTCCGTACCTGAGTAGTTACAAAAATCCCTTGATTCGATCTGATACTACTCCGATCCGCCGATGCCCATGACTGGCCAACGAGTGGAGGAGCATCGCTTCCCATTGTCCCCTCACGGTCGAGGGCGGAGCGGAGTCGCCCCGCCTTGACTTTTGGGCATGCACTCGCCGTGAAGTGCGGCATGTGGCAAGGGCGGAGCCGCTCACCAATTGATGTTTTCGCCGCGCGTATCGATGTGGGTGAAAGTCGGGTAAGCGCCGATGCCGCCCTTGAACAGGCCGCGGTCGCGGACATTGCGGCTCATCGCGGTTACCGCAGAGGGTTGGGTCGGAAAGACGACATCCACAGCGACGTTGGCCTGGTGCCATGAACCACTCTTGGCACCGGGGCAGTGGGCATTGTACGCCGGACAGCGATAGGCGGAGACGATTTCCTGAACGGGCATGCCGAGGTACAGGGCGATGCGATCCACCACCCGCAAGGTGTATCCCATCCGGTTCCACCATGCTTTGGGTGGCAGGGTGTTCCAGATGGTGCCGTGGGATTTGGCGTGAGCTGCGATCACTTGTTGGGGAGTGATGTGCCGCAGTTTCAAGGCCACCAGATAGCGGGTGTAGTCGAAGAGCACCTGGCCGTCCTGGAGGCTCAACCACTCAAGCGGCAGACCGGACGCTGCCACACTCTTTTCGGCTGTCTTGTTGACTTTTGCGAGTGCCGCAGCCACCGGCGACGAGGAGGCGACGAGGGCCAACCCGGTCAGGCCAAGCCGCCCTAGGGCGCTGCGGCGGTTGCTGAGAGGTGCGACTTGCGAGGCGGCTGCCGGGACAGCGGGAACTTGGAGAAACATCTTGGGATTTTGGGAGGAAATGGCGTGGTGGGCGGGGCGGAATATGGGGAGCCCTCACAGGAGGGCATGGTAGGCTCGGCAACCAACGCCCCGCGAAGCCAAGCAGGTCAGGCGGTGGGCACAAGGAAAAAAACCGGTCTTTTGCCGGGGGAGCGGGCGTCAGAAGCCTTGCTGCCGCACGTGTCCGAAGTAGGCTTCAAAGCCGAGTTCCGGCGGGAATTCGGAGAGTCCGTCAGCGACATTCATCTGGATGCGGTTGTCTTCACCGCAGCGCTCATACGGCTGCTTGAAGGTGCCGCGATAGGTTGGGCAGGTGAAGGTGAAGAGTTCATAGAAGCCATACCCGAGGCGGCGCAGCGCGCGGCTGGTGCCATCGACCGCCCCATACGACCAGCCGGCCTTGCGGCCATGCTCATCGGTCTTGCGGACGATTTGTTCGGGAATCTCCATGAATCCGTACAGGATGTTGCTGAAGGCGCGGCCAAGCTTGCGGGAAGAGGTGTATTGCGAGCCTGGAGGTGCCTGAATGTCTGCGGCAGCAATGCCGGAGAGCGTGACAAGGGCAGTAGCGATGACGATAAGCTTTTTCATGCTGGGAGGAGGATAATTCGACCCTGACGGATTTGGCAACTGATTTTTCAGGAATTTTTTGATTTTCATAGCTCGAAGCTCAAAACCCGGAGGATTCCGGGGGTGTTGCGGAGTTTTTCCAACAAACTCGCAGGGGATTCCGAGTCCACTTCAATGACCGTGACGGCCCGGGTGCGGTCGCTGGTGCGGCTGAGGGCCATGTTGGCGATGTTGACGGCAGCGTTGCCGAGGGAGGTGCCGAGGGTGCCGACAATGCCGGGGCGATCATCGTTTTCAACAAACAGAAAGCGCCCGCGCGGGCTGGTTTCGACGTAGTGGCCGGCGATGTGGACGATGCGGGCGGAGTGGCCGAAGAAGGTGCCGGCCACCGTGCAGGATTCGCCGCCCTTGATGGCGGAAACTTCGATGAGTTCGGTGCAGTTGGTGGCGAGGGCGGCGGTGGCTTCGCTGACTTGGATGCCGTGGGCCTTGGCGACGGCCGGGGCATTGACCAGATTGAGCTGGGCCTCGGTGTGGGCACCGGCAAGGTAGCCGGTGAGCACGGTGCGGGTGATCAGCTCGGTATCAAGTTCGGAGACCGGGCCGAGGTAGGAAATGCGGATGGTATCGCATTGTTCGGGGGCGATTTTCGAGAGCAGTTTGCCGAGCGAGTTGGCGAGGTTGAGGTAGGGGCCCACGCTTTCGAGCGTGTGGCTGTCGAGGTTGGGCATGTTCACGGCGTTGCGGATCTCGCCACTGACGAGGAAGTCGCGGATTTGATAGGCGACCTCGGTGCCGACGTTTTCCTGGGCCTCCGCCGTGGAGGCCCCGAGGTGCGGCGTGAAGACGCATTTCCGGGCCGCAAACAACGGACAATCAGCCGCTGGCGGCTCGGCTTCGTAAACATCGAGGGCGATTCCGGCAAGGTGACCGGAATCAAGGCGGGCCTTGGCGGCGGTCTCATCGATGAGCCCACCGCGGGCGCAGTTGATGATGAGCGCGCCCCGATTCATCAAGCTGATGCGTTCGTCGTTGAGGAGGTGCTTGGTTTCCGATGTGAGCGGGATGTGCAGGGTGACCACGTCGGCATCCTGCAGCGCGCCGCTGGCGGATTCGGCCAGCTCCACCTTGAGCGATTGGGCGCGGGCGGCGGTGAGGAAGGGATCGTAGGCGACGACGCTCATGCCGAAGGCCTGGGCCCGCTTGGCAAACTCGGTACCGATCCGGCCCATGCCGATGATGGCGAGGCGTTTGCCGAAAAGTTCGATGCCCTCGAAGGACTTGCGGTCCCATTTGCCGGCGATCATCGAGGCGTGGGCCTGGGGGATGTTGCGGGCCAGCGCGAGCATCAGGGCGAAGGCATGTTCGGCGGTGGAGATGGTGTTGCCGCTGGGAGTGTTCATCACCACCACGCCATGTTCGGTGGCGGCATTGCGGTCGATGTTGTCCACCCCGACCCCGGCGCGGCCGATGGCCTTGAGGTTCTTGGCGGCGGCGAAAACCTCCGGGGTGACCTTGGTCTGGGAGCGGATGACCAGACCGTGGTACTCGCCGATGATGGCAAGCAATTCCTCGGGTTTGAGACCGGTTTTCACATCCACGGAAATCTCGGGGGCTGAACGCAGAGCTTCCACTCCTTTTTCAGAGATCGGGTCAGAAACAAGCACGCGATAGGTTGCCATGGGGCGACGGGATAAACCAATGTCCCGCCGATGGCAAGGGTTTGCTTGAAAATTTCCGCCGGGGGACTGGCCAAAAATGGCCGAGGCAACCGCTCGGCCCAAGGATTCCAATCAGCCAGCCGGGCAGTTTGCCAATGAATGGCCGCAGTCCGTCTCGTGGCCGAATGAGAACATCGGCCACCCCAAATCAGGGCGCGGCACGCCGCGCCCTGACTGCCCTGCGGGTGAAATGGGGATGCGAAGGTCATGGCTGCTTGCATTTCTTTCTCCTCGCGTCATCCGCACCTGTGCACCGCCCGTGCGGGCGGACCAGTGGGCGACCCGGGCAGGAGCCGCCCTGCCGTTTGGCCGGATTTGAGGTGGGCGTGCCTGGCCATTCCTCACCACGCCCTGTTCCGGACGCGACCCAAACCGAGCATCCCGGTGTGACCGTCGTCATGGGTGTTCCGACCGGCTTCGACACCGTCACCCTCACCGTGCCTGAAGCTCTGGATGCGAAGAGGTTCGCCCGCCTCAAAGCGCCATGCCCATCTATCATATAGCATATCTCCAGGGACCCACAAAATCACCCCCGCGCGAAATTGGAGCGACGATTTTCCAAGCGATGCAAGAGTTGTTGGCCCCGTTAGGGAGTTTGGCCTTGCAGGTGCCCTCAAGATGCCGCAACTATCGCCTGCGGTACAACCCTGACCCGGCAACCCGCAATCCGAACCACCCCTGGAAGCAGTAATGAAACGAAGTCATTGTATCCTCTGTATGATTGCCGGCTTGATCCCGCCAAGCGGACTGGTTGGGGGGCCAAGTTCCGATGCGAGGGTCCCTGTTGTGCGGTCCCCTGGAATGGGTATGGCTTGCGATCCCCGGAAGCCGGATGTCATGTGTGCCGCCGTTTACCCTCTGAGGGAGGGGTTCGCACCAGATGACAAGCACCAGGTTGTGTCGGTCATCACCGACGCTCAGGGAAAACCGGTCAGGCAGCTCACCGGTCCGACCACGCCAGGCCTGCACCGGATACCATGGGAGCTGCGCCGAAGTCCGCAGGCGGCCGGCGACACGGAATCCGGTCACCTGGTAAAGCCAGGCAAATACACGAACACCTTGCATTCGGTTCTGGCCGCTTCTCTCACCATGCTGGTCTGGGCGGCGGATCCCGCTGCGGAAACGGCGTTGGCTCCAGGACCAGCTACACCAGCCAACCCCGCCGAAACCCAAACACCGCTGGTGCTCAAGATCGCGGTCAATGACATCTATTGCCGGCAAACCGCCTGCGAGTGCCTCGCCAAAATCGCAACCCGCGAGTATGCGGGGCTGGTCGAAGCCTTGCAGAAAAATCACAAGATCACCCTGCAAATGACCTACTTCATGGAGGTCTTCGATTTGGAAAAGGCGATTCGCGCCAAGTCCCATGACGGGGTGATCTGTAAACCGTGGACCGCCCTGCGCCTGGCCAAGGAGGCCGGCGCGGACTTCAAACGCGTGGCGGACATCCGTGACCTTGACAACTCCCCGGTGATGACCGGCGTTTTTCTGACCAACAGCAAATCCCCGCTCAAGTCGCTGGACGATCTCAACGGCAAACGGATCGCCTTCGGCCAGCAGGATTCCTATGAAAAGAACCATGCCCCGCTGCAAATGCTCGCGGCCAAGGGAGTGCAACCCGGCGAATGTCTCTATCAATCGAGTTGCGGTGAGAACCTCGACGCGTTGATGAATGGCAAAGTGGAGGTGGCGGTGGTCTCCAGCTACGCGCTCACGGCGAGCTGCGCGGTGGATTTCGCCAAACCGGAGGATTTCAAAACCATCGCAAGCACCCCGGAAATGCCGCTCACCTCGCTGCTGCTGGACCTGCGGCGGGTTGCCCCTGCCAATGCCGTGAGGCTGCAAAACGCCTTGCTGGATCTATCAGGCGACAAGGTGCCGAAGGATCTTCAAGGCAAGGGTTTTGTGAGGCCAGCATCCTGGAAACCCCGACTTGAAAACCCTGAAAAACCGGTGAATCCATGAACCCTGGAAGGCGCGGATTCAACTCCATTGAACCCGCGGAGTGGGCCAAATGGAGGGCTTTCCAAGCGTCACTTTGGCAGCTCCTCATCTCCTCATCCCCAGCGCGGAGGGGAGGACCCGTAAAGAAATAAACCTTACCAGATTCGCATGTTCGCATGGAATGTATTTGGTAAAATGATGAGGGGTAAAATGATGAAGAACTGGAGTCGGGCTTCCGTTCTCCGGAGTTCTGATCTTTTCTTCCATGATTTTACCCTTCATCATTTTACCTGATCTCTGAATGATCAGACTTCTAACGAAATGTTTATTGATTTGCGGCTCTGGAGCGCTCCCCTTTCAAGGGGTGGCTTTGCCGCTCAGTCCTTGAGCTGAATGTCCAGGCTGTAGCTGTCGTCAGCGAGACGCTTGAGCACCTGCAGCCTGAAGGGCGCAGCGTCGTGGTCGAAGCTGTCACCGGCGTGAAAGGCCGCCTCGTCGAGACCGGCACGCGGATAAACCACGACAGGGTTCTGCCCGCTGGCGAGGGTCGCGTCCACACTGTAAATCAGGACGCCTCCGGCTTTGGAAGTCGCTCCCTCCCCGAGTCGAACCGACTGGGCCACCTCGATGACGAAAACCTTGCTCGGCCGTGCCGGGTCACCCACCGGCACCACAATCATCGAAAGCCCGGAAGCGCCGCTCAATGGAGTCAGTTCCAGGGATTGCCCGTGCTTGACAAGATAGGCTTTGCGGTCGGCGTCAAGCCACTTGAGCTTGTGGCGGTGCCAGCCGAGAAAACCCGTGCTGCGTCCCGCCTCCGACATGATGTCCCAGGGACCGGTCGGATTCTTCGGTCCCGCGACGCCGCCGTAGGTGTACAAGTCCGGCAACCCCATCAGGTGTGCGGTCTCATGGGCCAGCACGATGGGGCTGGGGCTGGAGATGTTCAGGGCGACCTTGATCTTGCCGCCGCGGTAGGGAATGGCCAGGTCATCACGCTCACCAAAGGCGGTATTGCCGATGCGCGGCATGTTGGCGACGATATAGTCATACTCGCGAAAGTCGATCTCAGGATAGGTCTTGAATATCTCAACGAAAAGATCGCGATGCGACTCCGTGGTCTCGCTGCTGTATTGCCCCACCTTCATCGACAGCCGCCGCCAACCATGGACATGCTCGATGCCGAAGCTGAGTTTGCCACCAGACTGCCCCTCAAACAGCTCCTCAAACCTGCCATCTCCCAAGACCGCGCGACCGCGCTCGTTGGTGTCGATGCTCATTTCCATGTCCGGAAAATCGAGATAGAGCATGATGACCTTCTTATGCCCTACGGCACTGCCATAGATCAGCGGGTCCGTCCCCCCCTCGCCCTTGTACACGTCGCCCTTGGCAATCAACGGCGGGATGGGATCCTCCGCAGCCTTGCGCTCCGGGGCCCCAT
Organism: Verrucomicrobiota bacterium; assembly: GCA_026397725.1. Lineage (GTDB taxonomy): Bacteria > Verrucomicrobiota > Verrucomicrobiia > Verrucomicrobiales > Akkermansiaceae > Luteolibacter. The sequence continues at coordinate 921 of JAPLUI010000265.1, read as the reverse complement.
GGGACCCCAACAGGCCGGCCGCGAGGCAAGCCAGCGTTGCACAATATTTCCTGTCTGTCATCTGCTGTAACATTTGTTTCACGGGGGGGTGGAGGTTGCCGCTCCTTGCATCGGGCTGCGACGGCGGTGGTGCGGGGAGGGAGAAGAGTGAGGTGAATGCCGGCCGTCGTCAATTCCAACGCCGGAAAAAAGTGTCTGCGGCCGGTCAACAGCCTTTCTGCTTGGCTATTGCTCCTCCAACGCCGCCGCTCGACCTCCCAGCGCAGGCACGCGACCACCTGCCCGGCGGCGGCAACGAAGTTAGGGATCGGGCCGGGATTGGTTCCAGTCGTTGGAAACCCGGCGGTTTGTCATCGGGCAGCTTGTCTGCGCATGGGCTGGCGACGGTCACCGACCGCCGCTACAAATTATGCGGCTGGCAGCCGCAGTCACTCGCTGGGCGGGGCGACTTCGCGGGTGGTGGCGCCGTTGGTCTCGCTGAGGATGAGGATGGCGAATTTCTCGATCTGCGGCAACTCGGCGGGCTTGAGCATCTGATAGTCGAGGCCGTTCTGCGGCGCGGCAGCCGGTCTGGGCATCCCTTGCTGGATGGGCACCGGCTGGCCCGGCGCGCCGCCGTTGAGGCTGGCGTAATCGAAGCGGCCGCGGAGGTCGGTGTAGCCGTCCTTGAAGAAGCGCACGGTGCCATTCCCGAGCCGGGCATAGACCTTGACGTAGGCCTTGCTCACGGCGCGGTTGCTGGCGCTGTCGCGGGTTTCGAGACGACCATAGTTTTCCGTGAGTGTGAGTTTGAGGGTATTGGCATGATAGGCCTGCGCCTTGCGCTGGCCGGCGGCGACGATCTCGACCAGCACGTTGGCCTTGGCGAACTCGGCAGGCAGCGGCAGCTCGAGCGTGTCCTTGTCCTTGGGCAGCGCCAGG
>JAPLUI010000308.1 GCA_026397725.1 Verrucomicrobiota bacterium | reverse complement strand
CCAAAGTCTGGAGTGCGGTGGGAAGGGCGCAGCCCGCCACCCCGCTGTGGCTAAACCGTTAGAGCTGCGGGGTTCCCATGAGGCACGCCGAAGATTTCAACATTCAACATTCAACTTCCAACATTCAATGATCAAGTAAGAGCAAGACATGACACGCATCGGCACTGCTGCCACCCGAAAGCCCATGCGCGGATGATTCACGAATTCGTCTGAAACGCCAACCAGTGCCAACTCATTTTCCGCCGGGATCAGGAACTGTGAAGCAGCTCATTCCCGAGACATCCTGAGGTCCGACCGGACCGCAGGAATGTCGTCGGGCTGATAGAACCGGAGCCACAGCTTTGTTCCCGGGGAAAATGGGCGGGGGACTGGGAAATTCTGATTGGGCCCCTGACCCCTTGCCGCCAGCCCCTAACAAAAATCCAGGAGCTGCGGGGATTTGTTGGTGGCCTTGGCCGGATTGCTGGTTGCCGATGAGAAAACCCGATCATGGCTTGAGGCCGCGCAACCCCAAGACTCACCGCCCGACAATCATTGGTCATGAGCCATGCAACATGCCATGCCAGTGGTGACCCGCAAGCTGCATGAATTTTCCCGTCTTCCGGGTTTGAGGCTGGTGAATTACTGAGCCTGTGCTAATTTTCAATCAACAGTCCGGCCAGTTGTTGGCGCAGGTCCTGGAGTTGGAGTTCTTGCTCGTTGCTGAAATGTCCCTGGCGTTGGGCGTAGATGTCCATCCAGAGGGCGAGGCGCTTGAGGCTGGCCGGATCGAGTTGCGTTTCGGCGTGCCCTTTTTCCGCGGTGAGCATGGCCCACAGCCTGCTTTGTCGCGCCGGGGTTTGGCCGGGCACGGATCGATCGCGTTCAAAGACCAATTGATGCAAATTCTTATCGCCGAAGGCAAGGAGGTTGTCATAAGCGCGGGCGGCAGTCAGATCGAACTTGGCGCCCTGGGGATCGGTGGCGCCGGGTTGGTGGCAGGAGACGCAACTCCGGTCCAACACCGGCTGCACGAGCCTATCAAAGCGCAGCGGCCAGGATCCCTCCGGGCCGGGCGTCAACTTCGAGGGTTCGCGCCGCAGGGCCAGTTGGCTTGCGCCGCCCGCAGGCGCGGCCTCGCGCGATTCGTGGCATCCGACGCACGACAGGGTTTGGCCGGGTTGCACATAGGTCAGGCTGCGCATGGTTTGCATGGCCAGCCCGTCCCCGCCCAGCGCTTGGAAAAACAGGGATACGCCGCTGGGCACCCGGAAGAAGGCCGAGCCGTCCGCTTCCACCGGCACCGTGCCCAGCACGAACTTGCCCGGGTCTTCCATCGAGACGCCAATGCTGGGGGTGTTGTACTGTGGCTGTGTCTTGGGCGGCACGCCCACGATACGCAAGGCCTTGATCGTTCCCCGCGGCACGCCCGTCAGGCCCGCATAGACGTCCTGCAGGAAGAACCGTCCTTCCTGAGGGCCGTCCCAGGCCACCGTCTCGGCTGGGATCGGTGGCACCGGCCGGGCGCGAACGGGAATCGGGCACCCGCTGGAAATCGCCGGGTCCCGATAGATCAGATCCAGGTTGCCAAAGGAGTCTAACAGGTAGATCCCGGTGGCGTTGAGTGGATTTTCGTTGGGGTCTTTCTCCTCGCGGCCGGGTGGCAGATGCCGGTCGCTCCACGCCACCAGGAAATGTTGTTCGGAAAGCGGCCAGGGATTGGCATAGTAGCTCCCGCAGCTTTCGACCCCCGTCTCGGTTTCGGGGAAGGGGACCTCGGGGGTGAGCCGGACCACGGGAGCGCCCTCTTCGGTGCCGCGATTGCGGTCCAGCAGAATCAGCGAACCGCCGACGTCGGAATGATGCGCGCCGGCCGTGCAGACCAGCCGCTGCGAGCCGGGAATCGAGCGGGCCTCGTACTTCGCCTGCGGGCGCATCGTGTAATTGCCATAGACGAGTTGTGCATTGGTCCCGTCCGGGTTGGTGGACCAGAGGCTGAAGAAATGGCCGTTAGAGCGGTCGATATAATCCCAGCGCGTGTAGAGGATCCGGCCGTCGGCGGCCACCGAGGGCGTATATTCGAAATTCTCGAAGGCCGAGATCGGATGCATGTTGTCCCCCGAGGCATTCATGCGATGGAGCGTAAAGACGGGATCCGGCCGATAGTTGCAGTTGCCGATCGGGTCGTAGCCGCAGCGGACAAAGCTATCAGGCAGGTCGGCGTTGATCGTCCGTTGCGTGTTCTCCTTGCTGCATTGGAGAAACACGCCCTTGCGGGTCGAGAGGAAGATGATGTCGCCGCCGGGCAGATAGCGGGTGTCGAAATCGTCGTACCGCCCGCGGGTGATCCGGCGCATGCCGCTGCCGTCCAGGTTGATTTCGAAGATATGGAAAAACGTGTCCTCCGGTTGATTCGCCTTGCTGGCCTTGTCGAGCAAGCCGGCCACCTTAGGGTCGTATTTGGCGTAGGCAAACAGCACCTTCTTGCCGTCATACGAAAGCTCGGGCCGCATGAAACTCCCCTCGGCGAAATCGGCGGTCAGGCACCGCAGCTTCGGTTGGTCGCTCTTGAGGCCTTCGAGCACGAAAACCCCGCCGCCCGGCCGCGACCACCAACTGTAGAACTGGTCGGAGATGTGTCCGAACAGGCCGGGCGCGTGCTTGACGAACAAGACCGAATCGAAGTCTAACAGAGGGTTGCGCAATGCCAAGCGGCGCACCGCCCAGCGGGCTTGGAAATAGGCCTGGTCTTGCGCCTCCGGCGTGGCATCGGCCGGCAGTTGCAGCGAGGCCGCATCCAATAGCGCCTTTTCCTCGGCATCGATCGGCGCCCCGAGCTGCCGCAGGTGCGCGGCCAGTTTGAAGCCGCGCTCAAACACCAGACGCACCGGGTGCCGGGTGCTCGACCAGTGGACCACCGGCGACGCGGCACCCGGTGCTGGCGCGACGCTGCCTGCGGGCGCTGCCGGAGGATCGCCGCCGCGCAGCGTCTCCTGCCGCAGCCAGTCGGCCTCGATCTGGCCGGGCGTGATCACATCCGGCGGCTCGCCCGAGCGGGCTTGTCGGGAAACCACCAGCGGCAACCCGCCGACCAGCAGCGCGATCCTGAGCACGGAAGACAAAGAGATATGAAGTGACTTCATGTTAGATGGATGGGAGGTTGAATTTCAACTGGCGAGGAGTACGGGAGAAACGGGGTGGATGTTGCGGTGGTCAGCGTTCGACAGTCACCCGGCGTTGGCAGGCTGTTGGACTTGTCTTGTTCTTGTTGTCGGCATGGCCTGTTGCGTCTAAGGTTTCCCGGGCACCGGTTTGGCGCTGCCGGGGGCGTTTTTCGCTGCCGGCAATGCGGGATTCCAGGAGGGGATCTGCTTGACGGCGGTCATCCAGGTCGAACTGTCCCGGTCGGTCAACTGCCAAACGACTTTCTTCTCCGGCGTGATCTCGAACAACATGGCACGCGGCCCGTTGCCACCGGCCGCCTTGCACGAGGCCGAAACCAGCGTGTTGCCGTTAGGCAGGCGGATCGATTCGGCGATGTGGCTAACAGCCATGTCCTTGGGCAACTCGGCGGGCGTCAGGCGCCAGACGACCTTGCCAGCGGCATCCAGTTCGACCACCTGCGCCTCGGGGGCGTTCCAGCAGGCGACCAGCATGTGGCCGTCGGGCTGCGGCTGCGGGCAATAACAGAACCGCAGATCGTGCTCCTTCAGTAGTTTGCCATCAAGATCATACTCGCGCAGCTTGTGCGAATAACATTCACCGACGAGAACCGTCCCTTTCGCGGTCAAGCGCACCTGCCGCATCGTCTGGTGATCGCTGGGCTTGCTCTGGACCTGGAAGGACTTGATCCGCTTGCCGGTGCGGTCCAACTCCGTGACCCGCCCGAAATGGCATTCGGCGATCAGAACATTCCCGTTGGCCAGCGGCTGGACCGACATGATCTCGTCATCAAACGGAAAATCAAAAATCGTCCGCTGGTCGGCGGCGATCAGCCGGACTCCGCCCTGGTTCGCCGTTTGCGGCGACGGCAGATAGGCGACCAGCACCGTCCCGTCGGGCATCGCCCAAACATCGATCGGCTTCACCTTGCCGTAAACCCAGGTGACCTTGCCGTCGGCATCGTATTGGGTGATCCGGTCCAGAGACAAATCCGCCGTGATCAACGCATAACCGGGCTTCGCCGAAAATTCCGGCAGCGGCGCGGCCGGAGCGGCCGATTCTTCCGCCCGCAGCCAACCCGCCCACACACAAAACACGGCCGCCAGGCCGACAAGGGTGGCTCTCAAGAATTTGGAGCATGACGTCAGCCGGGGTAATTCTGATAGAATGATGTGAACCTCTTGCCGGTGAAACGATAATGGGATTCTTGGTGTGGGTTGATGCATCGCGGTCATATCGATATGAGTGGAGCGGTGGCACATCAAGCAAAATAATCGCAAAAGAGTGCGAGTTGTAGCGGCGGTCTGTGACCGTCGCTGGCGAATGCATCGCGCATCTCTTTGGCATCGACGCTCATAGAGCGCCGCTACAAGCTCATAGAGCGCCGCTACAAGGCGATCCTGCGCCGGCCTTGTAGCGGCGGTCTGTGACCGTCGCTGGTTTTCCGGTGCATGGAACGCGCGTGACCGCATCAGAGTGCGGAGTTGTAGCGGCGGTCTGTGACCGTCGCTGGCCGATGCATCGCGCATCTCTTTGGCATCGACGCTCACAGAGCGCCGCTACAAGGCGATCCTGCGCCGGAGTTGTAGCGGCGGTCTGTGACCGTCGCTGGCGAATGCATCGCACATCTCTTTGGCATCGACGCTCATAGAGCGCCGCTACAAGGCGATCCTGCGCCGGCCTTGTAGCGGCGGTCTGTGACCGTCGCTGGTTTTCCGGTGCATGGATCGCGCGTGATCGCAAAAGAATGCGACAAATTACGGGTTCGGTTCCACTTGGACCCGCAGGAAGCCCTTGTCGGGGATCCGTGATCCCATCGCACGAGTCCCACCATGACAGGCCAATTCAAGCCCGCTTGGAACTGCCGGACAGGCAGTCCGTTTTGGCTCATGAGATTGGGCACATCCGCCTCGCCCCATGCGCATCGGATCATTTTGGGTGGGGCGTTTCCCGGGCATTCGACAAGCACCGCGTCGCCAGCGATCGCGGCGGCAGCGGGCAGCAACGCGCCCCTGTCATCTAACACATCGTTCGCGTGCGGCTCATGGTGATTTCATTTGTTGGTCACTGGTGAAATGTGCTATGGCATTGGGGCCGTGTCGATACGGAAGATTGTCAGCGAACAGGGCTTGAGGCGGTACTGGAATTCCGGAGCCACCGCATCAAAAATCGATTCCACCGGGGCGACCTTGGCCGGTTCGTCCAGCGTGTTCTCGTCAGTCGCCTTGTCGCTGGCAAGGGTGATGACACGGGCCTTGGGGATGAGCTTCGTGGTGCCCTGGATGCGGATGGTGGTTTCTAACGGAACATCGCCCGGGTTGACCACCTTGAGGATGATCTGGCCGGTCTTCTCGTCCTTGCCGCCCAGCACGAAAACGCCGGGTTTGTCCACAACGCTTGCCACCAACTGGTCGGGGCGATGGTTGGCGAACAACACTTGAACGTAGTAAGAGGGGGTGCCATAGACGCGGTTGGAGTCGAAGTTGATGGCATTCGGGTTCCATTGTTTCCAACCCTCACGGCAGAACAGCGGCGCTTAGGATGCCATCACCACCGCATCGGAATTGCGTTCCAACCCGGTCATGAACGCGGCTTCGGCCAGGGCCGCATGCAGGTTTCCCAGCCCGCAGTCCTTGATCACCGCGTATTCGCCAAGATAGACTTTGGGGCCCTTGCGATTGGAGTTATCATATCGTCCGAGGACTGATAGCCCCAGACGCACCAGTGTCCCGGCCGCTGGGCCACATCGCCGATGGTGCGTTTCCACCGGTATGAGTCCGCCAAAGAATCGCCCTCGACGTAACACCCGCCGGGAAACCGCACGAACGCCGGATGCATCGCCTCCAACATCCGCGCCAAGTCCAACCGGAGTCCGTTAGAGCGGCCTCGATAGGTGTCCTTCGGAAAAAGTGAAACCATATCCAGCCAGACCGTGCCCGCTTGCCGGGTCGAGACCACCAAGCGCGCGTTGAGGTCCGTGGCACTGACGGTCAGCGTGGCTTCATGCTTGGTCCACAGGCCGCCGTTGCCCGTGAACTCGCGGCTGGCCAGAGCCGTGCCGTCCTGGCTTTCGATAGAGACGGTCAACTGCCCTTGGAACCCCTCGCCGCACCGCGCGTGGAAGCTCAAGCGGTAATCTTTGTTAGCCTCGACGTAGAGTCCGGTTTTCGCCTGCTTGACCGCCTGGTTGTAAGTGGTGAGCCATTGGTCCCACTCCCGCGCTTCCCGCGAGCCCAGCTCCTGGGGACGGCCCTTGAACCCCTCGTTGAACACACCGGCACGCCCGCCGTTCGGGTTCACGATCTCCAAGCGCAGGCTGGTGGGGTTGTTCGGGTTGAGCGGCTGGGTCTTATCCAAGGCGATCCTGGCGTCCGCGTTTCCCTCCTTGAGCAGCGTCCATCCGAGCGGGAAACCGGGGGCATCCTCAAACGAGCGGTTTTGAATCAGTTCCGCATACAAGCCACCTTCACCGGCGCGCTGGATCTCCTCGAAGAAGATTCCATAGAGTGTGGAACTGACCTTCACTCCGGGCTTGTCCAGATCCACGGTGATGCGGGCAAGCGAGGCTTGGGCGGGTTTGGCCTCTTCCGCCGGGCAGGTGCCGTACGGCAACCCTGTTGCCGTTGCAATCAGCAGCACTTTGCCGAGTGGGTGTTTCATGGATCTTATTCGTTAGAACCTTACGGCAAGTCCATTTGCCAGGCCTGTAGATCACTGATGGATCCGGGTGCGCCCACGATGCCGATTTTCCCCGTCGCGGGTTGGGTCAAGCTGCGGATATGGAACAGGACATCGTCGAGATAGAACTCCAGCATCCCATGACGGACCAGGATGCGGAAACGGGCCGTCGGGCCAAACGATATCTGTCGGTCGATTTCCGCCAAGCCTCCCCACACCGCCTCTGCCGCCCTGGGCTGGAAGTCGGAACCATCGGGCTTGACCGTTCCGATCTGGCTCGCGCCGTTAGGCAGCATGCGGACAAGCGTCGGGCGCTGCTCTCCCGACTCGAGGTAAACACCCGGCAACTGCGCGGATTCCTTGTCGGGAAGGCGGATCGTCCCTTCCAGAATGAAACCGCGTTCGACGTCGAATCGGGGCTCCAGCAGTGCCGGCGGTCCATCTAACAGCGGCGTCTTCACCGCCACGGCTTCCCCTTTCAGCTTATCGTTGCCTTTCCAGTACGCCAGCCGCAGAATGCCTTCCTGGTCAACCACGGCTCGCTTCATCGGCGCCATGTAGCAAAGAGTATCCTGCTCTTTTGCCAGAGAGAAGTGGACGACGAGCATGCCGTCCGGCGAAGAGAAAAACCGCGCGAAGTGGGCATCCCCATCAAACAGGTCGGACGACTCGAGGAATCCGATGCGCTGGCCGGGACCAGGATAACTGAACACGACCGTGTTGTACTGGAATTTGCCGTCTTGCTGGAAGTCAGGCGACTTCCAGATGAAGCCGCTTCCGGTTTCCTTCCTGACAATCCCCCGGTCCTTCCAATGCACGCCGTCACTGGATGTTGCCACCCCGAAGCCAGTTGGCACCCCCTGGCTATTCGCCGTATAGCCGAGATGGTAAGTCCCGTCGTGGTGAAACACGCAGACATCCCACATCCGACCTTCCGCCGGTTTGAAGGTCATGGCACTCACCGTTAGACTGGTGCTGGCGATCAAGCCCAGGGTCATGGCACACACGGGAACCAACGAACAGAGTCTCATCAAGTTTGCTCCCTGGTGGGTCTTGGATTTGTCTGTTAGTCACGCTTGTTAGCGGCCCGGCGCCTCAGGGCATCGGATCCATATAGCGTTCCAAGAGCAATTCGATAGTCGTGGCACAACTCCAGTTGTAGTCGGGACAACCGATCCCCTTGCCTTCGGCCGATTCGTAGTTCTCGTGGAGGAAGGGCGTCTTTTGCAGCATCGTCAGGAGACGGTCGGCGCATTGCCCGGCCTCCGTGTGATAGCCCTGGCGCCACAGGGTTTGGATCATCCAGTAAACCACGTGCGGCCAGATGCAGCCGCGCCAATAGCCCGTCGGATTGTACTTGGGGTTGTCGTATGAGACACTCGGAAAGGGCAACTCGCGGAAGAACTCGTTGGGATTGAGCATGTGCTTCTCGACGACCGCCTTGACCTGCTCCGGCGGCAGGGGGACGCCGGCCCACAGCGGCAGAAACATGTTAGGCGTCTTGACATCGGAAAACTTCTCGTGCGTGCCGGTCTTGACGTCGTGGAACATCGCGTCTTCGGGAAAATACATGGTCTCGACGATGAGTTTGCCCAGGGTGTCGGACTTCGCCTGCCATGCCTGGGCTTCCTCCGGCTTGCCGAGTTCCCGGGCCATGAGGGCAAGACAACGCGTGTCCATCACCAGGAACGCGTTGAGGTCGGGCGATTCAAAACCAGTTAGATCCTGGCAGGCCAGGGTTCCCTTCTGGATGGCATCGAAACGCACGTCGTCGTCCGCGATCTGGCCGGCATTGAAGAACTGGCACAGCCCGCGCGGCGAGCAGTGGTACTTGAACCAGAACCTGGCGTTGCCGGCCAGCGCCGGATAAACGCGCCCTAACCACTCCTTGTCTTTGCTTCGCTGGTAGATCGACCACGCGGCCCAGGTCATGATGGGGGCCTGTCCTTCACCGGCTCGGTGGCTGTCGCAGATCGTGCCGGGCAGGCTGCCGCGCGGACCCGCATTTTCCGTGAAGCAGAGGATTGCCTCCTGGGCCAACTGCGGGTCAAACTCGCGCAGCCCGACCGTCGTGAACGAGGTGTCCCAGAAGAACGCGATGGCCAAACCCTGCTTGGTGACGTAGGGCAGACGTTTGTCACCGGTGTAGCCGCCCTCACCGCGGAGACTCAAGTTGGTGAGCGCGGCGACCGCATGGGCGTACATCCGCTCGTACTTTTCCTGCCCGCGGTATTTCTCGGCCAGCGGGAGCACCTTGCCAAAAATTTCCTGCCAACGTTTCGTCTCTTCGGCCGAGGTCCAGCCTGCGGCGATCTTCTTGTTAGATCGGTCGAGAACCTCGCGGGCCAGCCCGCGGTATCGGCCGAAGCCCATGGCGACCACCAGCGACGCCCTTCCGTTAGGTTCGGGACGGAGCATGCGCTGGGAGAGATCTGCAAGGCATACCATCTCCAACGTCGTTCCCTGTGTCATGCCGGCCACAAAACCGCTGGGCCACAGGAAATTGCGCCCGTGCTCGTTATGGACGTAGAGCGCGGACCAAGAGCCTGCAGGCTCGTTTTCAAGGCTAAAGCACTTCCCCGCAGGGCATGCGCCGCTCCAATCCGGCAACACGCCCTGGCCCGGATAATTGAAGTCGATCTGGATCGTTCGCGGTTTGGCGGTCTGGTTGACCAGGGTGAACTCCACCGCCAGGCCGTTACGCACAGGGCAAGAGACAACGGCCGTTAGTTCCAAGCCGTCGGTAGTGTCAACTTCAACAACCTTGTCGGGCCGATAGTTGCGCGACTTGAGCTTCAGCGGCAACGCCTTGCCGTCCTCGGTCAGCGACCAGGCAAGGAGTTGAGGGCTGATTTCGGTCCCGGCCCAGCCGACGAGGCTGGCAAACCTTTGCAACCCGCAATCGGAGGGATTCTGCCAGGTCAGAGTGATGTTGGAATGCCGGTCACTCCAGGCGGCCATGGGATGCGTGCTGGTCAGCAGGTTGTCGAAATTGACGGCGGGCGCGGCCTCGGCCACTCCAACGGAATTGGACAGGGTCAGCCCCAGAAGCGCTGCGCAAAGGATGTTCATATTCATGTTGATGTTTGATTGGATTGTTTGTTTTGCCGCCCATTCAGGCCGATGCGCGGAGGATGAGTTGGGGCGCGAGGGTGGTCATGGCAGACGCCTGGGACGCGGCCCCGGAAGGGTTCAGTTGGGTGAGGAGCAACTCCAGGGCACGCTCGCACAACTCGCCCGGCCGCCACGACACGGCGGTCATCGGCACCGGCGCGGTTCCTGCCGGCAGTTCATCCCCGAAAACCATCACCGCCACGTCTTGGGGCACGCGCCGGCCCAGTTGAGTTAAGGCATTGCAACAGGTCAGCGCCACCATTTCATTTTCCGCCAGAATGGCGGTGGGAACCGGCGACAGACCCAACACGTGGGCCAGCTTCTCCCGGACTTTGCTGAGCAGCCGGGGAAATTGCAGGCGCAGTTCCGGCCGCACCGCCAGTTGCCGCGCGGCGTGGCTTTCCTCGTAGCCGCGAATGCGGTCCTGCACGGTCTGGAACTCCGTGTGCCAGCCGGCAAACGCAATGTGACGATGGCCTTTGTCCAGCAGGTAATCCGTGGCCATGCGCCCGGCCCCCAGGTCGTCGTAATTCACACAGGCAACCTTGACGCCGGGAACGGCATCCATCAAGGCGACGACCGGAAAGCCCGCATCGGCCAGCTTCCGGTAGAGCAGCACGTTGCGCCGACCCGCCAACGGGGAAACGATCAAGCCATCCGCACTCCCGTCCCGCACGTCCCGCAGGCATTCCGCTTCGAGCGCCGGTTCATAGTCGGAATCACCGATGAGCAGGCGGTATCCCTGCGTGCGGCAGAGCCGGCTGAGGTGCTTGGCGAGGCTGACACAGTGCGGGTCGGCGAGGTTATGCACCAGCAGCATGATGTTGTGGCTCCGGCGGGTGACCAGACCGCGCCCCATCGCGCTGGGGCGATAGCCGGTCTGATCGACGATGCGCTGGACGCGCTGCCGCGTCTCCGGATGAACCCGGTCTTTGTTGTTGAGCACGCGCGACACCGTGCCGATACAAACGCCTGCCTGGCGTGCAATGTCATGAATGGTCGTCTGTGCCATGCGTGGATGAAGCTGACTCCGGTCAGGCGGCCTTTGCAAAGCGCAATGTCATAACGTACCAGAGGCCTCCTTGCGAATTCACCGCGTGGTTCATTTTCCTGCTAAGGGAGTGGTCCGGCTGGATCATGGCAGAAATCGGGCATGGTAGGTGATTTCATGGAATATCCTGTCGGGCGTGAAGATAGCTCTTCAAATCGCTTTGGCGAGAGGAAATCTGCAAATCGCCTGAATTTTCCCGGCGGCGAGGATTCAGTCTGAGTTGTGCAGCCGGGTTTCAGGTGGCATCGAGCACCGGCGTACGCTCGGCGTCCAAGGGGATTTCGACCGGCTGCCAGGCGGGGTGTGGGCGCTGGTCCCAGCGGTCCGGCGCTCGTCATCGGGAAGCCATTCCTGGATCGCCCGCCAGGGTGGGTCGATGGGTTCGAAGGTCTTCCTGATCATAACGGACGGCGTGCTTGGATTTGGGCGGGACCTGCCTGTCGGCAGGCAGGCGTGGTCGATGATGGTGGCGAGGCGACCTTCGGGGAGGTTGAGGCTGGCGTGGCAGGCTTCCAGCAAGGTGTCGGTCGCCGTTTTGAACAGGAGGTGGCGGCGGTCGCGACGCTTTCGGAAGATACCGCGCAGGATTTTGGGGATGGTGAAGACGAACTGGCGGTGGGGGACTTCGTGGAGACGCAGGCGGTGATCCAGTCAGCGGTCTGGCGGGCGCGGCGCTGGTGGCAGGCGGGGGGAGTGGTGGCGGCGGCATTCGAATTCGCGGCGCGAGACGCGCCGTCCACGGCCTGCGGCGGGACGCCGCAGCCACGGTCGCCACCGCGAAGGAAGTTGCGCACGACCGCGAAGACATTCGGGCGGAGCGGCCCCATGGTGGCAAGGTGGATTTTCTCGTAGCCGGCGACGAAGGCCTCCCAGGCGGCAGTGACGATCTGCCAGAGCGGCGAGGCATGGGGGCGGCTGGGGTGGTAGATGGTTGGCACAGCAAAGGGTCAGAAGAAGATGTGTTGAAATCTTCGGCGTGAGGAATGGGAACTCCGCAGCTCTAACGGTTGAGCCAAAGCGGTGTGGCGGGCTGCGCCCTTCCCACCGCACTCCAGACTTTGGCTCGCGCCTGGGCAGGTGAAGGTATGGAGTGCGGTGGGAAGCGTGCCGCGCCGCCGCCGCGTCCGCGCGGCACCGCTCCGACTTGGTCGTCCCCTTCGCCCGGTCCTGGGAGAGCGCCTCGTCTGGCGCTGGCGTCCTGACGACACGTCCGTCGCGCAAGGCCTGGCGCAACGTCGATTCATGCACGCCCGCCTGGCGGGCCGCTGCCGCCACCGGGCCTCCCGCATCGAGGAGCCGGGCGCATGGCACGGCTTGTTCCGCTGTCATGACCGCCGCGCCGCGCGTGGCCGGTGGCAGGTAACAGCAACTGGCAGCCTCATCTGCCAACTGTCGGGTCCAGCGCATGAGCGAGCGGGAGGCCAAGCGAGGCAGGAAGTATGCATTTGAGATGGTTCACCCTCGGGGGAGGTCTGGGACCAGCGAGGCCGCTGGTCCCTGCCGATGATTTTCGCCTCACTGCGCTGCCACGCGCACAAAGAGCTTGCCATCCACCGGGCTGGCGTGGACCTTGACCGTGACGATCTGGATGTCACCCTCCTGAATGACGCGCGTCTCGTCCGCCGGATAGGTTTCCTCCGTCCATGACTGCGACTGGAGATTCGGGGAGGTGAACACATGGTAGGTCAGCCCGGTGAGGAGCGGAGTGCGGCGGGTGTAGCTGAACGTGCCGGTGGCCGGGTCGAGCAACACCTTGATCGGGCTGACCGAGGTGCCGCTGGTGGGATTGAGGGCGAAGGCGTATTCCTGTTGGTTGCTCATTCCGTCATGGTCCGGATCGGCGGCGGGGTCGGTGAGGTCGGAACCGGTGAACCCGCTGGCCCAGGTATCGTAGTCGCTGGCGATGCCCAGGGTGAGGACCTGCACGACGCCGGCGGTGCCGGAGAAGTGGTCGTCGTCGAAGTTGTCGGCGCCCGAGTCGGTGGCACCCCAGGTTCCTGCCGCTTTGGGGGTCGAACCGAAGAACAAGGTGTGTACTGTTTCGATGCCGGTGGGCGCGACCATGCCGCCGCTGATGACCAATTTGCCGGAGTCATCGAGCGAGGTGCCGTTGACAGCCAGGATGCCGCCGCGCACGGTGGTGGTGCCGGTATAGGTGTTGAGGCCGGCGAGCGTGAGTGTTCCGGTGCCCAGCTTGGTCAGGCCGCCGTCCGGCGTGGCGCCCAGGGCGGAATCGTGCGCCAGCGGGGCCGTGATCGTGAGAGCCCCGGCGTTGTCGATCTTCGCGCCGCCGGCCATCACGTTCAGGGCGACGGTGGTGGGCATGGAATTCGCCGCGGGCTGCCAGGTTCCGCCGTCGAAGTTGAAGGTGACAAGCCCGGGGGTTCCGGGCAAGCTCCAGTTGCCGGTTTGCAGGACGCTGGTGCCGCCAAGGTTGAAGAACGAGGGGTTGCCCCGCACAAAAAGGTTGCCCGCCCAGTTGAAATTCAAGGTGCCCCCGGTCAAATTGAACGTGGAAGTGCCACCGGAACCGATGCCTTCCCAACCGAGACCTCCATTGAAATGCCCACCCCCGGACAGCTTGGCAAGGCCGCCCGAAATGTTGAAGGTCGAGTTGCCATAAGCCGCCACATTCTGGCCCTGGAAGGTGCCGCCGGAGACATGGATCACGACGCCGCCGCCCGCAATGAAATCTCCGTCGCCCGCAGGACAGGTGAAGACGCCACTACCTGAGACGTTGATGGTGCCGCCATTCAAGTGCGCCAGCCACGAGTACAGGCTGCCACCCGAAAGATTGATCGCGCCGGTCGAACTGAGCCTTAGGTATCTGTCAAAACCGGTGTCCGCGACGGCCGAGTCCTCGACATTGAGGATGCCGATACTGCCACCTTCGCCGATCCGGATCCTGTCATCGCCCGTCCCTGCGTTGGAGGTGTTGAGTTTCGCATTGCCCTTGAGGGTGAGCGTCGCGTTGTCGCCGCCGGACTGGCCGACGTAGAAATCGGAGTTGGTGTAGAGTTGCCCGCTGCCATCGATGACGGTCGTGCCTTGTTTGAGGAGAACCTGGCCGATGGCAGCGCCGGCCGTTCCCATGGTACCGGTGAGGGTGAGCGTGCCGCCGCCGAGGTTGCGAACCGCGCCGGGGCCGGAGAGGTTGCCGGCGTACCACAGTACACCAGTTCGTTTGAACAGTAGTGTGCCGAGATTGCTGATCGAGGCGGTGGCGAGGTTGCCGGTGGTGCCGCCGTCGCCGATCTGGAGCGTGGAACCGGTATTGATCGTGGCACCTGCGGCGGCAAGTTGGAGCGTCCCGCCGCTGAGGTTCACCACCGTGCCAGTCCCGCTGAGGCTGAGGAGACCCGCTTGCACCGTGCCGCCGAGCATCACGTTATTCGTCGCACCCGGCGTCTGGAAATAGGCCTCGGAGTTGTCCAACCATGGCACCAGCGGGTTGCTGCCAGCCGCGTCGGTGCTCCACTTGGTTTCGGTGTTCCAGATGCCATCGCCGGCTTGAAGGCCCGCGGTCGTCGCGGTGTCCCAGTAGCGGGCGTTGACCACCACAAAGGCATTGGCGGTGGACGTGTTGGTTTGCGAGAGGCTGTCGGTCACCGTTGCATGAATATTGTAATTGCCCGCCGCGAGTGTCCCGAGGGACATGGTGAAGGTGGGATCCGAGCCGGTGAGATCCGGACCCACTTGGGCGAAGGTGGGGGCCGCAGGTGGGTTGTTGGTGAAAAACCTCACGGTGTATGGGGGAGTGCCGCCGCCACCCACGGTGGCCGTGGCATCAATGGAGGCACCCGGCGGGAATTTCTGGCCGTTCGCCGGGGCGGTAACCACAATGGTAGGGGCGGTAACCAAGGTGCCGGTGATGGCGACGGTGTCGATACCCGTGGCCTCATTGGCGCTATCGGTGTCGTTGAAGGTCTCCAGCCGCAGCCGCAACATGCCGTCACCCGCCGTCGGGGCGGGGAGCGCAATCTCGGAAAACGTCTTGAACTCCGCACTCAAGGCGCCGAGGGAGGCGTCAACATATGCGGAGTTGTTATTCCCATAGAAATTGAAGATGGTGGTTTCGTAGGTGCCATCACCGTCGTTATCCGTCTTCGCCCGGATGAAGTTCGCAGTTTCAGCCGCTGGCATGCCGGCCAGTGCGATGGACAGTTTCAGGTTCGTATAACTTGCCGCGGAAACGGTGAAATCAAGCTGCGCCGGGGCCGTTTCGGTGAATGTGAAGCCGCCCTCGTTGAGGTTCTGCGCTCCCAGATAGGGTCCATCGCTGCCGGTCATGGCGGCATTGACGGTGAGGCCGGCCATGTCGCTCAGCGCCCAGTAGCGGGGACCCGCGTAATAGCGGAACGGGCTGCTGATGCCAGGCAGGGTGTAATTCACCGGATCGGTGCTGAAGTTCTGGGTGAGGAGCGGGTCGGCTGACGCGTTCATCGCCAAGAGGGCGAAAACTGCGGGGATGGGGAGACTGGATGGTTTCATATGGATACGATTGGGGCTAGGTGGTTTGGTGTTCATATTTCAGATTTCGATGGCTTTCGATGATGAGTTGTAGCCTCTCATCAGAGCGAGTTGAGATACTCCACGAGGTCGCGGCGCTTCGCCTCGTCCCGGATCACCCAAGGATGGGCCGGGTGTTTCGTGAACGGCTTCCTGTAAACGCTGCTCCCGAGAAGGAGCCGCTGCGGATTCAAGAGGTCGTCCAGGGTGGCCACCGAGTGGTCATGAAGGTACGGTGCCGTGGCATAGATCGAGAGGAGCGGCGCGACCCGGATCCCGCCGCTCTCTTTCATTCGCAGGGTCGGCTGGCCGTTGGAGCCGATCACGTCGAACGGGATCGTGCTCTGGTTGGTGTACATGCCCAGCCACGACGAATGGCAGGTGTTGCACCCGGCCTCCTCAAACACCTTCTGCCCCCGGACCGCCTGGACCCGATCCACCTTCGTGTTGCGCACCGGCGTCAGGCTGTTGAGGTAGCAGCAGAGGGCGATGGAGACCTTCAGCGGTGCCATGTAGGGCGAGCCCTGATTCATCCAGGCGTTCGAGTGCCGCTGGTATTCCGGCATGGGCACCCCGGCGGAGGACCAATACCGGAACCCGTGGGTGCCCCGGGCGAGCATGATCGCAGTGGGGTTCTCGATCCCGTCCGGGAAGTAGCGGAACGTCAGGTCGCTCGTGCCGGCGGGCCACCGGTCCGCCTGCTGGCGCAGATCCTCCGGCAGGTTCTCCGCCATCGCGAGCAGCTTGCCGAACATCAGGGTGCTCGACGGGAGACCCGCAGTGATCTTGTGGTCCACGGGATCGCGACCGGTGTGGCAGTAGGCGCAGGAGTAGCCCACCCGGATCTCCCCGTCGACCCCCTTCTGGATGCGCACCCCCACGATCGGCGTGGGCTCGGAGAACCGCTCCGCCTCACCCTCATCGACCAGGCAGTCCTTGTCGTTGCGGGGGAGAAACCCGTATTTGACGTACTTGTACGGGTCGGCGTTGATTTTCAGCCGGGGCACCTTGACCAGCGACGAGGCTTCCTCGTTGAGTTGGGTCCATCCGAAGAAGATCGCCTTGCCGAGCTTGATGTGCTCCTCCTGGCCGGTCACCTCGAACCGGACTCCGTTGGACGAGCGGGGGTTCTTCACGAGCGGCCGGAAGTATCCCTTGGGGGTCATTTCCATGCGGATCAACTCCCAGAGGGTGACCGTGACGTCGCCGGTGGTGGTGTGCTCCGGGACTGTGAACCGGATCTTCGTGTCGGTCCACTCGAGCACCTCGACCTTGGGGACGGCCTCGGTCATGTTCAGCGCGACACCGTTGAGCCCCTGTTGGGCCCCGAAGCCGGTGCCGGTGACCGTGACCACCGTGCCGGGGGGGGCCGACCTGGGCGAAACGTCGGTGATGACCGGATCGGCTGCGAACGAGGGCACCATGATGCTTTCGTAGCCCTTCAGGATGGCGTCCCCCATGGAGTTCACGTCGTCGGGCACCACCATGTTCAGCACCATCGCCTTGGGCACCGCCGGGTTCAGGATGGCCTGCACCTTCCGGTACCCCCAGAACCCCACCGCCCCGACCATCGCCAGCGTCACCAGGAGGAGCACCCGCCAGTGGCCACGCACTGCTTGCACGATTGCCAGGAATTTGCTTGGGGAGGTGCTGCGCATGAGAAAGATTGGAAGGATTGAAATTTATGCATGAAATTTCCGACGGAAGAAAAGGGATGCAGAAGGGACGCCGTGTTCTTGGTTTGGAATTTATGCTTGGTGATGTTGGATTGCAGCCGGGCTCGGGATGCGGGAGCGAGGGTGGACGGCCAGGCGAAAAATCCCAAGCACCAAATTCTAACTTGGAATTCCGAACCCAGGAAGGGCTGAAGAGGGGATGCCAGGTTCTTGGCCGGCCCAGGATGGTGGGGGGCGAAATCCACCTGCAGGATCAATTTCAATGCCAATGCGAATGGATTGGCAGGGCGGATGGTGGGATGCCAGAGTGGATGGTGGGATTCCAGAGCGGATGGTGGGATTCCAGAGCGGCCACCACCCAGCTCGATGCTAGAATCAACCATGAGGTCGTCGCGGAATTTTCCGGACCTTTCCGCTTGGCAACGGCGGGTGGGCCTGCTTAAACGCGTGCCGACATGACCCGCTTCAGCATCGAATTTGCCGTCAAGGTTTTCCTCATTGCCCTGGTTGTGGTGTTTGCCTGGGCCTGTTACGGGCTGCTGCAGGAAATCGGCTGGATCTAAGGCGGGCGGAGCTTGCCTGGCTATTGCCAGTCCACGGCGATTTCCGCGATGCGCCCGTTGCGGTCGTCGTATTTCAAGAGCCCGTGTTGCAGCGCGTATTCGTGGACGCACTTGGTGACTTTCACATCAAAGGCGCAGTACTCGGCGATTTTCCGCAGCGGGGCGAAGTCGCCGGATTTCTTGTGTTCCTGCCACCAGCGGAGGGCGTCGAGGCCGTCGGCGGTCTTGCCGGTGCCAAGGGTGGCGGAGGCGACCGAGTCAAGTTTCAGGCGAAACCCGAGCTTCTTCTCCAACTCCAGCATCATGTCGAGATTGAGCGTTTGACCCGCGAGAGTGTGGAAAATGTGGGGCTGGAGGACCGGATAATCGAATTGCAGGTGATTCCAGCCAACCACCAGGTCGGCGCGGATGAGTTCCTCACCGAGGCGTTCCAAGTCGTTTTCCGAGTAAATCTCATAGGTGCCGCGGGCGGTGCTGTAGGTGACCCCCACGGAGATTCCCATTTTGGCTTTGTTGGCGAAGCCCCCGACGTCGCCGAAGCTGCGTTGGGTTTCCAGATCGAAATAGACAATGTTTTTGACGGCCACGCCGGAGTATAGACGGCGGCGGAAGAATCCGGCAAGTCTGCGCTTGGCGGAATTGGCCCGGTCGCCGGAATCACGTCATCCCCGGCGTACAACCCATCCTCCACTTGGGAAATGTCCGTTTCCCCTTGACCGCAGCGGCCATCCGCGGCAGCCTTGCGGTGCCATGAAAACCGCCACCGTCGACGACCATCGCCATCACTGCGCCAGCCTCTTGAGCTGGGGTCATGCGGGCGAGGAAATCGACATCACCCGGCGTGGCAAACCCGTCGCCCGTGCGATCCCTGATCAAGCGGCCATGCCGCCTGCAGTCAACCGGGCGGACCGCCCTGCTGTCTGGCGCGACCGCACCGGTGAGACGATGCTCACCGCCGGGGACTCCTCGCAACTCATTCACGCCGCCGCAGGAAAATGGTAGTCTGACCCATGCGCGTGCTCGCCATCGATCCTGCTGTTAGAAACACCGGTTACGCGGTTCTGGAAGGCGATCCCCGCACGCCCATGGTGCTCACCTTTGACGTCATCAGCATCCCCGTCAGGCTGCCGCAATCCGCCGCGCTATCCGCCATCCGCACGCATTTGGTCAACGTCATCCAAAAATTCCAGCCCGACGAGGTCGCGGTCGAAGGGATCATTTACGTGCAGTCCCATCAAACCGCCATTTCGATGGGGGCGGCCCGTGCCGCCGCCCTGATCGCCGCCGCCGATCACGGCCTCCGGGTGTACGAATACGCCCCGCGCAAGGTCAAGATGGCGGTCGTTGGCAAAGGTACCGCGGACAAATCCCAAGTCGCCTTCATGGTCCGCATCCTGCTCGGGTTGGCCGCCACGCCGCCTCCCGACGCCGCCGACGCCCTGGCCATCGCCCTGGCCCACCTGCAGGCCGCGGATCCCCTCAAGGCCAAACTCCTCGAGCGGCGGCTGGTCTAACGCAATCCACCACGGGCGCGGACGCCGGCCTGTCTCGCCCGCTGGCAGCCGGCGCTCCGGTCATTCAAACAGGCTGCTGCGGAAGCGCGGCTGGTTTTTCGCCGGATCCCAATAGCCGAAGCTGGCCTTCCATT
This sequence comes from Verrucomicrobiota bacterium, assembly GCA_026397725.1. GTDB lineage: Bacteria > Verrucomicrobiota > Verrucomicrobiia > Verrucomicrobiales > Akkermansiaceae > Luteolibacter. The sequence continues at coordinate 20,959 of JAPLUI010000308.1, read as the reverse complement.
CCCAGAGGGTCCACGGGATTTTGCGGGCCTCGGCGAGGGTTCTAACATCCTTGAGGTAGCGGCCGCGGCTGGCGAGGTCGCCGACGTTGTGGCAGCCGAATTCGCCGAGGTGGATGGGCCTGCCGAAATACCGCGACCACTCGCGAGCGCCATCGAGGGCTTCCATGACCGCGCGGGCGGAGCAGGGGTTTTGCGCGGCAGGCCGGGTGTTGTAGGCCTCAATGAAAGCACGCACACCGGCGTTGTCGCGGAGCGAGTCCGGAAGCTGGAGCGGCTGGTCCGGCGGGCCGGGATAGACGACGCCCCGCAAGTCCTGGAGTTGCACCCAGCTCGCGCCTTGATGGGTGAAGTGAAACGGCTCGTAACAGTGGAACGTGACGATGAGCCGCTCGTCCGCATCCGGCAGGCGGAGTTGGTCGAGTTCACTCACCTGGCCCCAATTGCCGGGACTGACAACGAGGATGCGGGTGGGGTCGATGGCCCGGATGGCGGCGATGGCTTGCTGATAGATGGGATTGGCGGCGGTGGTGGTTAGGGCCGCGCAGGGTTCGTTGAGCAGCTCGAGGAACAGACCGGGCGGCCAGGCCTGGAAATGGCGGGCGATGGCTTGCCAGCCGCCGACGAAACGCGCGACGTTGGCCGCCGGGTCGGCGGTCAGGTCGTTGAAATGATGCCAATCTAGCAACACGCGCAGGTTCTTGTCGAGCGCCCGGCGCAGGACCGGTTCGAGGTCGGTGAGCAGGGTGGGGGAGAGTTCCCAGCCCTGGGTGCCGGGCTTGAGGTGGTAGTGGAAGGCGACGGGCACCCGGAGGTGGTCGAAGCCCTCCGCCGCGATGCGGTCGATGTCCTCGGTGGTGAAGCGGATGCCCCAGGTGTAAGGTGGCGGGGCCTCCCAGCCGTTGCCGAGGTTCACCCCGCGCTTGAGGCCGGCCAGCGCGCGGTGCGCCGGGGTGTCGGCACCGAGGCGCTGCGGCGGCGTGAAGTTGGGCGGCGTGGCGGCTTTCGCGTGGAGTCGCAGGACGACTTTTTGACCGGCCTTGAGCTGGAGCGTTTGGGCCAGCGGGCGGTTGTGCCAGGTCGCGGCGAGGCACTTTCCCGTTAGAGGTGTGGCTCCTGCGAGCGGCCAGGCGGCGGCACTCGGATAGGGTGCCCATGGGGTTTGCCAGGCTGCCGGGTGCTTGTCAGCAGTTTCCTCGAAGCCGCCGTTTTGCAGGGTGGTGCCCACGGCGCTGAGGTCATCCCAGAGGATTTCCTGGCGGACGAGGCCGGCGATTTTGTCCTGTGCCCAGGGGCCGCAGAGCACCACCTCGACGGAGCCGTCCTGCGCCGGGGTGAAGGTGATGGAGAGGTCGCTCCACGCCCACCAGCGGATCGGAAACACGACGTCGGTGTGGCGCTCGCGCACGGCCGGATCCTTTTCCCACGCCGCCGGCGTGGCGCTGCCGTTAGAAACCACGACGCCGCGCAGCGGCGCCTGCCCGGCCGGCACTTTGAGCCACAAGCGGGCTTCCGCCGCCTGGCGGATCGGTTCTTGGGCGGAGAGCGCCGTGGCGAGTGCGAACAGGGGTAACAAGGTGCGGGTCATGGTTGGCAGGCGGGTTTGCAGCACAAGCGTGCGGTCGGTGGTTGCTTACGGCATGGCGGGGGTGAGTATTTCGTGGCATTTCAAGACTGGCCGCTTGTCTCTACTCTGTGATTTTCATGGCTCTCATGTGGCCACTCTACACGCTCTGGCCAACCCCGACACAACTTTCTTCTTATTCGTCTGTGGCCGGATATTGCCCATCGTGGCCATCAGCATTTTCGGATGACGCGGTACGCGTCCACCGGCTGGCTGACCCAGTATTCGAGGTGGCGGTCGGGCCTGGCGCCGTTATTTCTCGAGCCTGAAGAACAGCTTGGGTGCGCCGCCGCGCGGGGTGGTGACGGTGTGCTCGGTGGGGGTGTTGACCACCGGCTCGGTGACGACGCTCCAGCCGACGAGATCGTTGCCCTTTTTCAACACCCAGTCCTGTTCGGCGAGCGGCCAGGAGAGCACGGCGTTGGCCCCTGCCACCTGGATCTTCAAGGTCGGCGCGGCCGCGACCTCGCCGGTGAGGGTGATGGTCAGCGGACTGAGCGCGCCGTTGTAACCGCTGGTGTTCTGGCTGAAGCCGTTGAGCGTGATCGTCTGGCTGAAGGTGCCGGGGCTGTCGGTTTGGAGGGCGACGATGAGATGCTGCTGGCTTTGTCCGGCCCCGAGGTTGCTGAAGCTGCCGAAGCCCGAGAAGGTGAAGTCCGGTGCCGCGGCGGCGAACGAGCCGGCCAGGGTGTCGGCCGGCGCGGCGGCGCTGTTGGTCAGGCGCAGCGTCACGGCAGGCGGGTTCTCGCCCAAGGTCCGGCGGCCGAAGGTTACCGTGTAGGCATTGCCGCTGCCGCTGAGGGTCGCCGTGCCGCTGTCCTTGGTGACGAGGGGCGCCGCGTAGCGGTTGACCTGCCCGGTGGCGGCGATCACCTGCGACAGCAAGGGGGTGTTGGCCAACCCGCTGCTGCCGACGCCGTTCGAGACCAGGGCCAGCGTCGCGGTGCCGGACTTGACGCCGACGGTGGTGGTGTCAAGCGTCACCTTGGTCGCGCCGCTCGCGGCTCCGGGGGCCAGCGCCGTGAACGAGCCGCTGCCGGTGAGCGCGCCGGTATTGCCGGAGAAGGAACCGTCGAGCGCCTCGGAAAAGCCGTCGGTGGTCGCCGTATTGGTGACGCTGACGGTCACTTGCGCCAGGTCGCCCGCATGGAAGATGCCGAGATTGAGGTTGGTCCCGCCGGGCAGCGCCGCCTGGGCGAGGCGATAGACGCTGCCGGTGACGGTCACCGTTTGTGCCGCCAAGGGCGTGAGCCCCAGCTCGCTGCTGCCGATGCCGTTGCTGGTTAGGGAGATGGTGGCCGTGCCGTTTTTGGAGCCCGCGCTGCCGGTGCCGATGCCGACGGCCAGCGAGCTGCCGTTGGACGTGCCGGGCGACAAGGCGGTGAAGGAGCCACCGTTGGTGGTCACCCCGCCGGTCGCGCCGCCGATGCTGGCATTGAGAGCTTCGGAAAACGTGTCGTTGGCCGCCAGGTTCGAGATGGTGAGCAACTGCGAGGGTGGCGTGGCCCCGACGTGGAAGTTTCCGAAGGCCACCGGCGCGGGCGTGTGGGCGCTCGGGACGGCATAGCGGTAGGCGGTGCCGGTGATCGACAGCGTTTGATCGGCGACGTTGTCGAAGTTGTTGAGCAGGCGGACCGTCTGGCCGGTCAGGGGTCCGGCGCTGCTGACGGTGAAGGTCACGGGCAGGCTGCCGGAATTGCCGCCGGGCAGGATCGCGCCGAAATTTCCCGCAGTGACGCCGGCCCCGCTGAGGCGGGAGTCGGTGAGGTTGCCGCCGTTGACGCTCGTTTGGATGGCCCCGCGCAGCCGCGAGCCGCTGGCGCCGGTGTTGTTGATCTGATAGCTGAGCGTCGGGGCGGTGCCGACGTGGACTTTGCCGAAGGCCAGGTTCGGGGTCGCCGTCGCCCCGGCGCTGACGTTGCCGCTGAGGGTCTGGCCGGTGCCGCCGACCGCTTGGATGCCGCCGCTGCCGCTGACGTTCGTCCGCGGCGCGAAGCTGTTGCCGGTGCCGAAGTTCGCGTTGGTGTAATCAACCCCCACCGCAAAGGTCTTGGTGCCGAGTACCAGGTTGCCGTTCTGGAGGAGGAAATCGGCGGAACTGCCGCTCGCGGCGCCGGCGCTGAGGTTGAGGGTGCTGCCCGAATCCACCTGCACCGTGCCGCTGCCGCCCTGGATGCCGTTGGTGAAAGCAAGGGTGCCGCCGACGGAGCGGATGGTGCCGCTGTTGGTCGGCCGGACGGCCACGGTGCCGAAGCCGAACAACTGGCCGCTGGCGGAGTTGGTCAGCGCCGTGGGGGTGAAGGTGCCGCCGCCGAGCTGCAGGGTGCCGGCGTTGGTGAAGGCGTTGGTGGGGTAGTTCCGGCCGCCGAGGATGCGCAGCGCGCCGCCGCCGGCATTGGATGTCAGAACATCCTCCAACGGCGTCTGGGAGGGCGTTACCCACATCACGGAGCCCGCCCCGTCGAGGGTGAGGTCCGCGGCGTTGGTGGTGAAACCCTCGTAGTAGAACCAGAGACTGGAGCCGGCGAAGGATTTCCACGAGCCGCCGGTCAGGGTCGCGTCCGGGAGATTCGTCAGATCGGTCGCTTGGAGGGTGAGGGACGCCCCGTTGACCGCCTCGACAAGGCCCTGATTGGTGAACACCGCCGGGTTGATGGTCAGCGTCTGGCCGGCCAGATCCGCTGAAATCCGGCCTTGGTTGACCAACGTCGAGGTGCCGCCGACAAAATACGCCTGCCCGATGACCGCCGTTCCCCGCGCCACCAGGGTGGGGCCGAAGGTCAGGGTGTTGCCGCCTTCGATCGTCAGGTAGGCATTGCCAGAGGCGGGGTCGAAATTCAGGGTCTTGGCGTTGAGGGTGCCGGTTTGCTCATAGCCGAGGATCACAGAACTGCCGTCGGGAGTTCCAAGCTGCGCATTGCCGGTGAACGACGCGCCGTTTTGCAGCCGGAGATAGTGGGCATCCCCCGCTTGGTTGAGCAGCAAGTCGCCGTTGAACGTCGCGCCGTCCAGGCGGTTGCTGCCATAGCCTGGAAAAAGCAATTTGGCCCCGCCCGCTTGCGTGATGGTGCCACCGATGATTCTGCCGCCCGCCAACGTCCAGTCGCCCGTCGCCGCGGTGAGGGCGAAGGTGCCGCCGGTGTTGTCCAGGTCGCCGACGATGTTCACGACGCTGGCGCCGCTGCGGCTGAAGCCGCCCACGCCCAGGGCCGCGGTGGTGAAGGTGCCATACAGATTCAGCGTACTGTCAGCCAGCACGATGTTGCCGACATTGGTGTAGTTGCCGTAAACGTTCAGGATCGAGCCCGTCCCGGTGGCGCGGAGGGTGCCGCCGGCGGCATTGCTCCAGTCGGTCGCTTGGATCGCGAGGGTCGCCCCGTTGATCGCTTCGGCAATGCCCTGATTGGTGAACACCGCCGGGCTGATGGTCAGCGTCTGGCCAGCCAGATCGGCAGCGATCCGACCCTTGTTGATCAGCGTCGAGGTGCCGGCGACAAAAACCGCCTGGCCGATGATCGCCGTGCCCCGCGCCACCAGGCTGGGGCCGAAGGTCAGGGTGTTGTCGCCGTCGATCGACAGGTATGCATTGCCGAAGAGAGGATCGAAATTCAGGGTTTTGGCGTTGAGGCTGCCGGTTTGCTCATAGCTGAGGATCACCTGATAGCCGTCGGGGGTTCCAACATAAGCGTTGCCGGTGAACGACGCCCCGTTTTGCAGCCGGAGATAGTGGGCATCCCCCGCTTGGTTGAGCAGCAAGTCGCCGCTGAACGTCGCGTCGTCCAGGCGGCTGCCGCCATTGCCTGAAAAAAGCAGCCTGGCCCCGCCCGCTTGGGTGATGGTGCCACCGATGATTCTGCCGCCCGCCATGGTCCAGTCGCCCGTCGCCGCGGTGAGGGCCAAGGTGCCGCCGGTGTTGTCCAGGTCGCCGGCGATGTTCACGACGCTGGTGCCGCTGCGGCTGAAGCCGGTCAAGCCCAGCGCTGCGGTGTTGAAGGTGCCGTGCAGGTTGAGCGTGCTGTCGGCCAGCACGATGCTGCCGGCGTTGGTGTAGTTGCCGTAAAAGTTCAGGATCGAGCCCGCCCCGGTGGCGCGGATGGTGCCGCCGGTGGCGTTGCTCCAGGCGGTGCTCGCATTGAGGGTGAGGGTCGCCCCGTTGATCGTTTCGGCAATGCCCTGGTTGGTGAACACCGAGGGGTTGATGGTCAGCGTCTGGCCCACCAGATCCGCTGAAATCCGGCCTTGGTTGACCAACGTCGAGGTGCCGCCGACAAAATACGCCTGCCCGATGACCGCAGATCCCCGCGCCACCAGGCTCGAGCCGAAGGTCAGGGTGTGGTCGCCGTCGATCGAAAGGTAGGCGTTGCCAAAGGCGGGGTCGAAATTCAGGGTTTTGGCGTAGAGGGTGCCGGTCTGCTCGTAGCCGAGGACCACCCCATAGCCGTCGGGCGTGCCAAGCTGCGCATTGCCGGTGAACGACGCGCCGTTTTGCAACCGGAGGGAGTGGTAATCACCCGCCTGGTTCAGCACCAAGTCGCCGCCGAGCGTTGCGCCGTTGAGGATGTTGCCGCTACTGCCCGAAAACACCACGCTGCCTCCGGTCGGGGTAACGGTGGTGTTGAGGAGCGTGCCGCCGTTCATCCGCAGCACGCCGTTGGCAAGCGTGACGCCGGTGAGCGCCGTCAGGTTGCCGCTCTGGAGTTCCAGCGTGGCGTCGGCGGAATTGAGCGTCAGCTTCTGGATCACGATGTCGGTCGCCAGGGACACCGTGTAGGGACCCCCGCTCGCGTTGATCACCGCGTTGTAGGTGCTGCCGCCGTTGTTCGGAAACACGTTCGGCCCCGGCACGCAGGTCCAGTTCACATCATCGGCCCAGGTGGCGCTCGCCGCACCGGCCCAAGTGGCGACCACATCGGCGGCGCGACCCGGAGGTGTGAGACTGAAGGAAAGTGAGATCGCGCACGCGGTCGTGAACAAGCAGGCACGGTTTTTCATCGCTGGAGTGGGTTGAGGGTTGGGGAGTTACACGGATACTGACGTCAGACTGGTCCGCATGGGTCGAGGGTAGTAAGCACCCATGCCGCCGCCAACCATGACGGATGCCTTGGCTCATACACTTCCCGCCAGCGAACACAAGCAATAAGATTAATTTTATTTCAGACCTCAGACCGGGTGCATCAAAGGTCGGTATGACGAGGGGCGGTTCAAGTGGTTCTCATGGCAATTCAGGCAAACAAAAGCCCGTTTTTCACAGCCCCCACCACGCCAGGTCCGCGAGGCGCAGTTTGTCACCGAGGCTGGGGCGCTGGCTCTTGGCGTCGAGGCGCACCACGCGCCATTCCACGCCGCCTTCCCGGTGGAGCACGAGCACCTTGCTCGAGGTGAGCTAACTCGCGGCGCGGGTGTGGGTGGTCGAGGACGACCGCCAGAAAGTCTGGTGGCTGCTGGTCTGGGAGAATCCCGACGAGCGGACCAACAACGGCACCGAACCCAAGGCCCCCGCCGCCATTACGCCCTGAGCAACGCCCCGGCCGACGAGGATCCGCGCCTGCTGGTGGCCGACGGGGTCGGGCGCAACGTGGTGGAGCGCAACTTCCGCGACAGCAAGAGCGAGGCGGGCATGGCGGACTATCAGACCTGCGGCTGGCTCGCCTGGCACCACCACATGGCGCTGGTGATGCTGGCGCTGCTCTTCTTGGCGCAGGAGCGCATGCACACGCCGGCCCCCGCCACCCAGGAAGGCCCCATCAACATCACCGGGGGGGCATCACCCTCATTCTGGAGCGCCTGCTGCCCCGGCGCGGCCAGGGTCCCACCGATGAGGAGGATCTCCGCCGGATGTTGGAGCTGCGCATCCTCAAGCGCCAAAAAGACCAGGTCCGACGAAGAATCAAGACCCGCGCCACCCGCCCACCCCTCTGGCCTGATGAGCAATTATGCCAAATGACATAGTAGAGTTATCCATCCGTCGCCAGACCTCCGGGACCAACGCCCCCGCACCGCCCGGCAGCCGGTCGAAATCCCCCTCGACCACCAACGGACCCTCGTTCTCTAATTCACCTGCCCGGTGGCGTCCACACCACTACAACCGCATGCCGATGACTTTCAAAAAAGTCCTTGCCATGGCGTGCGGCCGTGGCGACCATCGCCGTACGGCGCGGAACGATTTTTCATGAAACCACCGACCATGCCCAATGTCTGCCATGCTGCCGCCGGCCCACCGGCCCGGTCGGCTCCGTGGTGGCGTTTTTCCGCTTTTGTCAGCGTTTCAGATTTTCAGCCTTTGCCCAAATTTTTCCCCCTGATACCCGCGCGGCGAGCCCCACTTTCGCTCTCATGCACGCCACCCCGAAAAGCAATTGCTTAGCAGTCAGTACAACAACAGAAATATGAAGCAGCCATCGATAGTATCGGAGTGTATGTCAAATGGGCAATGTCAGCTAATGGGCGTGCCGAAGAGGCTGGTACGAATGTTTGCCGTGCTGGGGGTTGCGGCCTGTGTCGGATGGTCCGGGTACGCTGGTGCTGAAGAACCGAAGCCGGAGCAACCCAATGCCATGACGATGCTGTTCCTGGGCGACAGCATCACCGCAGCCGGGGGCTATGTCCGGATCATCGAGGCAGAGTTGGCCAAGCAGGTGCCACCGTGGAAGGTGATCAACCGGGGGACGAGCAGTGAAACGGTTTCCGACCTGAGCGAGGAATATCACCCGGGCCGCCGGCCATGCCTGTTCGCGCGGCTCGACAAGGAGCTGGCGGATGCCAAGCCGGATTGGGTCGTTGCCTGCTACGGCATCAATGACGGCATCTACCATCCGTTCAATGAAAAACGCTTCGCGGCCTATCAGGCTGGCATCAGGACTCTCATCAAGAAAGTGCAAGCCGCCGGTGCCCGCGTGGTGCTGCTCACGGCACCGCCGTATGCCAGGCCGGGACCGGAATTCCCCGCAGGCACCAGCACGGCGGAGGCGGCCAAGCTCCTCGCCAAGGCGAATGCGGATGCGGAAATCGAAGCGGAGCAGGACCCGCGCAAGTTCGGGTACCGGTCTCCCTATGCCTACTACGACGATGTCATGGCACAATATGCCAAGTGGTTGTTGACCCTCAACGGCCGCAACGACGTGCATGTCGTTGATCTGCGCACGCCCATGCTGCCCAGGTTGAAAGACACCCACGGCGGCGACCCGATCCACCCTAACAAAGCCGGCCACGAACTCATGGCCAAGGCCTTCCTGGAGCAATGGCCGACCATCAACAGTAAAGCCGGAAGATAACTTCCATGCATGAACCTAAGAGACCCCGGAAGCCGATGACAACCACGACCCACTCCCTGAAATCCACCGCCGCGGCGATGAGCCTGCTCGTTGCCGCGCTTCCCAGCTCCGCCTCCGACTTCTTCTTGAAGAATGGTGACAAGGTCGTGATGATGGGCGACAGCATCACCGAACAACACCTGTATAGCACTTATGTGGAGGCCTGGGCGCTCACCCGCTTTCCTGCTTGGGACCTGAGGTTTTTCAATGTGGGGATTGGCGGCGACGGCGCGTCCGGTGGCAGCGAGCGCTTCAGGCGCGATGTGCTCGCCTTCGCGGCAACCGCCATGACGGTCAATTTCGGCATGAACGATTGCGGCGGCCCCGGCAGCAATTTCAATGCAGAGCAATACAAGAACTTCACGACCTCCATGCAAAAAATCGCCGACCAGGCGAAGGCCGCGAACATCCGCGTCGCCTGGTGTACCACCACGCCCGCCGAGGTGATGGATGAAGGTCCCTCGGTCTTGCCGTTCATCCTGAATCTGGAAAAGTTTTCGGCGGCGGTGAAGGAGCTCGCCGCGTCTAACGGAAATGCCCTGTTCATCGACCAGTTCCACCCGTTTGTGGCGGCCATTGACAAGGCCCGCGCCGCCAATCCGAAGCACCGGATTGGTGGCGGCGATGTGGTCCATCCCGGCCCTCCCGGCCAGACGCTGATGGCCGCCGAGATTCTCAAAGGAATGAGCTTCCCAATGTTGCCGACCAGGTCAGGGCGGTGGCGGCTGCCATCAGCGCCAAGAACAGCTACTTTCATGACCGGATTTTCGGCGGGGTGTTGCGTGCGGGTGGCGTTCCTGAGTTCATGGAAATGACGCCGGTGCAAGTCGAAGCCAAGCGCACCTCGGTCTTCAACGAGCGGATGAAAAAGATGCCCGAGTTGTTCGATGCCATCCGGAAATCGCTGGTCATGCAGGCCCATCAGGTCGAGATCGTGCCCGTGCCGGGCAAGTAGTCCACGCCTTCACCCTCATCATGCCCGGCGGCCGATCCCTCTGGAAAGCTGACGGAAAGAGGGCGACAAGATACGCATCGATTCCGGCAGCTTCGGAGCCGGTCTGAAAGAGCGCAAACACCAGATGCTTGCCAAGCGCGGTCCACCCGGTCATGCTCTGCTCGTCTTGAGTTCTTTTCCTTCACATGGGCAGAGCACCTCAGCTTGAACTTCTCCCCCAGCCAAATGCCACCGCCAATCAGCAACACCGGCCTGCGCGACAATCACACCAGGGGAACCGTAGCCGACTTCCTGCGCGCCAAGATCCACAGCGGTTCCAAACTCTCCATCGTCTCCGCCTATTTCACCATTTGCTACAAAACCCTCTATCACATCTTTGAAAAGTTCCTCGGTGACGTTGGCATACCAGACGCGGACTTGGGAAAGACCAGCCTGTTTGAGACCGGGGTGTGGAAGGCGCTGTTCATAAAGTTTCTTCCTGTCTCATTCCTGATTTTCAGTTTCCAGCAATTCAGCTCTTGTATCACCAAGCATTGAAATATATATATGCCACCGGTCGAACTCAAACCTAAAATCGAGGCAGCTCTAAAAGCCTTCTCCGCCCTACCTCTCGCTGATGCCTCCATGGCCCTCTTCGAGTCGCTTGGATACTCCAGCAAGAAACGCCTCAAACTCTCGCCTAACAACCGCGAGCAGTTCCTCGCCACATTCGCACAAGGCAAGACAATCAACGAGAGGCACGCACTCTCTGGCGAGTGGCGGTCCATCGACTTCCTCTTCCAACTCACTGACGAGGAACTGGGCACGGAGAGCAAGGGGGCATACAACGGATCGGTCATCGAGAGTTATCTTTTTTTTGCCATCGAGCTCAAAGGCGACACATATACCCGCAGCGACCTCGCCGGGATCACCCGTGAGCTGAACAAGCTCTTCGCCATGCCGGTGCTCGTTCTTTTCCGACACGGCGAAACCCTCACGCTGGCCGTCATCAACCGCCGTCTTCACAAGCGGGACACAGCGAAAGACGTTCTGGAGAAGGTCACGCTCATCAAGGATATCCGGACCGCCAATCCTCACCGTGCCCATGTCGAAGTTCTTTTTAGTATTTCACACGAAACCCTTCGCGAGAAGCACAACTTCACCAACTTCGTTCAGTTCCACTCTGCTTGGCAGAAAAGCCTGGATACCTCCGCTCTCAACAGCGAGTTCTATTCGGAGTTGGCCGGATGGTATTATTGGGCGACTTCGACGATCCGCCTGCCAATCGTTCCGGCGCACTTGTCGCATTGCCAGGACCCTAAGGAGGAAAACGTCAAACAGTTTACCATCCGGTTGCTTTGTCGAACCATCTTCTGCTGGTTCATCAAGGAGCGCGGCCTGATTCCACCGCATCTGTTGGAAATCACGGATGCCACTGGCCAGCCGGTCATCCTGACGCATGATGGGAAATCGGCTCATGGATTTGCCACCAGTAACAGCTACTATCGCGGCATTCTTCAAAACATTTTCTTCAATTGCCTGAATACACCGATGGATCAGCGCCGTCTCTCAGCCGCGCTGGCTGCCAATGATAAAACTGTGAAAGACCCGCGACTCAAGAAGTTCGCCTATCGCGGCAAGAACTACCTGCCCGAGGATTTTGATTACTCGCTTTTCGACCGCATTCCCTACTTGAACGGAGGTCTGTTTGATTGCCTCCTTGAAGACAACGCCTCCGACACTATCGACGACGGTACTATTTCCATTCCCAACAAGCTTTTTTACGCGGTGAACGTGAAGCTGAACCTGGAAAAGAAGACTCTTGAGGTCAGCGGCTTGAACCGAATCCTCGAACGCTATAAGTTCACCATCACTGAGAATACTCCGCTCGAAGAGGAAATTGCCCTTGACCCCGAGTTGCTAGGTTTGGTGTTTGAAAACCTCCTTGCCGAGGTGGATGTTTCCGATCAAGGCGCGTCCAAATCGGCCCGAAGGTATTCCGGCAGTTACTACACACCGCGCAGGATCATCGACTATATGGTCAACGAGTCTTTGCGCTTGCACCTCGAAGGCTATTGCCGGGAACGGGACGCAAGCGGTGAGGAACTTTCCGCGCTTACCGGTCTCATCCATCGTGGCGACTTTGATTCAACGAAACACAACCGCCTTGCCGGATGGGTTGTCGATGCGCTGGACGCTGTCCGCATCCTAGATCCGGCCTGTGGCTCTGGCGCGTTTCCGATGGGTGCCTTGCATCGCATGGTGGATATTCTCAGATGCGTTGATGCCGGCAACAAACGATGGTTGCACCGCCAGGTTGGGGGCATTCCCGACACACGCTTGCGCCAGAAAGCCGAACTGGAACTCAAACACCACGCCGACGATTACTCGCGCAAGCTCGGCCTGATCAAGAATGCCATCTATGGCGTGGACATCCAACCATTGGCTGTTCTGCTCACCAAGCTCCGTCTCTTTATTTCGCTACTGGTGGACCAGAAGCTGAACCTGGACGACGCCACCCACAACTATGGCCTCTCACCGCTGCCGAACCTGGAAACCAAAGTCTTGTGTGCCAATACACTGCGGGAACTGCAAGTGAGTCTGTTCGAGCAGGAGGCCATCCGGCATTATCAGGCTGCTCGCGACGAATACTATCAACCCGACATCACCGCCGCACGGCGCGACGAACTCACCAATGAAATTGCCGCCGCGCTTGCCGAATTGTTGCCCTCGTTTGCCAAGGACGTGACCGGACAGGTCATCAAGGACCGTGCCACGCAGGCACTCCGCAATCGCGAATTGCTGAGGGAATGGTTCCGCCATTCCTCGCTACCCGCGCCATTCTTCAACTTCTCGGTTTTCTTCCCCGAAGTCTGTCCTGAACCCACCATCGCCACGCTCCGGGGAGAATTCGCCTTTGTGAACGAAGCACAGCGCCAGCAGGATCTTGTCGCGCCAATTATCAGGTCCGCCCCACAGCGTGTCGGTTTCGACATCGTCATTGGCAACCCTCCCTACGGCGGCACTAAGCTGCCGGACGATGTCCGCGAGGCGCTGGTTCTCAAATCGAAGGATCCGTACGGCGCATTCATCGCACGTTTTCTGGCCGATGGTCAAAGACCCACCCCGCTCAAGCCCGACGGCATCCTGAGCTACATTGTCTCGGACACATTCATGACCATCAAGTCGCACTACCCACTGCGCGAGCAACTTATGGGCAACCGTGTTCACAAGTTGATCCGCGTTCACCCGGATACCTTCAGAGCCGTCGTCAACACCGCCATCATCGTCGTGCAAAAGGGCGGCGGCCCAGGCACGGTCGCCCCGGCGGATGACGCGCTGGCGCGGCTGTGGGAAGGACCCGCGCATGGACCGTGGTGTCGGATGGTGGATTTGACGCAGGTGAGCATCCACCAGCAGCACGACCGGTTTCTGACGTTGCTGTTTGACACGGCGGGCACAGCGAGGCGGCGGAGCATTTCCACCGAATCCTGCGCGGCCTATCACTACCCGCAGGCGCTCATCGCCACCAATTCCAATCTCCCGTTCTTCGTCGCCTCACCAAAATTGTTTGAGCTGATGAACGACACGACTGCGCAAGTAAAAATTCAGAAACTAGGTGATAAACGCCTACCTGTCCGAACCGTGCAGACAAACGGTCTAGCAGTTCACTTGGCGAAACTTGGTGATATTGCTGTGGTGAAACACGGTTTGACTACTGGCGGTACCCATTCGGTCATTTATAGAGATGCACACGAAAACGGTTCATATCCGATAGTTGACAAAGATATGGTGCTTTCGGAAAACGAAATGGGACAACTGACAGAAGATGAAAAGGAAAATGGTTTTGAGCCTAAACGATTCAATGGCAAAAGATTCGTTCGATATGACAATGGAGGGTTATCCGATGCCCGCGCAGGATGGTTGCCTCGTTACCTCGTTCCAAGTGGTTACTATATTGATTGGAGTCGCGCCAGCGTAGATCGAATGAAGACACTGGAGGGATTTCGACATGATGGCCGGGAATTTTATTTTCAAAAAGGCATCACGTTTTCCCACACAGGCGTATATTCTCCTACTTTCCGGTTTTCAAGTGGCGGAATATTCCATACTGCTGGTTCGTGTTTGTTTTCATCTTTCGCGACGCCAGAAGTAATGATGGGAATCCTAAATTCTCGACTACTTTTGGTCATCTTCAAATCGTTCATTAACCACACAGTCAACACATCAGAAGACCCACTGAAAGAACTTCCCATTCTGCTAAAGTATCCATCAAGGTTGCTTGATCTCGTCAAATCAATTGCCAATAACCAACGCAAAAATATCCGATACGACTACGCTAGCCACGAGCAGTTGGAAATTGACCGTCTGGTATATGAAGCCTACGGGTTAAGCAGCGCAGACATTGCCGAGGTGGAAACGTGGTTTGCGCGGCGCTACGACACGCTGGCTGCCGCGCAACGCCAGAATCTCCGCCGTGCCGGCAAAGTCCCGGCGTTTGACCGTTGGAATGTCTATTGCGACGAGACCGGCCATCTGTCCTGCGACCGCGCCCCGGAAATGATTCTCGGTGCGATGCTCGTCCCGCATGACCGGGTCCGCTCGCTCACGCTCAAATTGCGCGAGCGACTTGCCGCCCTCGGCTGGCCGCGCACCAAGACCGGTGGCTGGGCGGAATTGAAATGGACCAAGGTGTCTCCATCTGGACTGAAGTTTTACCAAGCAGCATTGGACTTCTTCATCGCCGAGCCGGACTTGCGTTTCCGCGCTTTGATTGCGCCGAAGGGTCCGCCGCCGCCCAAATTGCCCAGGCCGCCTGCCGGTTCGGGCGAAGCCGGCTCACCGGCGTGGGAAGAATATCACGCCCTGCTGGAAGAAACTGCTCCCGCCGTGGTGGATCACCAGCAGCGGCACGACGCGTGGTATTACGACCGTTACTTCGACCTGCTGCGCGACACGCTCCTGCCGCCCGCGCACCACCACATTTTTGTGGACGTGAAGGACACGCGCGGCGGTGCCCGCCTCAAGGCGCTGGAATCCCGCCTTTCCGACGCGCACTACGATTGGACACGCAGCGGCATCGTGGAAAGCGTGCAGCAAATCCACAGCGATGAAGTGCTGCTGGATCAGCTCGTGGATGTGTTGTTAGGCTGCGTGGCTTGGACGCACGCCACACCCCAGCGCAATGTCGGCCATACACCCAGCCCGGCCAAAGCGGCGCTGGCCAGGAAATTCCAAGCGGCGCTGGCCAAGCTGAATGGTGATCTGGTGCCCAAGGTGGTGATTGATCATTCTTCAGAAAGGAGTCCGGCGCGATGAGTCTTCCCGCGTGGCTGCCTGCGGCGCTCACCGAGCCGGATTTGGTCAAATTGGAACCGTTGGCATGGGCGGCGTATCAAACCAGCTTCAAAGCTGGTCAACTGATGCCAAAGTTCAAAATTGGCGCGGTTTCGGTCGAACGAGTGCCTCATGTTGCCAACCCGAATCGAGAGCATACGTACTGGCACGCAGTAACTGAAGGGTCGCCAGAACATACCCGCATCAAGGCAATTAAGGAAAGGTTGGAGCGAGTGCCGTGGTTGCGTCCGTTTATCGAAAATTGGGCACAGTGCTTGGTTTGGTGGGAGGAGCGCTATGGCAGCAAGCATTGGAATCTATGGCATCAGGCCGCAGGCCATGTCGTCATCGTCAAAGAAACCAGAACCGGGTATTTTCTCAAGACTGGCTATCCAGTTCGGGTTCATGATGTCGCCTCTTGGGTGCGACGCCATGAAACAGCAAAAAAAAACGAGCCGCGTTTAGTAAAACTAAACGCGGCCTAAAGCACTGCTCCACACATGGTGGCTGTGTCTGGCGGAAAAATAGCCTTTTGCTTGCGCCGCGCAAGCAAAATTCTCACAATTCTCACAATTCGCACAAAAACAACAATGATCGCGCAGCACTGGCTCATCAAATTCGCGCCTTTCCGCACGGGTTGGGCGGAAATCGTCCGTCGCGGGGCATTCACACTGAGAGGGGTGCGCAACTCTGCCGCTCGCAAGCACCTTGCGGCGATGCGCATAGGGGATCGAGTCCTTTTCTACCACAGCCAGCAGGAACTGGCCGTGGTTGGTGTTTTGGAGGTGATCCGTGAAGCTTATCCCGACCCTACAAGCGCGGATCCACAATGGCTGACCTGCGATTTCGCTCCGATGAAAATGCTGGCGCATCCCGTATCCCTTGAGGCCATCAAAGCCGATCCCCGTTTGGCAACGCTTGCCTTGGTCCGTCAGCCGCGCCTCGCCGTCATGCCAGTCACCGAGGATCAATTTCAACTTATCGCAGATTTGGCGGCACCATGAAATTCCTCATCCAGTCTGCCCAAGCCGATGCCGGAGCCAGCCCCGGAGCCGCCGTCTTCCTCGAAGACCTCATCGACGCCTGCGTGATGGAGAGCACCTTCCGCGAGCACATGGCGGAGCGCGACCTGCTCTTCCACGACACCGTGGCCCAGACAATCCTGTCTGGGTCTTTCCCCTCCGACCCGCAGACAGGATTGTCTGCGCTACTCTCCCTCAACGCCCCCAGCCACCCCATCCGCAAGCGCCGCCTCCGCCTCACCGCCGAGAGCCCCGACCTGCTAGCCGTCATCCAAGCCGAGGGCAAGGTATCGACATCCGCACAAAGCCATGAACCAAGACCTCATCATCCGCATGCAGGCCGGTTTGATCAACTCGCTCAGACTCACCCCGAAGAACCAGCCCTGGAATTCTGGTTGGCCCGGGACTTGCAGGAGCCGCTTGGTTATGCCCGCTGGGAGAACTTCCTGACGGCCACTCGCTCTACGACGCACTCCTATACAAGAGGCGCATCAAACCCACCCCCACTGAGAGCGCCGCCATTCTCGCGCTCGATGATGGCATTTGGCCGGAATGAAGGCAACAGTCTCGTTAGGTGTGAGCGGAGCCGGACGGGCCTCGCCCATTGCGCTGGCGTTGCCGATCCAGCCGATCTGGATGTAGTCGGGATCGTTCCACCCGCCGGGTTTGTGGTGGTTGCGCAAGGCGCAGTTCTGCAGTGCCACCTCGAAAATCCGGTTCAGCTCGGACCCGAGATCGCCGCCGGTGCGCCACGAATTGCCGCCGACCTCGGCACCCCGGTTCGAGACCTCGGCCATGCCCGTCGCAACCATGATATCGGCGGCGGCACGCATGTCCGAATCGGTGACCCGGTTGTAGTAAGCATACCAATCGTTGAAGCCCATCTGCGGAGTCAGCGAGAGTTTGTCGCCGGCCACGATCCTGAACGCACGCTCACTCTGGCCAAGTTGGTTCGTGGCGGTATCCTCCACCCCTACGAATGCAACAGGATTATTGGGTTCCGGTTGGCAGCGTCCATGCTGGGCGGTGGCGGAGGACTTCCCCCCCTGATTTAATTCCTCTGATTCAATGCCTTGACTCTGCGGACCCGGTGGGTATCCTCAGCGGCACCGGCCAACCAAATTTCCACATGCCTTCCGCTCCAACCCTAACCATTCGCCCGACGCTGCAGCGTCCTGGCGGTTCGCGCTCTTTTTTTCCACGAATGATCCAGCACTTCGGCGGTCCACCTTGGCGGCTGTTGCTGCACGCCGTCTGGATCATGGCGGGGGGTGCCGGGTCCCGGGCTGCGGCGGCAGCGCCACCGTTGCCGCTGAATCTGGCACCTGCGGCGGAGATCCATGCCGATTCGGAATACAATGGGGAATTGGCCGCACGGTTCGTGGCGGATGGCAAAATCCCCGTCGCGCTGAGTGCGCGGGATAACGGGGAGGCGTGGGCCGTGAACGGGACCACGCACGGCCAAGGCGCGGAGCTGACGCTGGTGTGGAAGACGCCGGTGGCCGTGCGGGAGTTGCTCTATTTCGGGCGCACGGCATGGCAGCTCGAGGAATGCTGGAAGACGTGCGAGCTGAGCTGCGATGACGACGCGCAGCCGCTCGTCACGGTCGGGTTGGCCAAGCGCCCCGGGCCGCAGCGCATCACCCTGCCGGCGGCGCGGACGTTGCGGAAACTGAGGTTGCACTTCACGGCCTCCTACGGCGGCAGCAATCCCGGGGCATCGGAGATCATGGTTTTTTCCGAACCGGTGGCGGAGGTGGCGCTGGCCCGTTTCAAAACCGGTGATTTGGCGGGCGGCGCGTCCGATAGCGAGGCGTCGCAACAGGCCCTAACGGAGGCGAAGGCCGGAGCATTGGGGTTCGACACGCTGGTGATGGTCCAGCGCAAACCGCTGAACCCGACCCATGTTTATACCTATCATGTCGAGGGTTTGGAAAACGGGGGCGGACTTTACAAGCTGGCGCTGAAAGATGCACAACCCACCCGTCTTGTCGATGCGTCCGAGGGGGTGATTCTGGACTGTCAGGTTTCCTACGACGGCAAGCAGGTGCTCTTCAGTTGGAAGCGCACGATGCAGGAGCCGTTCAAGATTTGGCGCATCCATGCCGACGGCAGCGGCCTGACCTGCGTGATCGATCATGACTCCAACAACATGAACGCCTGCTGGCTGCCGGACGGCGGAATCGCGTTCTTGTCGGATCGCAAACCCGCCTTTGCCTACTGCTGGACGAGCACCTCGCCGGTCCTTTATCGAGCGGACGGCAACGGCCGCAACGTGATCAAACTCTCGGCCAACTATCTAACCGACTTCACGCCGTCGATCATGGCGGACGGGCGCATCCTCTACAGCCGGTGGGAGTATGTGGACCGTCCGGCGATCCCGATCCAGTCGCTCTGGGCGATCAATCCGGATGGCACCTTGTTGGCCGGGGTGTTCGGCAACCGCGTGCTCAGTCCGGCCACCTTCATGGAGGCCAGGGACATTCCGGGGATGCCTGGCAAGATTCTATGCATGATGACCAGTCACAACGGCCCGTGCCGCGGCGCGATCGGGCTGCTGGACCTGTATAAGGGCGGCAACGCACAGGAGGCGATCCGCAATCTAACGCCCGAGATCAACGTGGGCCCGGTGGCGGATGCGGGGGCGGGCAACGGCTTGCGCGGACCCTATGAGAGTCCCGTGCCGCTCGACGCCCGCTTCTATCTGGTGTCACGGCAGGGGACGATTTTGTTGCGCGACTATGACGGCACGGTAAACGCCGCGCTGTGCGAACCGGACCAGGGCCAGGGCCTGGGGTTCTACTCGGCGCAACCGCTGCGCAGCCGGCCGATGCCCCGTTCGCCGCAGCCGACGCGGGTGGATCCCAAGGCCGAGCCGTGGGCCACACTCATCATGCACGATGTGCGGATCGGCTTGGGCGACGCGGTGAAGCCGGGTGAAATCAAGCGCCTCGCCGTGGTTCAGGAAATGGAGAAGGACATCCGTTCATCGCTCGACCAGCGCCAGTTCGGCTTCCAGTTTCCGGTGGTCTCCTGTGGCGCGACCTACGCTCCCAAGCGGGTTTGGGGGTTTGCCGAGGTCGAGGCAGACGGGTCGGCGCACTTCAAGGTTCCAGCCGGGGTGCCGATCTATTTTTTGCCGCTCGACGCTGCGGGCCGCGCCGTGCAGCGGATGCGGTCTTTCACGCACTTGATGCCGGGTGAGTGTCAGAGCTGTATCGGCTGCCACGCGGACCGCAATTATGTGTCGCCCGCAGGCTTGCAGGGTGGGCGTTCCATTGCGGCCGCGCGGCCGGCCCAGGACTTGACCGAACCGGAGTGGGGCCGCCGCGACGGTTTCAGTTTCGCCCGCGTGGTCCAGCCGGTGCTGGATGCGCGCTGCGTGCGTTGCCACGACGAAAAGGCGGCGCTCGACCTGAGTGGCGACCGCACCGACTACTTCAACGTGGCCTACGAGAACCTCGCCCGCCGCGGCACGCAGTCGGAGCACGGCAACGATGCGCAGGGCGGCATGGCCGGCTTTGGAAAAAATCCATACACGTCATGGATTCCGTCCTTCAACGGTTGCGAGTCGAACATCCTGCAGATCGATCCGAAGACCTGGGGCTCACCGGTCAGCCGGCTGGCGGAGGTCGTGATCTCCGGCCACCCGGACGCCAAGGGCAAGCCACGGCTCGCCCTGAGTGCCGCCGAACGACTCAAAATCCTGCTGTGGATCGATCTGAACGTGCCCTTCTACGGCACGTCGCAGTCGCGCCAACCCGAGCTGCGCGGCTGCCGCCAGATCCTGCCCAAGGGCTTGAACGAGGTGCTCAACGAGGTCGCCGAGCGGCGGAAAATCAACCTGCCCAGAACATTCTATGTGCGGCTGGACCATCCCGCAAAGAATCCGTTTCTGGCGGTGCCGCTGGCCAAGGGCGAGTTCGCGTCGGCGGACGATCCGGACTACCAGCGGATTCTGGCCTGTTTCGCGGGGGTGCAGGAGGCGCTCGCGCAACGCAACGACGTGGACTTCCGGACGGTCATGCAGGCGGGTGAAACCAAGTGAGACGGTTGGCAAAGCATGACGCCGTTGGGCTTGTTGCCGAGGTGGCCGAGGGGTAAGGCCGCGGTATAGCAAGCAGGGTCACCGTATCGCCCATTCTGCCACTTGGAAATTGAATGTTGAATGTTGAATGTTGAATGTTGAATGTTGAATGTTGAATGTTGAATGTTGAATGTTGAATGTTGAATGTTGAATTCAGCCGGATGAGCGCCCAATGATCCATGAATAGAAAGAAATGTCATCGCGCCGCCCATGCTTATACTTGGACATTAACATTGGACATTGGACATTGGATGTTCTGTCCGAGGATTTCAACATCCAACTTCCGACATTCAATGATCAAGTAAGGAGCCGTAAATCGTTAGAAGTTTGATCATTCAGAAATTAGGTAAAATGATGGAGGGTAAAATGATGGAAGAAAAGATCAGAATTCCCGATAACGGGAGCACAATTCCAGTTCTTCATGATTTTACCCTATCATGATTTTACCAAATTGATTTCATGCTAACATGCAGATTTTGTAAGGTTTATTCCTTTACGGGGCCTAAGCACAAGCAATGCCACGGCAACGGCCATGCTTGCTCACCAGTCCTTGGCTTTGACGCGGATTTTCATCCACCGATCGGCCCGCGCCAGAGGGCCGCTCCTGCTGCGCCACGGCGCAAGCAACGGAGCGCCGGCTTCAGCCGG
>JAPLUI010000536.1 GCA_026397725.1 Verrucomicrobiota bacterium | reverse complement strand
TCCTGCGGGTGGCGCTCATCTCGGTGCGATTCCGGCAGGGAGTCCCCCTCTCCTGGCCCATGATTTTCGAAAAATGCGCTCACTCCACAGTCCCGGCAATTTCCCTGATCAACGGAAAATCAATCAAATGAAAAGACCATGTGAAGTTCAGCGGCGTGAAAGACGCGGAACTCATCGGCACGCGCGTGACCATTCATGAACCCGGCACTGGCAAACTCCTTGGGATGCGTGCCATCGCCGCGAACCACAGCTACCAGAGCGGCGGCGTGCTCGAAGCCCACTTAGCTGATTTGTTGGCAATGCCCTCCGCTCCGCCGTGTTGCTGGCCCCCATTTTTGCGGGCACCGCGTCAGCCGTGCAGCAGCGGGTCTTATTCGCGCCGAGTGTGACCGATCCGGCCATCAAGCAGTTCAACCACGGCCACTACGCCGCGGTGGACCTGGCGGTGACGAATCGTGGGCACCTGGTGCTGTTTTAGGCGGGCACCGAAGCGGCCCCTTTGCGGTGCCGTGAGTTCCCGCAAAACGCCGCGAGCCTCGGCTTCCATGCACTGGGGCTGATGTATCCGAACGCGGATGCGATCAACGCCCTCTGCGCTCAGGTCGAACCGCTCGATGGCGACGCCGCAGGCAAGGCACGGCTGGAGGTGATCGACGGCACGGACCGCGTGAGCTTTCTCGGCGTGGCCCGCCTGCCCGTGGAGCGAGCCAGGCGCTTGACCCGCAAAGTCGATTCGCATTTGTCCCGGTTTGTGCTCAATTGGCTCCGTCCATGACCGCAACCTCCATCCCGCATCCAACCCGCGAACAACTCCGCTTCGAGGGGTTTGAACTCATCGACGAAACGCTCGCGTTTCTCATCGGATGCCTCGGCGACGCATTGAAATCGACCGGCGAAGGAGCACTGATCCCGTATTTGCCATGGGCGGGAACGGTCCCGATCGAGGACCATCCGCCGGCTGGCATCCCGCAGCTCTACTTGATCGGGTTCCAACTGCTCAACATGGTCGAGGAACGCGTCGCCGCCGCCATTCGCCGCGAGCGCGAGAAGGTTTTCGGCACCGAATCCATCCGCGGCTTGTGGCATCAAGCCTTGCGCGATCTCCGCGCGCTCGGCCTCGCCCCTGACCAGATCCTTGCCGTGCTGCACGACGTCCACGTTGAAGCCGTGCTGACCGCCCATCCCACCGAGGCCAAGCGCACCAGCGTCGGCGAACGTTACCGCGCGCTTTACGACGACCTCGTCCGCAGCGAGAACCCCAAATACACCGAGCGCGAACGCCGCCGGCTGCGGGGTCGCATCGCCGCCACGCTGGAAACCCTGTGGCACACCGCCGAAATCCACCTGGTCCGGCCGGACATCACCAGCGAACTCCGCCACGCGATCCACTACCTTCGCGACCTGTTCCCTGCCGCCGTGAACCGGCTCGACGCGCATTTTACCGAGGCGTGGGGAGATGCCGGCTACCCGCTGGAGGCGCTGCGTGCGGCCGGCAACATCCCGCGGCTTTCCTTTGGCACCTGGATCGGCGGCGACCGCGACGGCCATCCGCTGGTCACTTCGCAAGTCACGGCGACGGCCCTACAGCAACTGCGGCAGGCCGCGTTCGAGTTGCTCCAGGGCGAACTGGAAAAACTCTCCTCGCAGCTCACCCTTTCCCGCTATCTGACCCCGGTGCCGGAAGACCTCCTGGCCCGCTTGGACGAGCTGACCGGCGAACTGGCCGAAACCGCCGCCACGCGGGAAATCCTTGAGCGCCATGCCGAAGAACCCTGGCGGCAATTCGCCAAACTCATGGCCCTGCGGCTCAGGCAACAAGCCGGTGGCAAGCCCGGCTACGCCTCGCCCGCCCACCTATCCGCCGATCTCGACCTGCTGGCAAGAACCCTCTGCGAGGCGGGTTGCCAGCTCATTGACGAACAAACCATCCGCCCGCTGCGCCATAAGATCGACATGTTCGGCTTCCATCTGGCGACGCTCGACATCCGCCAGAACTCGGAGTTTCACGACCGGGCGATTGCCCAACTCCTCGCCGCCGCCGGGGTGCCCGATGGCGGCAACTACGCCAGTTGGCCCGAGGCCCGGCGGATTGCCTTGCTCAACCTCGAACTCGGCTCAACGCGGCCGTTTCTCCATGAAAACGTCGTTGCCGGACCGGAAACCGCCGCCGTGCTCGATTGCTACCGCGTGCTGGCCTGCCATCGGCGGACTTGGGGCAATGCCGGGCTGGGTGCCCTGATCGTCTCCATGACCCGCGAGCTATCCGATCTGCTCGGCGTCTATCTGCTCGCCCGCGAGGCGGGCCTGATGGAGCCCACCGCTGGCGGTCTCGCCTGCCCTTTGGAAATCGTGCCCTTGTTCGAAACTCTGGACGACCTCTCCCGCTCGCCCGCAATCCTCGCGGCCTTTCTCGATCATCCGTTCACCCGCCGCAGCCGGAGCTTCCGCGCCGCCGGTAACGCGGGTGTTGCGAGCCAGCAGGTCATGCTCGGCTACTCGGACTCCAACAAGGATTGCGGCATCCTCGCCTCGTTGTGGGCGCTCCACCAAGCCGAGGAAGCCCTCACCGCCACCGGCCGGCAACGTGGCGTCGCCCTGCGCTTTTTCCACGGCCGTGGCGGTACGATTTCGCGCGGGGCGGGACCCACCCACTGGTTCATGGCCGCGCTCCCCCACGGGGCGATGTCCGGCCAGTTCCGCATGACCGAACAAGGTGAAACCATCTCGCAAAAGTATGCCAATCTGGCCAGCGCCACCTACAATCTGGAGTTGCTGCTCGCCGGTGCCGCAGTAACCACCGGCCGGCATCGCCACGGCGTCCCCTATCAGGATCCCTGCCAGGCCTTCATGCCCGGGCTCGCCGCCGCCAGCCAAGCCGCCTACCGGCAACTGCTGCAAGCTGAAGGTTTCATCGACTTCTACCGCCAGACCACGCCGATTGACGCTCTCGAAAACTCCCGCATCGGCTCGCGGCCGGCCCGGCGCAGCGGCAAGCACGGCCACTCCATTGCCGACCTGCGCGCCATCCCGTGGGTCTTTTCCTGGACCCAGGCCCGCTTCTATCTGCCGGGCTGGTTCGGGGTCGGATCCGCCCTTGAAGCCCTGCGCCACGACGACCCCGCGGGCTTCGCCGCCTTCAAGGAAGCGTTACCGCGATCAACCTTCCTCAGCTACGTCCTCACCAACGTCGAAACCAACCTCACCTCCGCCAATCCCGCGCTGATGCACGAATACTCCACGCTGGTGACCGACGCTGCGCTGCGGCGCCGCTTGATGGACCTCATCA
Organism: Verrucomicrobiota bacterium; assembly: GCA_026397725.1. GTDB lineage: Bacteria > Verrucomicrobiota > Verrucomicrobiia > Verrucomicrobiales > Akkermansiaceae > Luteolibacter. The sequence continues at coordinate 39,890 of JAPLUI010000536.1, read as the reverse complement.
GTGCCGAATTCACCCGCACCCGGCTGCTGCTGGGCGAGTTGTTCGATGGCGAAATGGCCGAGCGGCGGCCACGCATGGCCAAGACCCTCCACATCCGCGAAGCCCCGCTGCGCGTGCTCCACCACCGCCAGATCGCCCTGCTGCGCACTTGGCGCGAACTCCTCGCCAACGAGCGCCAGCGGGAGGCCGACGCACTGCTGCCGGATTTGTTGCTCACGATCAACGCGATCGCCTCAGGCCTGCGCACGACGGGATGATATATCGAACGGGTCAATGGGTCGGCGGATCGGCGAGGTCAGCGGACAACTCAATCAGGATTTGAATAACACACACCTGCGGGACAGAGAAACTAACGCACCTGGGCAACCTCGCTTTTCTTCAGCCGCGTCCAAGCGCGGTCAAGCCCATCGCGCAGGATCCAGGCCTGCTTCCGGGGTGACGACTCCGCACGCGCCGCCATGAGAGACTTGCCGAGTTCCTTGCGGGACTTTTCCGTGACTTCATTCATGACGAGCAGCGCCTCGCAGGTGACCTCATACAGCGCGGCACATGCTGCCACGTCACCCTTGTTGAACAAGGGCACGCCACGCTTGATGGCCAGTTCGATCAGCCCGGTTGGGCTTGAGGCGACCGCTTCCGGTGGCGCCGGAATCAGCACCCGGTCGATCACATGGATGATGCCATTGGATGCCGCGATGTCGGCCGTCACCAGCGTCGCGGAACCGATCCGCACCCGCCCTGCGGTGAAGCTAACGGGGATCTTTGAGCCCTGCAAGGTGGTTCCCTCGCGTGCCTCGAGGGCTTTGGCCAAAGTCACTCGGCCGGCAATCACGTGGTTCTTGAGAATGGCCACCAGTTGCTCGCGATTCTCGGGCTTCAACAGGCTGTCCACGGTTCCGGCGGGCAACTTGGCAAAGGCCTCGTCCGTCGGTGCCAGCACCGTGAGCGGTCCCTCACCCGCGAGCACTCCGGCCAGCTCCGCAGCGGTGGCTGCGGCCAGCAGGATCTTGAAGCCGCCGGCAGCCGTGGCAACATCCACCAGGGTTGTGCCGCTCTTGGTGACGGTGGCCGCGGCTTTCCCATCGGTGGCAGGGGCGGCTTTCTCATCGGTCGCCTTCACCGACTCGATTTCCAACGAGAATGAGCCGGCCTTTTTGTCCGCCAGCGTGAATCCGACCGACGAGACCGCCGCCGGATTGATGGCCTTGAACGGGAGGGCGCGGCCGAACGCTTGCAGCTTGAAATCCGCCAGCGGGATCCGGGTTTCCTGCCATGCACCCGCCGTGGTGGGGAGAAACGCGCGGTAAGAACTGGCCCCCATTTGGTCGGCCACCCGCAGGTCCACCCAGTAGGTCCGCCCATCGCCCCGCGCCTTGACGACAATCGCGGACATTCCCGACAAGTCGAGCTTGCGCTCTTCCGTGCGAATGGAGGCAAAGCCGCCATTGTTTGCCAGCGACAGCTCGCCGCTGAAAATCAAAGTCCCCTGCTCGGTGCGTTTGAATCCGCCCTTCGACACCCCGCCCATGACTCCGTCATTGACAGAGGTCCACGGTTTCAGGGAATCGGCGGTTTCAAAAGTCGCCAGGTCTTCTTGCGCCGCCCGCAGCGGTGCTTGTGTCAACATCCCGGCTAGCGCGGTGGTGAGCATCCAGGTGCGTGAGGTGTAATATTGTTTCATGGTATTCGGTTCTGTGTGGTTGTTTGGTTGTGTTTTGAAAGTCCGTTCGGCACTCCCGCCGTCAGCGAACATGCGAGCAACTTGTCGCGAATTGGTGGAATGTCAAATATTTGTGGAATTATTGTGGAAATATTTTCAGAAACGGGTAGCCGCCGTGTCATGCGTCGCGGAAATTCGCGGAATTTGGGCAAACCATGGGAGATGCGATCCATGGCGGGAAGCGCGAGAAATCCAGATTTCCGCTTGCACGATGCGCAACATTGTGGAGACTCTGTGCAGGAAATGCCTGACGCCAACCATCCCATCCGACTAGTCTCCCGTCTCACCGGGCTGAGCATGCATGTCATCCGAATCTGGGAGCAGCGCTACAATGCGGTGGAGCCGCTGCGGACCCCGACCAACCGGCGCCTCTACGCGAAGTCGCACATTGAACGGCTGAACTTGCTGCGTGAGGTGACTCGAGCGGGCTACAAAATCAGCCAAGTGGCTCGGTTGCCGACGGAAAAGCTGCGCAAGTTGGTAACCGAATCCGTTACTGGCAATGGTCGCGCCGCCTGCCCCGTGACCGAAACGTCCGCATCCGCGCCATCCATTGATGAGTGCGTGACTGCGATCAAGGCCCTCAATGCGTCCGCGTTGGAAGAGATCCTCAAGCGTGCGGCCTCTGTGCTGGGTGCGCTGGGATTGCTGCAACACCTCATTGCTCCGCTGGCCCAAACCCTCGGTGAATTGTGGCGCACAGGGGAGATCACGGCCGCCCACGAACATTTTGCCACGGCGGTGATCCGGGTGGTGCTGGGGAATGCGGTCAAGCCGTTCGGCTCACCGGCCCATGCGCCCGTTCTGATCGTGGCCACCCCAGCAGGCCAGGTCCATGAACTGGGTGCGCTGCTGGTAGGGGCTACGGCGGTGAACTTCGGGTGGCGCGTCACCTACCTCGGGGCCAGCCTGCCGGCGGCCGAGATTGCCGGTGCGGCACAACTCAGCCGGGCGCGCGCCGTGGCCCTGAGTCTGGTGTATCCGGATGACGATCCTCAACTCGAAGGCGAGTTGGAGCGCCTGCGGGAGGCTCTGCCGCCACAAACGGTGCTGCTCGTCGGCGGCCGCGCCATGCCCTCCTACCGTGCCGCGCTGAAGAAGATCGAAGCGGTCCGGATCGAGAGTCTCTCGCATCTGGGTTCGACCCTGGAAGACTTGCGCAAGCCGCCTAACAAGGGCAGCCGCAAGCTCAGTCGATGAAAAAGATCCACTCTGCAATGAAACAGACCACCTTGCTTTGGCTGCGCCTGGACCTGCGGCTCGCTGATCATCCGGCGCTTGCGGCTGCGGTGAAACGCGGCGGACCGGTGGTGCCCGTGTTCATCTGGTCGCCGGAGGAAGACGGCGACTGGCCGCCGGGTGGAGCGTCGATGTGGTGGCTGCATCATTCGCTAACAGCTTTGGACAAGAGCTTGTGGCAGCTCGGCTCGCGGCTGGTGATCCGCTGCGGACCGGCGCTGGAAACTTTGCGGGTACTGGTGCAGGAAACGGGCGCAACGGCCGTGTTCTGGAATCGCCGCTACGAGCCGGCCGTCATGGAGCGTGATCGCGAAGTGCAGGAAGCGCTCGTCCGCGACGGCCTCGGCGCGGAAAGTTTCAACGCCGCGCTGCTGCATGAACCGTGGATGATTCAGAACCAGCGCGGCAAGCCGTTTCAGGTATTCACGCCGTATTGGAAACACTGCCTCGCCAAGCCCGCCCCTGCCGAGCCGTTGCCCGCACCGAAAATTCTGCCCGCGCCGCCGAGGTGGCCGAAGTCGCTCGCACTCGGGGAACTGGAACTTGAGCCGAAGCTGCATTGGGCGGACGGACTGGGTGCCGCATGGCAGCCGGGCGAGGCGGGCGCAACCGCCAATCTGGGCCGTTTTCTTACCACAGCCTTCGACGATTACACCGACCACCGGAATCGCCCGGATGTCGTCGGCACCTCGCGCTTGTCGCCCTACCTGCACTTCGGTGAAATCAGCCCGCGCCAGGTGTGGCATGGGTTGCGGCGGCTGGCGTCGAAGCGCTGTTTGCCTGTCGAGCAATGGCGCGGTTCGCAGTTCCTCGCCGAAATCGGCTGGCGCGAATTCGCACACCACTTGCTGTTCCACTTTCCGCACACCCCCACCGAACCGTTGCGTGCGGATTTCAAAAAGTTTGTGTGGAATCAAGACGCGGCGTGGCTGCACGCGTGGCAGCAAGGCCGCACCGGCTTTCCCATCGTGGACGCCGGGATGCGCGAGCTGTGGACCACCGGCTGGATGCACAATCGCGTGCGGATGATCGTCGCGAGCTTTCTGGTGAAGGACCTGCTGCTGCCCTGGCAGGAGGGAGCGCGGTGGTTTTGGAACACGCTGGTGGATGCCGATCTGGCGCAGAATACGCTGGGCTGGCAATGGAGTGCTGGCTGCGGGGCGGATGCCGCGCCCTACTTCCGCGTCTTCAATCCGACCAGCCAGGGCGAGAAGTTTGACCCGCACGGCGACTATGTCCGCAAGTGGTGCCCCGAACTCGGAAAGCTTTCTGACAAGTGGCTGCATCGCCCGCACGCCGCGCCGGCTGCAAGCATGCGTGCCGCCGGAGTCGAGCTTGGGCACAACTACCCGCACCCCGTGGTCAGCCACGCGTTTGCACGCGAAATGGCGCTGGAGTCTTATGCGCGAATCAAAGGCAGTGCGGCGGGTAATTGCCCAAGCACGCTTTCCATGCGGGTGATGATGCCCCGTGCTAGCCCTTCGGATTGATCGGTTTCCCGCCGCCGGGTTTTGAGTGCTTCCAGATGCCCCTCGGCGTGATCGGCGAGGCATTGCTCCAGGGTCTTCAGTTCGCGCCACAACAACCAATCAACCGGAAAGTGGACGCCAGCCTTCAATCCGGTGCTGTCAAACAACACCTCGTCACCCACCATGGGGGCGGGCAGCCCGAAACCGGCCGACGGTGCCGCCGTGTCATTTCCGTTAGAACCAGCCGCCCCTGGCAAAGCGGTGGGTTTTTCGTTCATGATATGCATACTCCCGTCACACCCGTCCCGTCTTCCGCCACCGCCCAAAGACGACCCTTGGCAAGTGTCGTTCCATGGGTGTAGAGTGCGGCGTGCAAAACGACCAGCGCGTGGCCATTCTTGGGGTGTCGGGCTTTGTCGGGCGCGGCTTGCCCGCGTTACTCGCGGCGCACGGGATGTCGGTCACCGGGGTGAGCCGCTCGGAAACCGGCAACTTGCCCGGCATTGATCGCTGGCAAAGCCCTTCGAATCTGGACTTCTCAGGGCACCGCGCGGTGATCAATCTGGCTGGCGAGTCGGTGGCTCAACGCTGGAACCAGGACGCCCGCCGCCGCTTGCGGGAAAGCCGGATCGAGGTGACCCGCAGCGTGGTGGCGGCCATCCGCCGCCTGCCGGCGGACCGGCGCCCCGAAGTGTTGCTGAATGCTTCGGCCGTTGGCTATTACGGCGATGGCGGCGACGCGGTACTAACGGAATTGTCGGCGCCTGGAAGCGGATTTCTAGCGGACCTGTGCCGGGCCTGGGAAGCCGCCGCGCGGGAGGCGGAAGCGCTCGGGGTGCGGGTGGTGTGCCTGCGGCTGGGCATGGTGTTAGGGCGTGGGGGGCTGGCGTTTGAGCGGCTGCGGCGCGTGTTCCAGTGGGGGCTGGGTGGTCGCCTGGGCCAAGGGCGGCAATGGCAATCATGGATCCATCTGGACGACCTGCGTGCCGCCATGCTGCACGCGGTGACCTCGTCCAGCCTACGGGGCGCGGTCAATGCCACCGCGCCTGCACCTGAGCGCAACGTGGACTTCACCCTGAGGTTGGCGGCGGTGCTGCACCGCCCGGCGGTGCTGCCGGTTCCAGCTTTTGCCCTCAAGCTCGCCCTCGGTGGCTTCGCCAGCGTGCTCCTGGAGGGCCAGCGTGCCGTGCCTAACGCGCTTGTCGCCGATGGCTTCCGTTTCAACTTCCCAAACCTGGAGGCGGCCTTGACGGACTTGTGTGCCTGCTAAGAAATTGCTTTCCGGGGTGGCGTGCATGAGAGCACGCAAGCGGGGCTCGCAGCGCGGGAAAATGGGGGCATGACTTTGAAACACGGGTTCCGTGGGCTGCCGCCGACGTCCCCTAACGATTTCTTGGCTTGCCCCAGTGCTTGACGCAACCGAGCGAAACGGATCAACATCCGATCGCGGCCAGGCCAATCGGCCGTTGTTCTCACGGATCTATCCTCGGCGGGGTGTCAGGGCATCAGGGTCAAACTCAAGTCATCGGGGCGAAGTGCCGGCCGACCAAGCAACGCGATGTGCCCCCGGATGAAAGACCGCGGTTTGAAATCGGGTATGGCCTGCACCAACGAATGAACATGACAACCAACCCCCCCCTCCGCAATGGTTTGATAGCCCGCCTGCTTGTCGTGACGGTACTGGCCTCGGCCGGCAGTGCCACGGCGATCAATGTCATCAACGTGAACTATGCGGGAAATCCCAGCGTCGCCATGCAGGGAACCTGGTCCTACGACCCTGCCGCGCGTGGCACCGCCAGCAGGGTCGCGCCCATGGAATATCTCGGGAATACCTGGAATGACCTCAACACCGCCACCGCCACCGCCAGCAAACTGCTGGATTCCGTCGGCACGCCAACCGCCGTGGGGCTTGCGACAACCATGGAGGGTGGTTTCTGGGCCGACTGGAATGGTCTGGGCGGCGCACGCCTGCTCAAGTCGCCGGTGGCTGCTTCGTACCAGGACTTCAAGCCGGCCTTCACCCTCAGCGGCCTCAATCCGGGCCACACCTATGACCTCTACATCGCCAGCCTGCACAACAACAACAACAATCCGCAGGATTTCAGGGTTGGGGCGGTCGAGAAGCATGTGGCCAACGGTGGCCGCAACTTGGATTGGACGGAGGGGCAAAACTACCTACGCCTGGCCGGCCTCAAGCCCGATGGCGGCGGCAATCTGACGGTGGAAGGGAAAGGCCAACAGTTGATCGTCAATGGCTTCCAGTTGGTGGACAACGAGGCCCCCACGCCCAAGAGCCCCGACAAGTCGGTCTTCAGCTTCAGTTTCGGCGAGCTGGGCACCGGAAAGATTTCCGGGACCGACATCACCCTGGATGTGCTCTGGGGCACGGCCGTGAACAAACTCGCTCCCGCTTGCAAGATCGCGGAGCGGGCCACCGTCAAACCGGCTTCCGGCAGCGTCAACAACTTCACCAAACCGGTGAGCTACACCGTCACCGCTGAGGATGGTTCGGCCACGGTCTATCGGGTGGCGGTCACCATTCTGCCCAAGAGTTCGGCCAAGGAGATCACCGCCTGCAACTGCGGGGTGTTCGGGGCGGCGGCCATCGTCGGGGAAACGATCCACCTGGCGGTGCCGGCCAGCCAGCCATTGAAAACTCTCGCGCCCACCTTCACGATTTCCCCGTTCGCCACGCTCCGTCCGGCATCCGGCAGCGCCAATGACTTCACCCGTCCGCTTAACTATACGGTCACCGCACAGGACGGTTCGACCAAGGTCTATCAGGTTACGGCGCGGGCGTACTCAGCCTGGGCTCATGCCGCCTCGCTGGCTATCCTAACAACACCGGAGGCGGCCGACCTGCCGGCGACGGCCGCAGTGACCGACTTTCCGATTTTGCTGCGCCTCAATGCCGGCAACTTCGACTTCGCCCAAGCCAAGCCGCAGGGTGAGGACCTCCGCTTTTCCACCACTGCCGGCACCAGGCTTTTCTATCAGATCGAGCAATGGGATGCCGGCAGCGCGACGGCCAGCATCTGGGTGAAGATCCCGTTGATCAAAGGCAATGCGGTCCAGCAGATCCGGATGTATTGGGGCTTGGCGGAGGCGGCGGGCGAATCCAACGGACCGGCGGTATTCAACGCGACCAACGGCTATGCCTCCGTGCTGCACATGGACGAGGCGCTCACCGATGAGGGCGGCTTGGTGGTGCCGAAGAATGAAGGCGCGACGACCGTGGTCGGGGGCATGATCGGCAAGGGCCGGCACTTTGTTCCGGGCAAGGGCATTCCCTGCGGTGACCATATCAAGACCTATCCCTACAGCGATCAGCCGTTTACCTCCCAACTCTGGTTCCGGGCGGAACTGGCCGGTGCCACGCTCTTGAGTTGGGGACGCTATGCCACCCGCTACAACGGCTTTACCGGCGATGGCAATCTCGTGGATACCCAGCTCCGATCACCCGCAGGGCTTGGCTGGGCCAGCGATGGCCCCGGCGGCGTTGCCGGGAAAACGATCCCCCTGATGGGCCAGTGGTACCAGGTGGCTGCCACCTATGCGGACGGGACCAGCAAGATCTATGTGAACGGGCTGCTCGACGGCAGCAATGAGGCGAAGCAGGCCACGATGTCGTTGATGAATGACATCTATATGAACATCGGCAAGGACAACTTTGCCGGGGATATCGACGAAGTGAGAGTCTCCAAAGTCGCCCGCTCCGCAGACTGGATCAAGCTGGAGTATGAGAACCAGAAGGCCGGACAAACCCTCGTTGGTACCCTGATGCAACCCGGCGATGAGTTCGCGGTTTCGCCCGCCGAAATCAAGCTCGGTGAGGGCCAAAAAGTGACCGTCACCGCCAAAGCTGGAGGTGCGTTGAAACTCTACTGGACGATCAGGAAGGACGGGCGGGAAACCATCTCCGCAGTGGATCAGTTCGCCTATCAACTCGATGCCGGCCGCGTCGTCGGCGACGCATCGTATGTGCTTCAATTGAAGGCGGTGTTTCCTAACGGAGTGAAGACCAGGGAGATTCCCGTCACGATCAAGGAAGACCTCCCGGAACCGGTTGTCACCCTCAAAGCGCCCGCGCAATGGAATGGCCGCGATCCCATCGAGATTGTGCCGGTCCTCACCAATCTCAAGGCCATGACGGACAAGAAGGCTGGGGACTTGCATTACCAGTGGACCGTTGCCGGCGGCGCGGTGATCAAGCTAATCGCGCCCGGCAAGTTGATCCTCACGCGCTCGCAATACACCGGCCCGCTTGCCGTGACTGCGGCGATCCATAACGGTGGCACCGCCACCATCGCCACCACCACGATCCAGGTGACGGAACCGAAGGGCGACCCCTGGGTGCAGCGTACGCCGGGCAAGGAGGAGCAACCGGTGGACAATCAGTTCTATGCCCGGGACGACCTGAACGAGGGCACGCTGAATTACAACGGTGCCTTGGATAAGCCGGCTGATTCGGTGTTCCTCAAGCTTTACGCCGATGACAAGCTCATCAAAACCGCTGCCCAGAAACCCGCGGCGGACAAGAGTTATGCCTTCGCGGTGAAGCTCAAGCCAGGCTTGATCAAATACAAGGTGGAATTCGGCACCAAGACCGGCACGACCGAGACCGTGGTGCGGACGGTGAACCATATCATCTGCGGCGACGCCTATCTTCTCAACGGCCAGTCGAACACTGTGGCCGATAACAAGGGCGGCAAACACGGCCTGTTCAAGAGCGAGTGGATCCGCAGTTTCGGCGGCATGGGCGGCGACACCAACTGCGGCTGGGGCAATGCCGTGGCATCCTCCGCGGATGGTGATGCCTATCGCATCGGCTACTGGGGCGTGGCCCTGGCCGATCGCTTGGTGACCGCCCACCAAATCCCCATCTGCATGCTCAACGGCGCCGTCGGCGGCACCCGCATCGACCAGCACCAGCGCAATGACAGCAAGCCGGAGGATCCGGACACGATCTACGGCAGGTTGCTCGCACGCGTCAAAGCCGCCAAGCTGACCCATGGCATCCGCGGCGTGCTGTGGCACCAGGGCGAAAACAACAGCGGCGCGGCGGCACCCACCGGCGACTGGGATTACCAGTCCTATCAGCAATACTTTGTCGAGCTGTCGGCGGGCTGGAAGCAGGACTATCCCAACATCCGGCACTACTATGTCTATCAAGTCTGGCCGCTGCCCTGCAGCATGGGCCCGAAAGGCGCCGGCGTCCGCGAGGCGCAGCGCACCCTGCCGCGGCTCTATTCCAACATGAGCGTGATGTCCACGATCGGCATCAAGAACAGCTTCAACGGCAGGGGACTCTGCCATTTCGACTGGGATGGCTACGAGCAATTCGCGACCCTGATGGGCCCGCTGGTGGAACGCGACAACTACGGCCTGGTTCCGCCCCAGCCAATCACCGCGCCGGACTTGCAGAAAGCCTGGTTCACCACCCCCCGACAGAATGAGATCGCCTTGGAATTCGGCCAGGATATGGCCTTCGATCCCCTCAATGCGATCAACCTCTATCTGGACGGCGCCAAAGGCCAAGTCACTGGCGGCAGTGTGAGCGGCAAGGTGATCAAGCTCAAACTGGCCGGCCCGTCCAAGGCCAAGACCATCGACTACGTCGCCGACAACGACTGGGATGGCTCCCGGGAAACCCTGCTCTTGGGCGCCAACGGCATCGCCGCCCTTACGTTCTGCGAGGTGCCTATAGTCCGGGGCAAGTGACTCGTGCCGGGCCGGAACATCCAAACTCTCCCGGCTCCGGACCTGCCTCGGCCTTCACTCCAGCCAATCATGACCCCGCCATGGGGTGTTCCCGCTTGAAGAATTTATCACCACGGATGCCACGGATAAGATTGCTTCCGAATGGTGGTCAAGCCGCTCTTCAGGCAGCCTGCCACTTGCACTCCATCGCTGATTTCCTGTTGTATATTGTCAATTCTTCAATACCCCTTGGCCCTTGATATACTTGGGGTGGCTGGCCGCACCATACGAACCGGCGGGCTGTAGCTTGCCGTCGAAATAGAGCTTGCTGACCCGCATTTCACCTTTGAAGTTGAGAGCCACCATGGCGCCTTCGGCAATAGAGACCTCGGTCTTGGCACCCAGACTGTGGGCATTCGCGAGCGACAGGGTGCCTTGGGTCACGGTGGTCGGCCCGCTGTAACTGTTAGTGCCGGAGAGGGTCCAGGTGCCCTTGCCGGACTTGGTGACGGCGGTGGTTGCTTTGCCGGCGCGGTCGTGGGGGTTTTCTATCATGCCGGCAAGTTCGCCGGTGCCCGCAGTGTCGCCCGTGAGCGCGATGGATTTGTTGGCACCATAACCGGAGATGAGCACGGCGCTGGTGAATTTGAGCAGGCCGGTGCCGGCTTGTGCTAGAGTCACGGTGGCGTTCTTGCCAGCCAGATTGATCACACGGTCGGTGGTCTCACCAGTGCCGGTATAGATCAGGGCGCACTCACCATCCTTACCGTCGTCGCCAATGACGATCTCGCCAGCCTCAATGTCCATGGGCACTCCCAGACTGCTGTTGGGCTGGCCCATTCCTTTGGTGAAGCTGTTGAGAGAAGAAACCTTCAAGGTGCCGCTCTCCAGAATCGTTTGGCCGGTATAGGTGTTCTTGCCAGCAAGCTGCATCGCGCCCGGCCCGCATTTCCTGACAACAAACGCGCCGCCGGCCGGACCCTTGGAATCCGCCAGGTTGGCTGAAACGGTGACAGGTTCCCTGACGTTGGCGGTGTCCAGGGACAACACCGAACCACCCATCAAACCATTGTTGCTTACGCCGGTGGTGAGGTTCGCAAGCAGCGCCGAGATCTGGGCGCCGGTGAATTCGCCCGGGCCGCCAACACTAAGTCGCAGCGTCGCCGCCTTGTGCACGGTGATGTTCCTGGGCGTCCATTGCGCCGTGTTAGCATTGTAAAGCGCCGCGGCCTTTTTCACAATCAGGGTACCTGGAAAGACGGTGGTCGGACCGGTGTAGGTGTTAGTGCCTTGGAGGGTCACGGTGCCACCGGGCACCATGCTGAGGTAGGTCCCATTGGTGCCAAGCAGGGTAAATCCGCCGGTGCCGCTCATGGTGCCGGAAATAGCGCAATCACTGATGAAGTTGGCGATTCCGTTTAGCGTGATGGGACCGCTCAAGGCGCAATGAAAGAGCGTCCCGCTGTTAATGGTCAGAGGGTTGGCAAGGGTGCCATCGGTGGACAGTGTGCCGAAATTGTCCAATGTGACCGGCCCGGTTCCCAGCCCGTCACTCTTTCTCACGTTGATCTTACCGCCGTTGATGAGGGTTCCACCGCCGTAGGTGTTGCTATTGTTGATTTGCAGGATGCCGAAGTGCACATCATGGAAATTGATACCCGCGACGTTGGAATCACCGGAACTGTTAAGCGTCAGGGCGCCGGAACCGGAGATCACTTCATTGAAACTGATAAAGCAATTGGGATCCTTGTCAGGAAACGTATCCACATGAAGATCGTCCTTAAGGATGACGGGCACGTTGATGTCGACCCTTTGGCACTTGCCCGCACGAATCACCGGTGGAATGCTGTTAGCACTCGCTTTGGCGAACGTCATGGCGTTGCCGTCCAGGATCATGCCCCCGCAACCATCACCCAGGACGAGCTGGTTGAGCAGAAACCCAGCTTTCAGATCATTCTTAACGGCACCGGAACCGCGCTGGTTGAAGTTCAGAACATAGTCGGCCTGGCCGGCAATCGCCGGCGCGGATCCGGTGGTCAGATTGTTAGACCACTTTGAGGCATCACTCCAGTTGCCAGCCTCCGCATTGCGCCAGGTGAAGACATTTGGCCGGTTTTTGTCGATTGGCGTCACAACGCCGTCAGGGGTTGGCAGTTTCTGTTTGGGCTTGCCCGCAGGCGCTTTGCTCTCGATCCGGGTTTCGGGTTTCACTGGTTTAGCCACACCGCATGGCTGCTCTTCCACCGCCAGGACCACGGGACCTGTCTCTTTGAAGTCTTTTGCCGTTGGTGGCAGCTTCGCGGCTTTTACCGGATCGATATATTCGGCCAGATCGCGCAGCGCGATGACCTTGTAATGGTTGTCCTTCAAGTATTGCATCTGCACCTTGAAGACCTCCGGGGCCAGGGACACGGGGGGATGCTCCATGTCGGGCACGCCATGATAACAGATCGCCACGATCTTGCCGCCGGCGGCCTGTCGCACCATCTTGACGAATCCATCAAGGTCGTTGCACCACATGGAAGGAATCTCGAAAGGATTATCCAGACTCGGCCTATAGGGTCGGTTATGACCGCCCCGTGCGAAGACATAGCCAGCCGCCGCCAGGTCAGGTGTCACATTCGCTTGATGCAGGGGCCAAGCAATGGTCGTCGGCTTGGGCACATGATTCGCCAGCAACTCATCCTCCATTGCCATCATGGCATCAAAGCCTGGGGAATGACCCACCGAGTGGTTGCCGATCTCGAATCCTTCATCAGCCATGGCCTTCATCTGCCGCCAGGTCAGGTACCAGTCCTTGCGCGTTCTGAACGAATCAAAATCGCACACATAGAACGACCCGTTGAAGCCAAACGATTTCAAGATCGGTGCCACCACCGTGTAACCGCTGGCTGGGCCGTCATCGAACGTGAGGACAACGATCTTATCCGGAATCGGCTTGCGGAGAACTCCGTTAGGGTCGGGGGCGACCGGCGGCTGGCCGGCGGCGAGGACGGGCAGCGCGATGGCGGCGAGGAGGAGTGTGCTGGCTCTGTGTGTATTCATGATGGTGGGGTGGTAAGGTTGGTTTGTTAGATAAATGGTTGGTCATTCCGCAATCAATTCATCAGGATTCCTTTCCCGTGGATGTATTTGGGTGCGTTCGCCGCGCCATGCTTGCCGGGCGGTTGGGGCTTGCCGTCGAGATAGAGCATGCCGATACGCATCTCGCCTTCAAAGTTCAGGTCAAGCGTGGCGCCCTCGGAAATATAGACATCCGCCTTGCCACCCAGACTACGGGTATTCGTGAGCGACAGCGTGCCTTGGGTCACGGTGGTCGGGCCGGTATAACTGTTAACTCCGGAGAGCGCCCAGGTGCCGGTGCCGGTCTTGGTAAGCGCCAATGTCGCCTCATTTTTCCGGTCATGGGGATTTCTGATACTTCCGGCGAACTCACCCTTGCCGACGGTGGAACCCTTGAGGACGAGCGCTTTCGCGTGACCATAACCAGAGGTGTCAAGGGAGCTGGTAAACCGCAGGAGGCCGGTTCCCGCTTGATCGAAGGTAACGGTCTGCTGCTGACCGGTTAGATCCATGATCCGATCAGTGACCTCTCCGGCGCCGGTATAGGTCAGGGTGCAATCTCCACCAAAACCGATCAGCCCGGTTTCGGGTGTGATCGGTGCGCCCAGGCTGCTAGTGGCCTTGCCCTTGGCCACGCTGTTGAGCGATGACACGATCAGCGTGCCACCCTCGAAAAACGTCTGCCCGGTGTAGGTGTTCGCGCCGGTCAACTCGACGGTGCCGCCGCCAACCTTCTTGAAGAAGAACCAACCGCCGCCGTTGCCTTTCGAGTCGGTGATATTCGACGGGATGGTGATCTGGTCGGTGGCGTTGGCGGTGTCCATGCAGAAGCAGGAGCCAATCATCAGGCCGTTGTGGTTGATCCCCGTTGTCAGGTTCGTTAGCAGCGTGCCGACCTGCCTGCCGGTGAACTCGTCCTTGCCCCCGACGTTGACCGCCAGCGTGGCCGAGGTGGCAACGCTGATGTTGGCCGGCGTCCATGGTGCCGGATTCGCGTTGTAGAGCGAGGCGGCTTTCTTGAATTGCAGGGTACCCCGGAGGACGGAGGTCGGGCCGGTGTAGGTGTTAGTTCCATAGAGGCTGACGGTGCCATTGTTTTCCCATCCCCATGGCCCGCGGCCGCCAACCAGCGTCAAACCGCCACGCCCACTCATTCCACCATTCTTTCGATTGAAGCTGAAATTGCCGGAGATCCTGGTGTTGCCATTGAGAGTGATGGGGGCGTCCCAACTCGGGCCGCCTTCGATCAATCCTCCGTACGAGGTCAGAGGACTGGTCGCTTCGACACTATCCAGACGGAGTTGGCCGTGCTCCCCGAGCGTTACCGGACCGGTTCCCAGCCCCTGGTTTGCAGCATACACCATAAGCCGGCCACCGTTGATGATGGTTCCGCCGGTATAGGTGTTGTTGCGATTGCTGATTTGCAGGACGCACGGGCGGAACCCGTAATTCCCGGCGTCGGGTTGGGGGGAGAGCGGGTCGAGAATCAGAGCGCCGGCCCCGGATATCAGGCCCTTCCACTCCATTTCGCAACCGTCGCGCATTCTAACTGATAGATCGGTCTCAAGGGTTATCGGGTTGGCGATGGATGTTCTCTCGAAGATCGCATTCACACGGATCCCGGGCAGGAGGTCAGTCACACGGTTGCGGGTGAATGTCAGACCCTTGCCGTCCAATTTTGTGGTGTTGCCTTGGCCCACGCCAAAGTTGAGCTGGTTGAGCTGAAAGCTTTCCTGCAAGTCGTTGACCACCGCGCAATTGCCCGGCTTGGTGAAATTGAGGATGTAGTCGGGCTGGCCGGCAGGCGCTGGTGCGGTCGCCGCGCCATCGGTGTTACTCCATTTCGTGGCATCACCCAGCTTGCCATCTCCGCCGCCCCAGGTGAATGCGTTGGGTTTGGCGCTCTTGACCACTGTCACGGTGAAGACCCGGCTGGACCCGTCCTGGGCGGTCACGGTGTAGGTCTGGGGTTTGGTGAAGTCGCGGGTGGTGCCGGATGCCGGAACAGCCGTGGCATAGGGTGGCAACGTGAAGGTTGGTGTTAGAGCCGTCAGGTCGGTTGGGTTTGGCACATACACCCCGATGCCGGACCCGGCAACGGTGACTGAGGTTGCGCCCGGCAACCCGAAGGTCAGTATCTCCTTGGCCTCACTGATGGCGGTCTTGTCCACGGTCACGGTATAGGTTATCTTGGAACCGTCCCGGCTGGTGACCGTATAGCTCTGCGGTTTGGAGAAGTCGCTCTTGGTGCCGGACGCAGGTGCGACGGTGGCACCGTCCGCCACCTTGATGTTAGGCATGAGCGAAGTCACATCCGTGGTATAGGGCACGGTCACACTGATGCTGGTTTTGGAGATGGTCGTCGCAGGCAGGTTGGGAAAGCCAAACTCTTGAATGTCCTTGGCGGGCGGAGCTATGTAAGGTTTGTCTTCCGTGGCCAGCGCGACCGGGTCCGGCTCTTTGAACTCGCCCGACTTTTGCGGCAGCTTGGCGGCCTTGGCAGGATCGATGTACGCGGCCAGGTCGCGCATGGCGATGGCCTGGTAATGATTGTCCTTCAAATACTCCATCATCACCTTGAAAGTCTCGGGCTTGACCGAAACCGCCGCGTGTTCCATGTCCGGCACGCCATGGTATGTCAGCACGACAACTTTCCCGTTGACGGCGCGCCGCACGATCTTGATGAATGCCTGCATCGTGGTTCCGTCGTTCAAAGTGTATGACGGCACATCAAACGGATTGTCCACTGTCGGTCGGTAGGGTTGTTGGAAGTAGCCGCCCCGGCCAAAGGTGTAGCCGTTCTTGGCAAGCTCCGGACAAGCATCCCAGGCCACATTATAGAGTGGCCAACAGACGGTCGTCGGCTTGGGAACCACGTCGTGCGCCAGCAACTGATCCTCCATCGCCATGAAGGCCTCCAAACTCCCGCCATGGCCCACGGTGTGGTTGCCGATCTCAAAGCCATCATTGGCCATGGCTTTCATCTGTCGCCATGTGAGATACCAGTCCTTGCGCGTCTTGAACGAATCGAAATCGCAGACATAAAACGAGCCGCCAAATCCCAGGGACTTGAGCATCGGGGCTGCCACGGTGTAACCGCTGGCACAACCGTCGTCGAAGGTGAGCACCACCAGCTTGTCGGGGATCGGCTTGCGCAGGACCCCGTTAGGGTCGGGCTCCGCGGCAGCTTGGACACAGGCAGGCAGCGCGAGCGCGGCGAGAAGGAGTGATCTGGTGACTGTTTGTTTCATAAAATGGAGATGGACTTGTGCCCTAGCATTTACCTTGTTAGTCCACGGTGATTTCATGGGTTTCCGGTTACATTCTCCGCGTGCTTCATTTCCAGCAGGCTCTTCATAACCTGAAGGTTGTCGCCAAAGATGAGCTTGTTATGCCACCCGTCACCGTTCTTGCCGAAGGTGCGAACCTTTTGAAGTGGCACGGCAAGCATGTTGGCGATGATGTCCTCCTCGCGCTCCTTGAACCCGACCCGAATCAATATCGCCACCAACTCCGCATCCGTCAGCGCTTGCGCGCCCTTCGACAAAAGCCGTTCCCTTGGCCGCTCGTCCTGCGGCCACGATGCAAGGCCGGTCGATTTTGTTTTCGATGCGGTCATTCAGTCAGTTCTTGGGAAAAGCGCGGCGCTTTGAGCGTGAATGGATCAATGAGCCACTCAATCGCAGTGAGAATGTGGGATTTGCCAGCGTTGTTGTAGCCAACCACCGGCGTGAAGTAGCCCAAAGGCAGTCTAACGTTTTCCCGGAGCGTGAGTTGGAAATCGAAAAGTGAGCGAGGGTGTGCATTGGTGATTGTAGTCTTAATCTTAGGCTCGTAGTAGGCTTGTTCTGGATTCATCGACTGATATGCTGGCATGGTGTGGTTAGCATGACTTCATCCAGGCATCACAAAGCTCCTTCACGAAGCCGGTATTTTTCAACGTCGCATCCTCGTTTCCACCGTTGGTTTGGATGAATGATTTCACCGATTTCCTGAAGTGCACCACGGCCTTATCGAAGAAGTTGCCGCAGGATTGCCGGGCCAATTTCCGACAAGCATCCGCAATGGTCGGGGACGGGTTTTCGACCTGATATTTATCGACCAGCGCGGCAAGTGGGTTCTCCGCGCCGAGTTTGATCAACCAGCCGAGGAAATAGGTTGCCTTGCGCAGAGCGCCCTTTTCTTTTTTGGCGGTGATGGCAGCGATTCGATTCCTGCACTCCTCCCTCACCATCCAGGCGAAGAGTATCTCCAGGCATCGGCGGCGGCCGGTTTGGTCGAGCTCGGTGGTCTCATCGATCCGCTTGGCGGCATCCTCTGGTTTCTCATCGGCATCAGGCGGGACAAGGGCAAAGACGCGGTAGTAATCGTCTCCACGGCTGAAAAACTCGCGGCGGCTGAGAGAGTTTCGAAGCTTGGAGGGCTCTCCTTCGATGATGCCGATATAGGCTGCGGCAGCGTCTTCCTTGGACAAAATGGACTTCAGGCCGAGCTTGGTTGGCAGATCCTCTCCTGCTTTGCGTTCGTAGCCGACGCCGTATGCGGTCATGGTTCGCTGCAGGATTTTCTGGATGGGGTCGTTCGAGAGAAGGTCCTGTGGCCGGATGGCGTTTTGGGAGTTGGTGGCGATGATGAGAGCATCGAGAAAGGTGCGATTCTCCTTCTCGATCTCGTAGATTCGTACCATCACGTATGAATTGCCCTGAAACTTGTCTTTCAAGTCTTTATTGTATTTCGCGTGATAGAGCGCGTTGACAGTCTGGCAGCCGTTGATGATTTGGGGGTTTTCCAGATGCACCTTCATCTTCCCTCCGCTGGTCGGTCGATCCACCACCACTTTGTCGGCGGTGATGCTGACGCCGTTGTTCATAAAACCAAACCACGGGCTCTGGTCGCTGGTAATGGTCTGGATGATCCGTTTGTTCACATCCCTCCCGGCCCCGAGAAAGTAGCGGACATTCATTTCGAACAGCTCGTTGTTGCTGTAGCGGTCCACCAGACGGGTGAACTGGTTCACATTGACGAAACCGATCATCACTTTGAGGGGCATGCCGTTGGGATTCTTGCCGATATCGTGGAGTAGGAACGGCTCCGGCTTGCGGTCGGTCAGGAGTTCGATGACCTCACGATCAATCGGCACCCGGCCCTCGGTGATCAGATTGTAGATTTTAAGGAGACCGTAGGTCTCGAAGGTGAAACCATAGGTCTGGCGGTCCTGAGCGTAGATGTTACGGATTTCATCCACTTTGGCCTCGTCAGTGCGGCTGACATCCTGGCCGTTGACGATGAAGTAGCACTGGATGCGGAGACGCCGGGCCTTGGGGTTGGCGGCGCGTGCCTCTTCCACTGCCATGCGAACTTCCGCAAATGCTTCGAGAGTTGCCTCGTCCTGCAGGTCTGAGCGTAGGAAGACCCGATTCATCCGGTCCACAAAGGCATAAAGTTCCTTGGTGGATAATCCGCCCGCGTACTTTTCACGAAACTTGAACTGGAATAGCTTTAGCTCCAACTCGTCGCCCTGGTCAAGAATCATGTATGCGTCGAGAAGTTCCTCCTGCTTGCCGGTCTCGTGGTGATCGGTCAACTTCAGCAACTCCCAGATTTCATCATCTTGAAGAAATGTAATCTTCTGGACGGCGAGGTAAGGATACAGCCTCTTGAAATCCGTTTCCTTAAAACCCCATGACGGATTCCTGATGGCGAGACGTTGCATTTGCCGCTGGATGACATCCTTGTGGCTTTGGGTGATTTCCGGATTTTTCATGATTGATGAATTGTTAAGTGAAAAACGTTTTGTCATGGATTAATCAGTCAGCCACCTGGCGTGCGGCGTCAATAAAAGCCTCGACATTCTCCCATGGCACGGACGGGTCGAGGATGTGGGCGGGTGCCAGCAGCAGACCGCCGTCCGCGCCAAGGATTGCAGCGGTTTCGCGCACGGCCCGCCTGACATCATCGGGGGTGCCGTGCGGCATGACCGATTGCACACCGATGCCGCCCCAGAACGCGAGACGGCCGCCGTATTGCGCCTTGATCCGGCGCAGATCATTGCATTCCGGCTGGATGGGATTGAGCACTTCAATGCCGCAATCTATCAGATCGTCAATCACCTCTTCGACCCGGCCGCAACAATGCATGAAGACAATCACCTCGGGATTCACCGCCTTGGCGGCTGCCACGATCCGCTTCACTCGGGGCTGGATGAACTCCCGATAGATTCCGGGTGACATCATGCGGCCCCGCTGCGTCACCACATCATCGCCCAGGCGGATGATATCCACACCGGCTTGCGCGAATTGGCGGGCCTGAAGGATTCTTATCTCCGTGATTCGCTCGCAGATGGCGTGCGCGATTTCCGGCTCCAGGTGAAAATCCGTCAAGAACGTCTGCATGCCGCGCATCAACCAGGCGATTTCAAAGATGGTCTGGTACATCTCACCACAAACCGCATAACCGCGCGCCTGGTAGGCCTTCACCTTGGCCGGGACTTCATCGTAGCGATATGCCTCACCCACGTCCGGCCACGGATAGGCGTCTATCTGACTGGCGTGCTCCATCCGTTCAAGCGGATGATACTTATAGTCAGGCATCTCGTACAGCGTGGGAACCGACCCCACGCCCCACTCGTCAAAACCAACATCCGCATCAAGCTCAGGAAAATACCCGGCAAAGGCGGTTTTGAGCCTGGTGGGTCCGGGCAGCACGAATCTTGTATCGAAATCGAAATACTCTTCGGGCGGCAGGTCGGATCCGGATTTCTCGCGGTAGGTTTTCATCAGCAAGGGGGTGAATGCGCCCCAACTGATCTCGAAGGGAATCCGATCCGGAATGCCCGATCGTCGCAGTGTGGTGAGTACCCTGTCTCGTGAATTCATACATTTTCGAGTTCTCGTTATTGCTTGGCCCATGCGTTGCCAAATCCGGTGATTACCGTGGACAACATCAGAATGAGAATCGCGACAAACACCCATTGCATGGTCCGGCGGCTGACGCCTTTCCATTCCAAGGCGAGAATTCCGCACAGGGTGCTGAACATGATGACAAAGGCAAGGTGGATCGACCAGCTTGAAAAGTCATAGCGGCCCATTTTGGTTGTGCCCATGCCGTAGAAGAAGAACCCGCCATACCAGATCACGCCGGCCACCGTTGCCAGGAGATAATTGGCCGTCATCACCGCGCCGCCGTTTGCCGGGCGGGAACCATTCGCATCCTTGATCATCATGTAATCGCCCAGCGAGCGGTTGCGCCAGTTGAGCAGCAGGCACCACACACAATTCACCGTGAAGCCGCCTGCCATGACCACGATGAAGACCGGCGCGTTCTTAAAGATATCAGGTGCGCCCAGGTCCAGGGCCACGGCTGCAATGGGTTTCCCCCAATTGATGCCGTAGGCAAATCCCGCACTCATGATGCCAGAGAACGTTGCCACCAGGAAGCCCTTGGCCAGGGAGAACTCCGAGATCGCGGCGCTCTTCTGCGGGACGGTCATTTCCCTTTCCTTGCGGATCCCCGCATAACCGCAAAGGCCGATTCCGATGAGACAAACCGCGACGCCGCCAAGCAGCATCCAGCCTGATGCGGTCGTAAGGAGAACGCCGAACTTGCCCTCCACCAGCGGCGTAATCAACGTCCCAAAGGCCGCGCAGTATCCAAGCGCCACCGCCATTCCAAGCGACATGCCGAGATAGCGCATGGTCAAGCCGAACGTCAGACTGCCGAAGCCCCACATCATGCCGAACAGATAGGCGAGTCCCAAGCTCCCGGCGGGACTGTGTTGAAGCACCGTCAGCGGTTGCGTCCCGGTCCAGATCGCAACCAACCACGGCGCAACCAGCCAGGCGGCGCTCCCCTGCACCAGCCAGCCGGTCTCCCAGCGCCAGTGCCGGAGTTTGCGCAATGGCACATAGAAACTCCCATGCGCCACTCCTCCGATGGCATGCAAACAAACCCCCAATAATGCATTTGCTGCCATGTTGTTCAAAAGAGTTTCGACATGTTCATCCCGCTGGCTGCCGCGGAATCCTCGCCAACGGCGAGGATCTTGTCATCGATCATTTCGCACAGACTGCCGGCGGTGCGATATAGCGCCAGCACATTCTCAAGCGGCGAGCCGACTTGGATCGCATGGGTGGGGCCGAGGAACAAGCCGCCCTGCGGAAATAACTCCAGCCGCCGCCGAACCTCGGCAGCAACCTCCGCAGGGGTGCCGAAGGCAAGCGTAGTCTGAACACAGACACTGCCGCAAAAGGCCAAGCGGTCGCCAAAGCGGCGCTGCAACTCCGCAATGTCCATTTCCGGCACCGCCGGCTGGACCACATCGTAAACATCGAGCCCAAGCTCAATGAGCCGCGGCAGGAATGCGATCACACAACCGCACATGTGCATCATGGTCCGCGCTCCATAGGCATGCACCATCTCGAAATACTGTTTGAACTTAGGCGCGAAGTGGCGCTCGAAAATCCCGTGGCTGATCACCTGCGCCTTTTGTGTGCCGAGGTCTTCGCCGATATGCGTGAAGTCAACCAACCCACCCGCCGCTTCCAGCACCTGGCGGTGCATCTCGTAGTAGAAGCGGAAGCGTGCCTCCATGATTTCCAGATAGACCGGATCATCGGTGATCAAATCGACCAGCACCTGCTCGGTCCCGCGGGCCCGTGCAATGCTGTTGATGAAATCCATGTCGCCGGCTGTTCCGAAACAAATCGCCACCCCCTGCTGGCAGAGATTTTCGCACTGTGCCCTGATGGTCGAGTAGTCAAACCACCCGGCGGAGGGAAAATGGGAGCGGTCAAGGTCATCCGGGGATTCGATCCCGGCAAACGGCTGGTAACTGGACTCCAGATACTTGCCGCCTTGGAACTCCGCATATTTGTAACGTTCGCCCCAATAACCTTCGACACTGCCGTCGGGGAACTGCCGCAGCTCAGGGCCGATATACACCGGCTCCACATAGCGGAAATCGTCGCCGACAACCCGTAGCAGTTGCTCCATGTGGGTCAGGCCGAAATGGTCCATCAGCATTCGGTTCACTTCCGGCGTTCCCTCATGCTTGACCGGAATCCGGTCATAGCCGGTCCGGTTGAATGCCGACAAAGCCCTCTCTCTTGATGTCATCGGTGTCATGATTTGTTTTTGCGGCGTCATTTAATCCGGTGGCGGCCCGCTCGTCGATGATTGATTGTTGGAATTCTTTAGGGCGTCGCGCCTGTCCCTGGCAGCAACGGCACCAAGCGCCCACGGTTCCTCACCGCCGGGTCCACCACGGCGTAGTGGTTGTTGTTGAACTGCTTGATGGCCGGATTGGTCACACTCGGCGCGAAGAAGACCCGCTGCGGCACGGCTGACGCGGTGCTCGCCAATAGGTCAGCCAGCAGCAAGGCGATGAACCATTGGTAATCGGCAATCATGGCCCTTCTTCGTCGGATTGGCCAGGTCAACGCGGCTGACGCGAGCGGCCGCCTGACACCTATGTTAGGTGTCAGGCCATGGGACGTTCGATTTGCGGTTTGAGGTCATCAGGGAGCAACTCCCATAAATGCGGATGCGTTTCGATCAACCGGGCTATATCGCCAAGATCCTTAATTCGTTTGCTCTGGCGTCGCGCTGAATCGCGCCACGCCTTGAGCTTGCCTTGGAGCGTATCCTCCAGCGCGGCCACCCGGAGCAGAATGCCATGCACATCCGCAGCCATCGCTCGGGTCGGGAAGTCATGATAGAAAGCTTCCGTGCTCAGTTGCAGACTGACTCGCGAATGGCCCTTGAAGTGGATGGACCACGGGAATCGTTCGGGGCGGAAGCCGGCTTCTGTGAGCACGTCCACCGCCCGGTCGAGGGCCTCCGTCGCGACCACAAAATCCACATCCTGAGTAACCATCGGCTCGGCCGCCCAATGATTGACGGCGACGCCTCCGATCGCACACCACGGAATGTCCGCTCGCTCCAGGCAATCAACCAGTCGCATGACGTCATCGGTGCCGCCGGCCGTCTGCCAGTCATAGAATCTTTTCGCTGTCATGCGGGCATTCTGTGGTTTTTGAAGAGAGACGGGAGTCTGATGCGCCTAACAGGTATTCAACGACGGGTCGTGATTGATCGCGACGCGTCGCCATTCGTTGCGAAAAGTGGTCTGCACGGGGGCAGGTTGCACGGTTTCAAACCCCGACGCAAGGAACATTTGCGACAGCCGGACGAACCCTCCGGTCCACAATCGGTCGGGTAGCCGTTATGGGCCTCAGCCAGCTTCGCTGTCCAGGGTCCCGTATCCGCCTCGAACGTGATGCCGTTGACGGTGCTGGCGGCCGTGTCGGCCACATTCACCGCCTTGACCACCGAGTTCATGCCGCTGGGCATGACGATCTCATGGTAATGGTAGGAGTTGTTCCCGGGGATGGTCGGGGCCGCGTGGGCGCTTCCGGCCGCCAGTAACAGCGCCGCCAGCGGCAGCGCGGGTTGCCAAGCGTGCGGGTTCAACGGGCCTGCGCTTTGATGCTTGATGAACTTCATGATGTGCATGGTACTTTGTTTGCGGTTGTTTTCAGGTCGTGGGGGGGGTCAGGCGATTCGTCATGTGATGCACCAGCGGGATTGGTCCGCTCGCGTCAGCCACACACGGGCCGTGGGGAGCCGGAGTTCGCCAAGAAAGATGAAAAGAGATTTGGCACGTGGCTGCCGCGTCCCGCGGCAGGCCGTGGTGGCGGCGTCCCGCCGCCAGGGATCTAACGGCAAATCGCCGGGTGCTCCGCGATCCGGCAATTGCGCTCCAATGGCGCCGCGGCCAGAGGCGCGCAGCCACGGCCTGCGGCCGGAGGCACGCAGCTACGTGGCTGCCGCGCTCCAGTGGCGCTGCGGCCGGAGGCCACAGTCACGGCCTGCGGCTGGAAGCCGCAGCTACGCCCTGTCACTGCCATGCGTCGGGCGTAAAGGCGAGCGTGTCGCTACGGGATTCATTGAACCAGCCGACGTGCGCATCGCGGATGGCGATGGCGGCCTGGCCGGCGGCGTCGCGGACGCGGATGGGGATGCCGTGCGGGGCGGAAGAGTTGTCAGTTATTGGTTATTGGTTATTGGGCAAGACAGAAGAAGAGAGTGATAGTTGCCGAGGGATCTGTTAGGTAGAATCATGATGAGGTAGAATCATGATGAAGACGCAGGATCAACAACTGAACGACGGGCTACCCAAGGCGGAAGGATGTGGGGTGAAAGTCATCTCACGGCGACCAGTGATCGCCGCCACAGCCCGCCGCCACAGTCTTCATCATTTTACCTCGTCATCACTTTACCTGACTTTCAAGCACCTTGTGGAACACGTCAAAAGCGCGGTTCTGCAGGTCGTTGGTAACCAATGTTTCACGGAATGCCATGTATGTGCTCACGTATGCGCTGCCTCTGAAGAAACTCTGCATCACCGGCCGCGCCGCCGATCCGGAGCGCTGGCTGAGTGAACAGGATGCGGCGGCAACCATCACCTCCGGCCGCTTCGATCTGGACGTCAAACAGAAATCCCAGCGGCAGTTAGTGGCGGCATTCAACGATTGGTCGCCCGTGGTGCGCAGTCGGGCGGCATCTGGGGTGTTTCATGGAGGACCGTCTCAGCTTGGAAGATGTCCAGGCGCTGGGTCCGGACTTGGTCGGCGCCGTCATAGCGCCAAGTCCTGCCGACCGGATGTTTGCCTTTGAGATACGCATTATCTCCTACCAGGCGTTGGCGAAATACCACTTCAAGGAGGGGGTGCTCACCCCTCCAACGTGGCAGCTTGGTGACGGACCGGACCTTGGGTTGGGCCGCAGCAATTGTTGGGATGCAGCCAAAGCGGTGTGGCGCTGCGCTTCCCACCGCACTCCATGCCTTCGCATGCGGCGGTGTCATTCGGTGAGCGGGAGAACGGGGCTTGCTCATGGCGTCAGATCCCAGCAATCGATGCACGTTTCACCTTCGTTCCCCCTGCCGGTCGGATAGGATATTCCCCGGGCAAGACGTTGATAGGCTTCCCCAGTGGTTTCCGCGGGCAAGTCGGAGCGACATGCCGCAGTCACAGCCCCAGCGATGAAAGGCCGGATGGCTCGCACGAATCGAATTTGCATGACCCACCGTAACACGACGGACACTGCCAACAAGCTCTTTCCCAGTGATCGAAGATTAACCCTTTAAGCCCCCAGCAAATACGGCCAAAACCGCGAGTCTTCGAGCAACATCCGGGTGACAAGGTGTGCATTCGCGGT
The DNA here is from genome assembly GCA_026397725.1 of Verrucomicrobiota bacterium. Classification (GTDB taxonomy): domain Bacteria; phylum Verrucomicrobiota; class Verrucomicrobiia; order Verrucomicrobiales; family Akkermansiaceae; genus Luteolibacter. Next base: position 14,480 of record JAPLUI010000536.1, on the reverse strand, counting down.
GTCGCGGCAGGCAAGAATCAGGGCACACAAGATGCGCAGGGTGGGCAGCTCGGTTACAGCGTCGATTTCTTGCCAGGCGTCTTCGGTTAAGGTGGGGCCGCGCTCGGTGGACTGCCTTGTCATGGCGCACAGATAGGCCTTGGCGGTGCCGTCATCGAGGATTTTGCCGAGGTCGGAATTGGCCATCAGCTTGCGCAGTCCTTCACCCATTTTCACCGCAGCGCCCTCAGGGTTGCTTGCCTTCTCGCGCTGTTGGTCTGCGTTGGCCCGCACGTATTCAGCAAAGGGCGAGCAGTCGGACGTGTCGAAGCCGGGGGGCACGGCATTCCAGTTGTCTGGCTCTGGTGGTTCAAGCTCGCTGCGATGCTCCTCCAGCCATGTTTCGATCTGCGCATTGCCGTTACCAAGGGCTGCTGTTTCGGCGTTCAGGATCGCTGCGAATTCATCAGCGCGTTGGGGTTCGCGCCGCACAAAGGCGGCGAGCAAATCATCAGCGTCGATGGAGACATTCCAGGCAGGGTTCACGCCGGACATGCGCAGGAACAGACTGCCGAAGGCCTGCTCCATATTGAGGTCGCCACGCATTGCCTTGCCGAACTCAGCCCAGGCACCGCGTTGCCATTTGGGCATGGCCACGGAGTGCCGCACGAGTTCCTTCAGCACAGCAGTCAGCGCGAAGGAAAGAGTAACCTTGGGTTTTGGAGTCGAAAATGGTTCGCCCGTTGGCCCCGATGAATGGGCCGGATGTATCGAGGTTTGCGAAAATTGACGGCGCATAGGTTGAATCGTGATATTCATTCAGTTGCCGCTGCAACATAAAGGTCTCGCCCGTGCGGCGCGAGACCGCATCGCCTTCCACCCGCCAGTGATTCTCCTGCACCACCGCTTGGCGCGAATACATGACGCGCTTGCCATAGATGGTATCCGCCCACTTCAAAGCCATGAGCGGCACGGGATAGCTTCGCAGGATTATGCAAGTTTGCTGCCATGCGCTTTCCCAGTCGGAATCCGCCATGGTGGGGATGATACGTGTGTGGATAAGAAGGCCCATGGCAATATGCCAACTAACACCCCTATGGATCTTTCGCGCCTGCGGCGTCAGGCTTGGCCCGGCGTGGCATTCCAGGTTTTTCCAGCAAGTCCGTCGGCGGCCGCCACTCCTCCCATGGATTGACGGTGCTGATCGCCTGCTCGAACGTCGGGGTGGGGCGGAAGTTCGGATGCCCGCGATGCTCGAGGTGGAGCCGTCCCCAGTAGGAGCCGTAGTAAACGCCGCTGGCGTCGATCCAGGTCGTGATTTTGAGACGTGCCTCGACTGGGATCGGCTGGGTGCCGGAGCAGCCCTGCAGCAGCCGTTCTGTTAGGCGGCTCACATAGGATCCGATCGTTTTGGCCGGCGCATAGGGCGAGCCCTCGAAATCACTGGTCTCGCGATAGGTCGGGACAAAACGCAGCAGGGATTCGTAGGAGCGGTTGAAGCAGGTGGTCAGTTCGCCGGTCAGATTGCAGCCGCCGGCCGGGGCCTTGCTCCCATGGCACTGCACACAATACTGGTCGAGCACCGGTTGGACGTCGCTCGGGTACTGCAAGGTGCGGGCCGCCTGCGCATCGCCCGGTTGGGCTTGGGGCATTCGCGGCGGATGGGCCGCCGCTAACGGAAGCCGGGTGGCGGACGGAGGGGCGTCGCCCGGGGTTTCATGACAACCGACGCACGAGCGACTCTCGCCGGGCCGGTAGTTCACATACGTGCGCTCGCGCTGCAATTCCAGATAGTTCTTGTCCAACGCGGAGAAATAGATGTTGCGATCGGCCGGCACGTAGAACTGTGCGGAACCATCGGCCTCGACCGGGACGATGCCGCGCAGCACCTTGGCGGCCAGTGCGGTGTCCTTGCTGATCAGGGCGGTGTGGCTTTCCGCAGGCTGCCACCGGCGGCGGCAGGCCCACGGGCGTGGCACTTGCTCCATGATACGCAGCCATTTGACCTCGCCGCGAACGACATTCTCCATGCCCTGATAGACGTCGCTGACCATGCAGACGGCCAGCTTCTTTTCCGCCAACCCGGCGTTGCAGGCGCTCCGCACCACGGGCGGGCGTTGCCGCGGCACGACCGGGCGGGCGTACCAGCACGAGAATTCCGCGTCCTTGTGGATGAGCGTGTGGCCGCCGGCCCTGTCTAACAGCCAGATGCCATAGGCGCCCGCGGTGTTCCAATTCTGGTCCGGGTTATGGGAGACGATGAATTCCTGATCGCTGAGCGGGAATGGCGACATGTAGAGCGGCCCCTTGGTGTGCCGCGTCCAGTCGCCGTTGGCATACTGGTTCCAGCCGCCCTCTTGCTGGATATCGACCCATGGGGTGACATAACTCATGGGCTCTTTGGTCCGGATCGGCCGGTTGGTGTCCACGACGATCACCGTGCCGATGCCGCTCTGGGGGAAATGGGGCGTGCCCAGCATGACGAAGAGGTTGCTGTGGCCAGGAATCTGGTGCCCATGAAGCATGGTCGGCGGAAATGGAATGTCGTTGCCATAGACCTCGCGCGAGGCCGTCCCGTCGGGCATCATCGACCACAGGCACTTGATGCCGAGCTGGCCCTTATCGACGTATTCCCAGCGGGTGTAGAGGATGCGGCCGTCCTCGGTCACCGACGGCGCGAACTCGCTCACGGGACTGCGGGTGAGTTGTTCGATGTTAGAGCCGTCGCCGTCCATCCGGTGGAGGATGGTTGAGGACAGGGTATCATCCCCGTTGCAGAGCGTGCCGTATTCGCAGCGCGAGGAGGTGAACGCGATGCCGCCATCCGGCAAATAACAGGGGTGCATGTCGTCGGTCTGATGGCGGTAGTTGCCCGGGCCGTTGGCATACTTCGCGATGCGCAAGGCCTCATCCGGCGGCGGGAATGTCAGTTGTCGCAGCCCGGATCCGTCGATGTTGCATTCGAAAATCCGGAACCCCTCGAGCGCTGATTTTTTCCAGCCGAAGACGACTTTCGTGGCATCGAATGAAAGGTCGAGGTAGTCGAAGATCCCCTCGGACATGGCGGGCAACAGCACGCTCGCCTCGCCCGTTTTCAAATCCAGGGTGCACAGGTTGCCGCCAAAACGCTTGCAGCCGTTGATGAAATCGGTGTAGAAATGATCCGATTGAAAGGCGTAGCGCTCGATGAACACGAGCTTGTCAGAGCCCAGCTTTTGGATCAGTTCGTCACCGGCAAGCGCCGGCTTGTAAACCGGTCCGGCAATCCGCGGTGGATCGGGGAAGCGGCCGGTGCCGCCGGGGGTGTCCGTCGGCCTTGCCGCCACCGCCGGTGAGGAACCGGCAAAGCCGCCGAACGCAACGAGGATGGCTGCGGCCACTCCGCAACCGCACACATCCAGCATCTTTGGGATCACGTGATTCATGAAGGTACTGACTACTTCTGCTTCCGGGGTAGGACTGCCCGGCCCGGAGACCGGACGACGCGCCCCACAAAACCAGACGAGCGCAATGAACGCATCCGGTTCCTCAAGCTACGGATTCACCCCAGGCGATCTTTCACCGTCTTTTTGACACATGTATCCGGGTACCATGACTCCATTCCCATTGCCCCGAACACCACGATTTCTCCCGGCATGAGGAAAAAGGCTTGACGTGACCACATCCGTAGCCACATTGACGGCATGACACTCGATCTGAAAATCCGCAAGGTGGGAAACTCGTTAGGCATTGTGCTGCCCAAGGAAGCGCTGACGCATCTGGACGTTCGGGAGGGGGATGTAGTGACCCTTACCGAGGCTCAGGACGGCGTGCGGATGACCGCCGCCAATCCTGAATTCAGCAAGACGATGGCGGTTTCTGAGTCCCTCAATCGCCGTTACCGCAATACCTTGCGCGAACTGGCTCAATGAAAAAGTCCTATCACTGGATGACGCGTGACGAATGTCTTGCGCTCCACGACATGACAAGGATGGTCGGATGGCTCGTTGTTGCAGCAGCGCCAGGAGACTCGCCGCGCCGAGTGTCACCTGGATCGTCCCGCCGACGTGTTCTGGCGTAATTCGTTGCATCTGTCCACTGCAAAGCAGGGGATTCTTGATGGTTCTTTGTTCCATGCATCTATTCATTTGCCAACCAACGCCGGGTTTGATACATTCCGCCGGTGCCGTACCCACGGCACTTGACAACCCACCACCCCCGTTTGACCTATCGGAACCATGCCAGCTCACCCCCATTTGAACTGTACCTTGCCGGAGCTTTTCGCTCCAGAGGTCTTCCTTGGGGCGGACCTGGAGCGGATGAAGTCCACCCCTGGGGAAGAACGCGGCGCAGTTTTCACTCGCCCGGAGGTGGTATCCTTCATCCTTGATCTCGCTGGTTACACCGCCGACAAGCCCTTGTGGAAATATCGCCTGCTGGAACCATCCTGTGGTTCGGGGGATTTTCTGTTTTCAGCCATTGAACGCTTGCTGGTTTCAGCCTGCCGTGACAAGGTTCCCGCGCCTCAGCTTTCCGACGCAATCCGGGCGGTTGAACTTCACCGCGATACCTTTTTTGCCACGCGCCAACGCATCCTCGCTCAGCTTGCAGAGTTTGGCGTGACCCATCCTGCTGCAATCGCATTGACGGATGTATGGATTGCCAATGGAGACTTCTTGCTAGAGCAATTGCCGGATGGTTTTGATTTCGTCGTGGGAAATCCACCCTATGTCCGGCAGGAAATGATTCCCGCAGCTCTGCTTGCGGAATACCGCCGCCGCTACACCACGCTGTATGACCGCGCCGATCTTTATGTGCCGTTCATTGAGCGCTCACTCAAGTTGCTGACCGGCGCTGGCGTGCTTGGCTTCATTTGCTCCGACCGCTGGATGAAAAACCGCTACGGCGGCCCATTACGCCTGATGATTTCACGCGGCTACACCCTGAAGTATTATGTCGATATGGTTGGCACCCATGCATTTCAGTCTGAGGTAATCGCCTATCCAGCCATCACCATCATACAGCGCGGGAAAATGGGCCGCACGCGGATCGCCCACCGCCCGGAAGTAGCGACCGAAGCATTGGCTCGTCTGCGTGATCGGATCACCGGTCCAGCACGAAACTTCAACGACACCATCCTCGAAATGTCCGGTGTCACCAAAGACCGGAACCCATGGCTGTTGGAAGCCGATGCCCAGCCCTCGCTCGCCCTTGTGCGTCGGCTCGAAGCGGAGTTCCCCGCTATCGAAGAGGCGGGATGCCGTATCGGCATCGGGGTCGCCACCGGCGCGGACAAGGTGTTCATCGGTCCGCTCAATCAACTTGAGGTGGAGGACGAGCGCAAACTGCCGTTGGTCACGACCCGCGACCTTCTGAATGGCTCAGTCCAATGGCGCGGCCTCGGGGTGGTGAACCCGTTTGAAGAAGACGGCTCGCTCGCGGACACCGCGCGCTACCCTTGCTTTGCTGCCTATATTGAGAAGCATGCGGTTCAATTGAAGGCCCGCCATTGTGCCCAACGCGGCAACGGATCGTGGTATCGCACTATTGATCGCATCACGCCGTCATTGGCCCGCACGCCGAAGCTGCTCATCCCAGACATCAAGGGAGCAGCCCACATTGTGCTGGAAGAGGGATTTCTCTATCCCCATCACAATCTCTACTTCATCGTTTCAAAGGAATGGCCGCTACCTGCGTTGCAGGCCGTGCTACGGGCCGGAATCGCCCACATCTTTGTTCGTGCATACTCCACCAAGATGCATGGCGGATGCCTCCGGTTCCAAGCCCAATACCTCCGCCGGATCCGCCTGCCGCAGTGGCGGGATATTTCCATCAAGAACCAGCAGGCACTCAGCGCTGCCAACGCCAGCAATGACACGCGTGCGGTGCATGATTGCGTTTGCCAAATCTATCATCTTAACCCTGCTGAAGAACAACATCTAACGGAAGCGAAATGAATGGGACTCTACCTAGCCAACTCCGAGACCAAGACCAAGGCGGCAGTCAAAGCTTTCTGGAAAGGCCGTAGCGCCGCGCACAGCAAACAAGTCGCATCAGGAAAGGCCGATCAAGGCGAGCGGTCCGCCGTCACCGGCGGCAAGAATATGGATGGATTCATTTCCCTGGTGGCCGATTTGGTCAAGGGCAATGGTCTGAAGACCGCAGAGATTTATTTGCAGCGCAAGGTGCTCACACTTCCCGGCTATTTTCGCCCGACCAAGCTCTGGGACATGCTCGTGGTGTATCGCGGCCTACTGATCTCCGCACTCGAGTTCAAGTCCCAGGTCGGGCCATCCTTTGGCAATAATTTCAACAACCGGGCGGAGGAAGCCATCGGCACCGCCGCTGATTTTTGGACCGCCTACCGCGAAGGTGCCTTCGGCGAGATTGCCCGTCCCTTTCTTGGTTGGATCATGTTGGTGGAGGACGCCCCGGGCTCGCGCTCTCCCGTTCGCGATTCATCGCCTCATTTCCCCGTCTTCCCCGATTTCCGCGACGCATCCTATGTCGAGCGCTACCACATCCTATGCAAGAGGCTGATGCAGGAGCAATTCCACACCGCCGCCGCCTGCTTAGCCTCGCCGCGCACCGCCAGCAAGGACGGCAGGTATTCATCCGAGGGCGATATCGCCGGCCTCGGCAATTTCGTTGCAACCTTTGCAGGCCACATCGCGGCAGCGGCCGCGCGGTGAAGCCAAACGCGGCAGTCACACTTAGTCGCTCACACTTGGTCGCTCACACTTGGTCGCTCACACTTAGTCCACCCACTTGATCGACACTAACATGGCGGCCGACCAAGCAGTTCGACTAAGCGTATCCGATCAAGTGTGGCGACTGAGTGTGATTACCACGCTTCTCTTTCGGGGTGTGGACCGTTGAGAAATCCACTGGCCGGGCCGGAAGACGGGGAGAAGGAAGTGCTCATTTTTCAGTGGCTGGCCAATCCTTGGCGTCGGGGCCGTTGTCGATGACGGGAAACGCGGCGATGCGCAGGCGGGCGGCACCCATCGGGATCAGGGTGACGGATTCCTCGGGCTCGGTGGATTTCACCGGCTGGGCGACCACCTCGTTGACGGCACCGCGCGGGTCGAGTTTCCAGTTAGGGATTTTTCGGGCCATGGTGGTCAATTGGATCGGCGCGGCTTCGTTGCGGAACGGTTGGTCGTCGGCCGGCCAGGCGCCCTTGACGACGGTGAAGGCGGCCGCGGCATCGGAAGTGAGGCCGAAATTCCAGGGTGAGGCGGGGAGGATGTCCCAGGCCGGCCAGGCGTCGGTGCCGCCGCTGCGGCGGTATTCCTCTTTGATTTGCAGTGAGTAGGTGAGCGGGCCGCGCGAGACGGATGCGGTGTTGCGGTTGTTGGTCCAGCGTTGGGTGCGCACGCTCATCGGCAACTCCAGCACGACCTGATCGCCATCCTGCCAATCACGTTCAAGCCGCACCACTTTACCCGATGCCTGTGCTGGGAGTGGTGAGGGTTTGCCGTTGATAGAGATCTTCGCGGCGGCGCACCACGACGGCACGCGCAGGTCGAGCGGGAAACGGGTGGCTTGCAGCAGGTGGATTGTTAGAGCAACTTGTTCCTCGAAGGGATAGCGGGTTTTTTCGGTGATGCGGACTAGGGTGCCGCCGGCGACCTTGGCGGTGACTTCGCACGGGGCATAGAGATAGGCGGCGAGTCCGTTGCCGGGTGCGGCGAACCACAGGTGCTGGGTGAAGTAGGGCCAGCCGTGGGCGGCGTTGTGCTGGCAGCAGCGGTGGCTGTGGGGGTTCATCTCGAACATCGGTCCGCCATTCTGCACTGCGGGGGACTTGGTGGCATGGTCGCTTTGCGGTTGGTTGGGTGCGGTTAGATAACGCAGCGCCTTCCAGTCGGCGGTGAAGGCGGCTGGAAAGGTGTTGAAGGCGACATTCTCGCAGCGTTCGGCCCACAGCGGGTCGCCGGTGACCGAGGTGAGGATGCCATCGGAGAGCATTTCCTCGGCGATGCCGCAGGTTTCGATCGCCTGCCGCGGGCCGGTGTGGTCCGGGCGCGCGTTTTCATCGGCGCCGAACATGCCGCCCGGCACCTGGCCATACAACTCGCGGATTTTGCTCCACGCCCGCAGGCTGCCGTCGCGCTCGGCTGGTTTGTTAGAGAGCATCCAGTAGGTGGTGGGTTCGCGGAAGGCCTGGGCGATGTTGACGTTGTGCCAGTTGGGCAACTGCTTGCGGGGCGTGTCGGTGACGGTGTCCCAGCGGGCGGTGCGGCGGTGCGTCTTGTGCGCCAGATCCAACAGCCACTTCTCCCCGGTGCGGTTGTAGAGCCAGAGGATGCTGTAGAGTTGGTCGCCACCGCGCATCGACGGCCAATAGCCGAGCAACAATTTGTCTTCGGGCAGGGCGTCGAGATAACGGAAGTATTGGGTCATCAGGTCGGGCACGCGGGGGTCGCCGGTATGCTCGAACCACTCCTGCAGACAGAACAACATGACCATGTTAGGCCATAGGTCGTCGCGGCCCTTGAGGTCGGTGGCCACGCCGGTGCGGCCTTTGCCCGGGCCGAACCAACCGTCGGGCTGCTGGCTGCCGATCGCGCCCTCGATCCAGATTTTCGCCTCGGCAAGCATCTTCGGGTCATGGGTCAGGATCGCGCAGCCGAGGTAGCCCTTGAGCCAGTATGGCACTTCCTCCCAGCCGCGCTCACCGGTACCGGTCGGGCTGAGCCACGAGTTGTTGTCCTTGTTCAGGAACGAGCTGATATCCATGAGGTGGCCGGGGAAGCCCGCGGCTTGCAGGACGAGTTGTTGTTTGAGCCAACCGTCCGGTTTGACCGCGCCCATCGGCAGCCGCACCAGCGCGCTGGGCGCAAGCGGCGCGCGGTTGGCGGAATAATGAGCGATCGGCCCGACGGGCGGGGCGTCTAACAATCCTATCAATGGCTCGTCGGCTGCGGAGGAAAGCTGCGGGACCAGCACCACAGCGGCGGCGGTGAAGGAACAGGAGATCAGGCAAAGTGTGTTTCTCATATCGTTGGAACATGGAACGAACCGATGGACGGGATTCTTACATGAATAGCACGAGCTAATCAATTCGTAGCGGGCATGGCTCCGCGCATTCGCACCGCCCATGCGGGCGGACCAGTGGGCGGCCCGAGGCCGGGCCGCCCTACCGCCAAATCGGACCAATCGGCGGCCCGAGGCCGGGCCGCCCTGCCGCAGCACGGTAGGGCGTGGCGGCCGCGCCGCCACCGCGCATCAGCACCGCCCATGCGGGCGGAAAAGTGGGCGGCCCGAGGCCGGGCCGCCCTACCGTCAAATCGGACCCATCGGCGGCCCGCGGCCGGGCCGCCCTACCGCAGCACGGTAGGGCGTGGCGGCCGCGCCGCGCCCTAACTGCCCCTGCGGGTGAAGCATCCCATGCGCGGTCCATTCACCGCGCTTCAGTACCGCCCATGCGGGCGGACAAATGGGCGGCCCGAGGCCGGGCCGCCCTACCGTCAAATCGGACCCATCGGCGACCCGAGGCCGGGCCACCCTGCCATTCGCGCACCACCACACGGCCTGGCGTGTTAGACTCCCGGTCTTCGGTTTAATCATTCAGGGACGAGGCGGCTCATGGCCCCGCAACGATCACCTGCAGGCGTGCGAATTTTTCAGCATCGGGATCGCGCGGTATCCTCAGGGTGATGATGTCGAAGCCACTGCCATTGTCCTCCACCGTCACGCCGGGATTGTTGGCGACCACGGCATTGGGGACGGGATAGCTAACGGGCCAGTTCTCGAGGTCGAGGCCAACCTGGATGCTCAGCGCGGTATCGGGGGTTTTCGAGGCATGATCCCGCAGGAAGGTGAAGAAGAGATCACCGCCCGTGGTGGAGACCGCCGGCAGCTTGTCCAGATCATTGGTAAGCTGGGTGCCGCCCAGCACATACTCGACGCCGTTGCTGACGCCGTCGCCGTCGAAGTCGTCAGCAGCGGTGCCGGTGGACGCGTTGGCGCTCGCCCAAATGCCGTAGCCGGTGGCGTCGGCAACCTGCACCAACTGGTAACCGGCCACGGCGATGGGACTGAAGTCGTCGGCACGGTGGCTGTTGGCGTGGCTCATGACAATGGTCAACTTGCCATTGGCGGTCGGGGCCAAGTTCTTGAAGTACGCCGTGTTCGCGATCGACGCGAAGTCGTCGCCCGCCGCGTCTGTAGTTGTGGTGACCCACTGCGTCCAGTCCGTCGTGCCATCGACCGACCACGCACCGGGCCAGCGGCCGAGTATCTTTCCCCGCAACCGAACCGCGCCGGCTGTGTTCCCGTCAACCGTGAACCGCGAGTCGCCCTCAGAGCCCGCGGCATTCATCACGTACAGGTCATACTTCGCACCCACGGTGAGGCCGGAGAACACCGAAGTCTGGATCCCGCTATCTTGATCCAAGTACGCCCCGCCACCAAATACAGCGATCCCGTTAGATCCCTGACCGCCCCAGGTGCCCCCACGCCTGACTCCCGCCATGGAGAGCGTGATTGCCGACGCCGTGCCGTCCGCTTGGACGAGCGCCGCGGGGCCCCCGTCGGGTATCACAAAAGTCCAGTTCCCCGTGAACTGGTTCCAGGTGGGAGTGGTGTCGGCCGATCTGACAGGCCCCTGTTTGTTGGTCATCGATGGAGAACTGTTAGCAGTTTCGTGGAACTGGACGTTGACCATCATGATTTCCTGCTGAACGATGACGAAGTTGCCCGCTGGAGCCTCATTGAGGCTGCTATAATTGTGGTCCGTCGGAACGAAGTCAGCCGTGACGGCATAGGTACCTGCCGCCGCGGGAACCTCGGACAATCCGTTATACTTCACGTCGCTCACGATGCCGTCCACCGATCCAATGACCTCCGCCGCATGCGGCAAACCATCGTAGATCACCTGCTCGTTGGTCACCGACAACGTCGGCGTTCCCATCACCACCGCGCCGTCGTATGGGGTATAGGTGATATCATAGTTGCTGGCCAGAAACCCGCCGCTGCCCGTCGCCGCCGACGGCGTGATGACGTAGGTCGCACCCGGCGTGGCCGTGTCCGGAACCCCGTTGCCGGTGGGCGTGAGCGTGACGCTGGTGACCAACTCGCTGCCGACCCCCGTGGCATCCGCAGTGAAATCCGTCGGGCTCGGACCCGCGACCAGCGTGGTGCCGTAGGGCTTGTTGACCGGCCCCGTGGCCGTCACGGTGAGCGGTTTGGGCGAGACCGTGTTGCCGCTCTCGGCGGTGGTGACGTTGACGGTGGGGGCACCTCCGCTGAACAACACGATGTGCTGGCCATCGTAAGTTCCGGCGACCGGGGCCGTGGCGGCGAGGCGCACATACACCGTCGTGGAGTCAATCGTGCCGACCGCACCCACGGTGATGGTGCCCGCAAAACCGCTGCCACTGGTTTGGGAAACCTCAAAACCCGCAGGGGGCGTCACCAAAATACCCCCGAGCATATTGTCACCGGAAACCGTGAAACTGGTCTCGGCTGATGGTGTGCCGTAGGTGGTGCTCACAGCGGTGAGTGGCGATCCCACGGCGGTGATGACCGGCGTCGCTGCCGGGGGGAGGGCAACCTGCACCAACTGGTAGCCGGCCACGCCGATGAAGGGCGCATCGCCGTTTATGCGGATGTTGGCGTAGCTCATGACAACCGTCAACTTACCATCGGCGTCCGGGGTCAAATCCTGGAAGTACGCCGTGCTGGCGGTCGACGTGATGGTGGCGTCTCCCGCCACGTCTACGGACGTCGTGCCAAACTGCGTCCAGTCCACCGTGGATTGGTACGTGTTATTGGCAATAAAGTTTCCCCGCAACCGAATAGCACCGGCCGTGTTCCCGTTAACCGTGAACCGCGAGTCGGAGCTAGAGCCTTGGCTATTCATCGCATACAGGTCGTAAGTCGCACCAACCGTCAGGCCGGAAAATGCACTAATTAGCGTTTGGGTACCGCCATCTAGGTACGCCTCTCCACTGAACATTGGGATTTCGCCGACACCAGGAGCCCAGCCATCCGCCCGCCTCGTATTCCCATTCCCCGACAATGTGAGCGAGATGCCGGACGCCAAGCCGTCCGCCTGGATGAGCGCCGTCGGACCGGCCGGTACATTGGCAAATTGGGCCCCTAAAATCCGATTCCAAGAGGGGGTGGTGGTGTTGACCGATGCGACGGGCCCCTGCAGGCCTGTCATGGATGGCGCAGCGTTATTGGTTGTGTAGAACTGGACGTTGGCGATCATTTCAGTCGAGACAACCGCCGACACCAGATAGTCCTTTTCGGTGGTACGATCCTCGGAGGTGACGAGGTAGTGCACCGGGTTGGTGAAGTCCTGGATAGAACCCGAAGCCTTAGGGCACGTTGCCCCGCGGGTGGTCGTGTAGGTGGGCGCAAGGTTCTGTAAGGCCGTTGAGGCCGTACCCCACGGCAAGTGCAGGGTAATATTATTCCCGTCAATCACGCCTGGATTGCCTGGGAGACCGAAGGTGAGGATGTTGGCGCCCGAAGGATCATAAGGTAGTAACGCGATCAAATACCCGGCGGTGCGTGCGCTAGCCGAGACGGTTGCCGTTCCATTCCCCGTAGCCCCGGCACTGGCTTTCGTTGCCCACGCCGCACCGATCGACACGCCGCGGTTCCCCGGCGTCGTGGCAGAAGCCTGATAATCGGCGATTTCGGTCAATGCGCCGGGAGACGTTGCCGTCGTCCAATTACTCCAAGTAGGCAGGGTCAGGGCGGTGGTAGCATGCATTGCAAACATGATCACCGCCGCATCGGGCGACAGCGTGGTGATGCCGGCCCCCGTCACGGTGGTTCCTGAGGTGACTGTCGTGAAGCCTGCGCCAACCACATCCAAGGGAGTCACTGGGTCCACACCGGAAAAGGCCATGATGGCACCGATGGCAAGGTCCGCGCTGGCGGGATTCAAAGTGAACGTATAGTTTGAGACCGAGTCGTCGGATGCGTCGGCCACCCGATACAAAAGCGTGCCGTACCGCTGGACCGAGGTGATTGTCCCGCCTTTGATCAAGGTCCAGCCGTCAGCAGTGGCGTCTGCCGCAGTGCCATTATAGTATTGGGCGATTTCCGCGATCATGACATGGCCCGCCGCAACCCCGGCCGGCTTGTCCATCGTCAGGCTGGCGCTGGCAGTGACAGAAGCCGACGGCGAGGTTGCTACATAGCCGATGGCTGCCTGGGCGCTACCCGCCCCCAGTCCCGAAGCAAGTGCCACAGCGAGGGCGAGGTGTTTGAGATTGGTACTTATCGGTTGGATGAGATTCAGTGTTTTCATGGTGTTTGGTGTTTCCGGTGATTCATTTGAGGGCGCTGGTGCGATCCGGCTGTTGGCTTGGTTGGCTGGTTGCTGGTTGGATGTAACGACTCAGGCGGCCCCCCCCATGAGGCGTTCCTTACCGGCAAAGTAGCGTAGCCCCCCTCCCCCCCCGCAAGCGAAAAATCACGTCTTTGCCATCGCACGATGATGTGACGGCGGACAGCCGTTTACGCCCATCAGGCACCACCTCGTTCGTGATCCCGGCCAGCCGGGACCTGACCATGAAGGAACTACCGGTTGCCACCATGGGCAGCGGCCGCTACGGCGTGCTGCCCGCTTGGGCTGCTGCCCCCGGAGTGCCGGATCACCTGATGATGGCAAAATCCTGGTGGATCCGTGGCAATGTCAGGTCGATTTCCAGGCCCCGCGTCGCATGCTGCCAGAGCGCCAACCAAGCCAAGCAATACAGCTCTGAAACAAACCATCATGCAAGCAAGTAAGTATGCTCCGCATGTCTAACCTCGAATATCTCACGGCCGTGGCGCTGGCGGCGGGCCTGGCCGGTGCGTCGTTGGCACCTGCCGCGCCGGTCACTTCAGATAACTCGCCCTTGAACCTGATTCCCTGGCCCAAGGCGGTGCAGATGGGCACCGGCGGGTTGGCTCTCACGGCGACCGCCCGGATCGTAACCGCAGACCCACGCCTCCTGCCCCTGGCCGTGATTTTCCAGGCGGAGTTGTTAGCAGTGACCGGCCTGGACCTCAAGATCGCGTCCGGTCCCTTAGCCGCCAGCGACATCGGGCTGGCGCTCAACCCGGCGCTCCAGGCCGGCGAGGAGATCCTGCGGGTCAAGGCCCGCGTGGTCGAGCGGACCCGCGAGGGCGCATACCGCCTCACGGTCGGCACCGAGGTGAAGCTCGAGGGCTTCGACTATCGCGCGGTGGCCGAAGGAACCACCACGCTGTTGCAAGCCATCGGCCGCCGATCTAACGGATTTGCGCTGCCGGTGCTGACCATCGACGACTGGCCGCACGCGGACTACACCGGAGCGATGGTCGATGTGGCCCGCCAGGACAACCCGCTCATCCATCTCAAACAGATGATCGACACGTGCCGCGCCTACAAGGTGCGCTACCTGCAACTCCACCTGACCGACGACCAGGCCTGGACCTTTCCTTCCACAGCCTTTCCCAAGCTGGGCACGCTCAACGGTTCGGCCCACGGCGGCCCGAAGTGCGAGGTATACAATCTGGAAGAACTC
>JAPLUI010000286.1 GCA_026397725.1 Verrucomicrobiota bacterium | reverse complement strand
GTGATCAGCCTAACATACTCTCATGCCAGCGGTACCGAGTTCCCGCTGGGCATCACGACGGTGACGGCGACCGCCAAGGACGCCGCGAACAACACGGGCACCGCGACCTTCACCGTGACGGTACATGACACCACATCGCCGGTGGTGACGCCACCAGCGGATCTCACCGCAGAGGCGACGAGCGCCGCCGGCGCGGTGGTGAACTATCCCGCCGCGACGGCGAGCGACGCGGTGGGAGTGACCAGCCTAACATACTCGCATGCCAGCGGTACCGAGTTTCCGCTAGGCATCACGACGGTGACGGTGACCGCCAAGGACGCCGCGAACAACACGGACACGGCGACCTTCACCGTGACGGTACATGACACCACGCCGCCGGTGGTGACGCCACCGGCGGATCTCGCCGCAGAGGCGACGAGCGCCGCCGGGGCGGTGGTGAACTATCCCGCCGCGACGGCGAGCGACGCGGTGGGAGTGACCAGCCTAACATACTCGCATGCCAGCGGTGCCGAGTTCCCGCTGGGCATCACGACGGTGACGGTGACGGCCAAGGACGCCGCCAACAACACGGGCACCGGAAGTTTCACCGTGACCGTAACCCAGCTCACGCCTTTGCAAATTTGGCGCAAACAATACTTCGGCACCACGGCGAACGAAGGTGACGCCGCCGACAATGCCGACCCAAACGACAACGGGATCGTCAACTTGCTGGAATACGCGCTCGGTGGCGACCCTGCGGGTCAAGCGACGGGTGTCTCCATCCTGCCTAGGGCGGGATTAGGTACCGGTGGCACGTTCGAGTTGTCACTGGTCCGTTACCTTGATCGAAACGACATCACCCTCACGGTGCAGGTGGCGGATTCCCCGGCCGGACCCTGGGCCGCTTTGGCCCGAAGCACGAATGGGGCCGCCTTCGTCGCGCTCCAGCCCAATGCCGCAATCTCGGAGACGGGGACCGGCAACAGTCGGGCGGTCACCGTGGGTGATATCTATCCACTGCATGAGCCGCAGCACCCGCGACGCTTCATGAGATTGCAAACTCAATGAGAAGCTGCGTGGGCACGATGCCTCACACGAGGGAATCACCGGAAACATTCGCATGCTTTCACGGCTGCGGTATGCGGTGGCGAAGTTGTGGCGCGGATGGCTGGTGCGGCGCGATCGCGGCAGCAGTCCGCACTGGGAACGGTTCCAAGGCCTGCTCCGGGTGTTTCCCCTATTGCCTGCTCGCATGGTTCACTCCAGTATGCGATGCAACCACAACCCCGAGGAAACGGATGCGTGAATTGCGCTCGTCCGGATCAGTGGGGGGCGTCGTCCGACCATCGGCCGGGCGGCCCGATCCCGAATGCAGTCAGTGGACTGAGTTGCGGGAATCGCGGAGCTTGCGGAAGGTCGCCGCCGGTATCAGAATGCCGCTCACTCCGGCGGGGCCAAAAATGAAGGCAGCCCGCAGACGGACGAGGACTATGGGCGCAAACGACAAAATCCCTGGATTCAGTTTCACCGGCCTGCTCGTGCAGGTTGCGGAACTCCCGCTCGCGGCGTTGAGGGGGCGGCCGCAATGGTTCTCGTTGCTCGTGGCCCTGGTGATGGTCGGGGTGATCGGCTGGATTGATCGGGTGACCGGCTGGGAATGGAGCCTGTTTTTGTTCTATGCGTTCCCCATCGTCCTGGGGGTATGGAGGATTGGCAAGCGTGCCGGCATCGCCTTTGCCTGTCTTTGCACGGTGGTCTGGTGGGCGGCGAACGTGGGAATCAACCCTTACGAGACCGGCGCGGGATTCGCAGTTGCCGTGATCAGCCGCTTCTTCTACTTCGGGGTGCTCGTGGTTGCGGCGGCTGCGGTGAAGGAGCAACAGGAGTCCGACCGGGCGCGAATCGAGTCGCTCAAGCGAGAGCGGGAACTGGAGCGGCGTATTCTCGTTGCCGGCGAGCGGGAACAGCAACGCATCGGACGCGACCTGCACGACAGTATCGGGCCGCATCTCGCCGCAGTCGGCTATGCGGCGGCCTTTCTGGCCAATGACCTGCGGCAGCGTCACCAACCGGAGGCGGTCAAAGCCGAGCGCATCCGCGAGATGATCAGCGACGCCGTCTCCCTCACGCGGGACCTGGCCCGGGGAATCTTCCCCGTGCAAATCGAAGGCAACGGCCTGGCGATCGCGTTGGAGGAGCTGGCCCGCAACGCCTCCGGTTTGACCGGCCTGCCGGTCGACTTTTGCGAAACGGGCAACCCGCAGGTCGCGGACCCGGAAATGGGCATGCACCTCTACCGGATTGCCCAGGAGGCCTTGGCCAACGCCCTGAAGCACAGCGGCGCCCGCAAGATCACGATGGCCCTGCACCAGCACGAAGACCTGTTGCGGTTGGCCGTGACCGACGACGGCTGCGGCAAGGTGCCGGCATCCAACGACACCCCGGGCATGGGCTTGTCTTCGATGAGATACCGGGCCCGCGCTCTCGGGGGCGTTCTCATGATCGAGTCCCACCCCGGCCGAGGCACGGTGGTCTCCTGCGAAATTCCCCCGCATCCAACCCGGCCGGCAACTCACCCGTCATGACCCAATCCCACCGCATGAAAAAGAAGATTCTCATCGTCGAGGACCACCCGCTCTTTCGCGCCATGCTCGTGCAACTCATCAACAAGGAGCTTGGCATGAGGGTCTGTGGCGAGGCGGACAACATCAACGATGCGCTGGCCGTCATCGAGCAAGAGGCCCCGGATGCCGTGATCGTTGATCTCACTTTAGCCGGATCGAGCGGGCTGGAATTAATCAAGGACTTGAAAGCGCGACACCTCCGGCTGCCCGTGCTCGTGCTTTCGATGCATGCGGAAAGGCTATACGCGGAGCGGGTCTTGCGTGCCGGCGCAAAGGGGTTTGTGTCGAAGGAGGAATCGCCGGAGGCAGTTCTCGCCGCCATCCGCGCCGTGACGAATGGCGAAATCTACTTAAGCAAGCGGGTCAGCCAGTCGATTCTGGAACGGCAGGGGATCGGCGGAAAACCGGCGGCCGCGACCGGGGTGGACGTGCTTTCCGACCGGGAGATCGAGGTCTATCAGCTCATTGGCGAAGGCCTGACATCACGCGAAATTTCCGCGCGGCTCCGGCTCGAACCCACCACGGTGGACAGCTACCGGGCCAGGATCAAGGAAAAGCTGGGAATCAGGAACGCCGCCGAACTTTACCAGCAAGCGGCGCGGTGGGCGGCCGAGCGCGGGCTGTAGCGTTTTTTGCCACAGCGCCTGCCTGTTGTGCGCCAAGGCGGAGTGCGGCACGATGGAGTCGTGCCGATTCCTGCAAAGATACTCGTCGTGGAGGATCACCTGTTCTTCCGCGCCATGCTGGTGGAACTCATCGAAAACCAACCCGACATGACGGTGTGCGGGCAGGCGGATAACGTCACCGATGCCCTCACCCTCATCGCCCAAACGCAGCCCGATGTCGCACTCGTCGATCTCACGCTGAACGGATCGAACGGACTCGACTTGATCCGCCATCTGACCGCCGGAAACGTCCGGCTCCCCGTGTTGGTCCTCTCGATGCACCCGCAAAGCCTCCACGCGGAACGGGCCATGCGTGCCGGTGCATGGGGCTATGTTTCCAAGGACGAGTCGCCGGATGCCGTCATCGCCGCCATGCGCACGGTGTTGGCGGACGAGTCCGCGTGAGCCATGGCGCGGCGGGTGGCGGAGCACGCCGTGTGGCGAATTTTGCCACACCACGCGCCTGTGGCGTGCCACACGCGGCGGCCACTTGAGAAGGTCCATGCAGAGGGCAGTTCACCCCTCCCCGCATGTTCCCATCTATATTCGAACCATAACCATAACAAACACCACTGACAGATACCATGAAATCAAACACCACACACATTCGAGCCCGCTTCCCCGGCGTCACGCCGGCCGCTGGCACCACCCATGACCAACCCGCGCATCCGCGTAAATCGACTCCGTCGCATCCTCACCTGCCTCGCCACGCCGCTCGCCGTCCTCGGTCTCGGCATCTTCGGGCCCAGCGCCCAGGCGGCACCGCCGGTGACCGATTACGCCCGCTGGTTCGACGCTTCGACCCTCGGGCTGGGTGACGGCGCGGGCGTCGCCACCTGGCCTGATGGCAGCACCAATGCTGCCGACGCCACGGTGCCCGGCGGCAATGCCACTCCGGTCTATGTTGCCAACGCGGGCACGGAAACCGGTCTCGGCGCAATCCATTTCGCCAAGAACGGGGGTGCCGGCAACAGCGCGGCCTTGCGGTTCACAAGGGACAGCAACATCCGGACGGTCTTCTCCGTTTTCAAGGGCAGCAGTTTCATTTTGACTGACGCCGACGGCATCGATTTTCACCGCGAAACCGATGACAGTCCCACCGATCCGTTATGAAATGGTTACGCGAGCGGCAATGTCAGAGGCGGGTCCACCTTTGTGAACGGAACCTTGGTGAACGGTGAAACCTACGCCATGCCCACGGATCTCCACAACGGTTTCAACCTGATCGAAGTTCTCACGACCGGCAATGTGCAAGCCCCTGCTTTCAACAAGGACCGCGTGTATCATGCCGGCAATCAATACCAGGCCGAAGTGATCATCTACGAGCGCCTGCTTCCGAAGAGGAGCGAGTCCAGGTCGAGCAATACCTGATGACCAAGTGGTTCGCGGTTTCCTACGCGCCGGAAGCGAGGATCACCGCCTTCGGGCCCTACGCTGTCATTAACGAGTCGGCGAAGACCATTGCCTGGGCCGTGCCGTCAGGAACTGAGGTGACGACTCTCGCGCCGACCTTCACGCTGTCCACCGGCGCGACCGCCTACAGCACCGATCCAACTTTGACCCCTCCCCCCGCCCCGGTTGTCATCACTTCCGGCACCGCACGGGACTTCACCAACCCGGTGCATTACTGGGTTAAGTCCTCGGATGACCTCATCACCGCCAACTACACCGTCACGGTCAGCGTGGCGGCGCTGCCGGTCACGACCGGCTTGGCCTGTTGGTTCGATGCGGCAATGGGAACCACGACCGATACCGGCGGCGTCCTGACTTGGGCCGATCAATCCACCAACGGGCACACCGCGACGCGGGCACAGGGCACGATGCAGATCATTCCCGGTGCGATCAACGGCCTGCCTGCGGTCCAGTTTGCCGGTGACGCTTATGCGCCCATCGCAGGCAACATGTACTCCAAGACCCAGTTCATTGTGACCAAGATGAACGGCGGCGACTGGGGGGCATGGATGGGCAGCGCCCCGCAGTCCGGTTACATGTGGAACCAGAATGGCAACTGCTGGGATGGCAATGTTCCCGCGGCCGCCTCGAAGAACGGCACCGCCTTGTCGAGTTATCCCTTCTACTTGGGCGATGATCGCAATTCCCAATACATGATTTTGAAAATTGTCGGCAACGACAACACCACCAGCCAACGGACCTACGAACTGGGCCGTGCACAACAAAACTGGCATTCGTTGAACAACTACCTGGCCGAAATCATTTCCTATAGCACCACGCTCTCGGAGGATGACGAGGATCGCGTGGGCGGCTATCTTGCGACCAAGTATGCACGTGGCAACGCCACCCGGGTGGCCCGGCGGATTACAGCGGGAGCACCTGGACTGACGCCGTCGGGAATTCCCAGGCGAGCGGCAGTAACCTGCTGGACTCCCAGGGCAGCCCGACCAGCGTGGGCTTCACGACCAACTGCAACAAGGATCCGTGGGCGGACTGGAGCGGTCTCGGCAATGCACGGATCCTCAAATCGGCGGTGCTTGGCAATTACACCACCTACACCCCGGTGTTCACCCTCAACGGCCTTGACCCGAATCACAAATACGACCTCTTCATCGCCAGCCTGCAAAATGACAACGACAAGCCTGCGGATTGGCTGGTTGGAGCTACGGTCCAGCATGTGGAGAACAATCCGGGCGGTGCCACCGACTGGCTGGAGGGGCGGAATTACGATGCTATCGGATTGGGGATTCCGGGCCGATGCTCACAGTTCCTGCTCCCGGCGGAAAATGAGTTGGCACTTGCTGGCGTTTCGGACGAATTCGTGAATCATCCGCGCATGGGTGTTCGGGTGGCAAACAGTGCCGATGCGGGGTCATGTCTTGCTCTTGCTTGATCATTGAATGTTGGAAGTTGAATGTTGAAATCTTCGGCGTGAAGAATGGTGTAGCCGCAGCTCTCCCGGTTTAGCCACAGCGGGGTGGCGGGCTGCGCCCTTCCCACCGCACTCCAAACTTTGGCTCGCGCCCGGGCAGGTGAATGTATGGAGTGCGGTGGGAAGCGCAGCGCCGCCGCGTCCGAGCGGCTCCGCTCCGACTTGCTCGTCCCCTCCGCCCGGTCTTGGGACCCCGCCCCGTCTGGCGCTGGCGTCCTGCCGACACGTCCGCCGCGCAACGCCTGGCGCAACGTCGATGCATTCACGCCCGCCTGGCGGGCCGCTGCCGCAACCGAGCCCCCCGCATCGAGGACCGGGCGCAGGGCACGGCTTGTTCCGCTGTCATGACCGCCGCGCCGCGCGTGGCCGGTGGCAGATAACACGAACCGGCACCCTCATCTGCCAACAGTGACAAACCATGGCCTAACATCTCCGACCGGATGCCGCTCCCGGCACCCCCCGAAAGGTGCCAAGTCATGTTCCGGGATTCATTGCCAATTCCTTGGGAATTCAAGGTCCAGCCCAGGAAGTGTGCAATCGGGCTGGCTGCCGGAATTCAACCGGAAGAAGGCCCGGATGTGGTCAGTGGTGGAAACTTCGAGCGACCACGAATCGGTCGTCCGGAGGTTGATCACCGTGCCGCCCGGATTGGTGGCGGCCGGATGCCAGGTGGCCAGATCGAAGGAGTACCACATTTCGAGCCCGGAGGAATCGACTGTGGGGTCGAGCGGAACCTGGAAGCGCCGCCACTCCTTGCCATCGTGGATACTGGATGTTAGAGCCAACGCCGCATCAAGATTATTCGGATCGCCCCCGAGATAGTATTCGAGTCCGTTGGCGAACGGGTCCCCATCCGGGTTGACGGTCCATGCCGCCGCGGGGTCGGCGATGTCGCCCCAATGGTCGATCTGCCACGCGGCGAAGGGAGTGGGGGTCGAAACCAGCCGCACATTGTCAAAGTCGAGGTAGGTGCCAGGCCCCCCGGCATGTCGGATCCGCACCGCTAGCGGTCGGCCGGCGGTGACGGAGGAACCGGTGCTAAGCTCGAGCGTGATATCGGTGAACGTTCCGGCGGCGGTCCCGCCGTTGAGGCTGTCGAGGTCGGTCCGGCTGACGGAGCGACTGGCCAACACCACGCCATCGGCCAGCAGTTCAAGGATGGCGCCACCGAATGTGCCGGCATTGCTCCTCACCCCCAACGCCACGGTGAGGCGGTAGGTGCGGCCCGGCCCCAGCAACGCCCGGCGGGTCTGCAGGAAATGAGCGTTGACCGAGGAGAAGGACAGGAAGGCAACATGGCGGCCTGACATGTTAGGAAGAACTCCACCGCTAGCGCCGCCGTCGGCAGCACCGGAGTAAAACGAGTCGTTGGGATTGTAGTAGCCATAGCCCTCGTCGGCGACCGCTTCGCCCGAGGCGGCGAGCACCCGCCAACCGATCACCGAGGGCGACGAGGTCGCACCGGGGTTGATCGCCGCGATGCCACCGTCGGCAAGCGCCGGATTGCTCTCGAAGTCGCCATTCTTGGGAGCCAACGGCGGCGTGCCGCCCAACACCTCAGCCCACTGCGCGGCATGGTCGGCGAGACCGATGCCATTGAAGTGAACGTCGTCGCTCAGTTTGCCCTCCAGGTGGAAATCGTCGGTCACCGGCCCCGGGAACACCTGCGAATCGGCGTAGATCACCCGCCGCTGCCCGGCGACCACCGGTTCCTCCTGGGACAAACTCGAACTCGGATGGAAACCGACTTCGGCAAGGTGCCACGGCACCGTCCAGCCGGCGTCGGCACGGCTTTGGGCGATGATGCTCTGCAGGCGGTTCTGATAGTCCGCCGGGGTGGTGGAGGCGAGCGAATCCGACTCGCCCTGGTGCCACAGCACCGCCCGGAAACCATTCACCGGGAATGCGTGCATGGCAGCGGCAAGCCGCGGGTAATTGGTGCCAGGCGGCAGCCACTCGGCGACCGCCGTGGCACCAACCGCCAGGCAGGCGAAGCCGATCGGAACTTGGTCGCGGGCGGCCAACAGGTCGCCCAGCCGCGACCACACCGAGCCGCCGGTGCCGGTGGCCCCGGGCATCGGGTCGGCCGCCTTGGTCCAAGCGCCGCCCGCGTAGTTCCACGCGCTCACCCGGTCGTCGCTCACGGTGCCGGCGGGAGACCCGTAGTTGGCGGCATTCGATTGCCCGCAGGTGACGTAAATGTCGCCGATGCCGACGCGCTCGACCACGCTGGCGGGGCCCGGGGTGCCGGCGGTGACCGGGCGCACCTCGAGTTGATACCAGCCGCCGGCCGGCACGTCCGTTAGATTGGCGGCAAACGTTCCGCCGGTTGGGATGACGGCGATGGTGGTCCACGCGGTATCGCTGCCGGAGTTGCCGGCCCCGGGCATGACGACCATCCGCGCCTCGATCGAATCCGGCGTTCCGCTGTAGCTGCCGCTGACCGCGACCGAGGCGCTGTTTGCGGTCCCGCGCTGGATCACCTGGCGGCTGACGGGGTTGGTGATCGCGATGGCAGATGACGGCCCGCCTCCGACCGGATACCCATGGACATCGATCTCGCGCACCACGGTGCCCGGAGCGCTGCCGCCGGTTCCAGGGTTGGCGAAGGTGAAGCGGATACTATCGACACCAGTGGCAAGCACGCCGGTGCCGCTCTCGGTGAGCGTCACCGCTGATTCGTGGTCAGTGCTGTCGATGCCGGAAAACGGAGTGTAGTTCACGGCGGCCAGCGTGGTGTAGCCGGGGTTCCCCACGGTGCTCACCTCCACCACGTAGATTTGGTTCGCGTGCAAGCCCGAGTTGCCCTGCCAACCCATGAACGACCGGATCGAGGTGATGGCATAGCCCAAGGGGGTCGCCGAGACGTTCAGGTCGTAGGTGGCGGTGGCCGGGAAGTTGCCGGGAGCGGCGAAGTAGGTGTTGGTGGTG
The DNA here is from genome assembly GCA_026397725.1 of Verrucomicrobiota bacterium. Taxonomy (GTDB): domain Bacteria; phylum Verrucomicrobiota; class Verrucomicrobiia; order Verrucomicrobiales; family Akkermansiaceae; genus Luteolibacter. The sequence continues at coordinate 31,313 of JAPLUI010000286.1, read as the reverse complement.
GTTTCCCCGGCGAGGGCTGAGCCATTGTTGATGCCGTTCGGGCCGAAAAAGGCTGCGGACACCGTCGCCGCAGCCAGGCTGGCTTGACCGGTGTTGATCAGGTCGGTGTTGCTAAGCAGTGATGCCCACCCCAGAGTGGCGAAAGCGCCCGCGTTGCTGCTGCTTTGCGGGGAGACGACAACTCCCGGCGAACTGCCCGTCGGATAGCCATCGACATCGATCTCACGCACCACCGTGCCCGGGTATGCGCCGCCACTGGCCGGAGCGGCGAAGGTGAACCGGATGCGGTCCACTCCCGTGGCGAGCGCCCCCGCCGATTTCCTAACGAGCACGTGGCTTTCATGATGCAGGCTATTGGCGGTACCGAAGGGACTGTAGTTGACGGTGACGAGGTCGCTGAAGTCCGCGGACCCCACATAACTCACCGCCACCGTGTAAGTCTGGTTGGCATGAGTCGCCGAATTCTCATTCCAACCCATGAACGATTGGATCGAGGTGAGGTCGTAGCCGGCCGGGTGCGTGCTCAAATTGAGGTCATAGGTCGCGGTGGCCGGGAAGTTACCGGGGGCGGCGAAGTAGGTGTTGGTGGTGGTTTCCCCGGCGAGGGCAGAACCGTTGTTGATGCCGTTCGGGCCGAAGAAGGCCGCGGACACCGTCACCGCAGCCAGGCTGGCTTGACCGGTGTTGATCAGGTCGGTGCCCGACAGGTTCCCGGCCCACGGCGTGCTGCCGAAAGCGGTACCGGTGCTGCTCTGCGGGGTGATGATGACGATCGGCGTCGGAGCCCCATGCACGTCGATCTCACGCACCAGTGTGCCTTTGTAGTGGCCGGTGCCGTAGGCGACCGAGGCCAGCGGGTTCAGAAACGTGAAGCGGATGCTATCGACGCCGGACGCGAGGATCCCCGTGCGGTTCTCGGTGATGACCACCCGGCTCTCGTAATTCGCGCCATCGACATCGGCAAAGGGCGTGTAGGAAACAGTCGCGATGTCGGTGTAGTCGGCCGAGCCCACGACACTCACGGCCACCGTGTAGGTCTGATTGGCTTGCGCCTGGGAAGCCGTGCCCATCCAGCCCATCACCGACTGGACCGAGGTGATGTCGTAGCCGGCCGGGTTCGTGCTCACGTTGAGGTCATAGGTTGCGACCGCCGTGCCTCCCGCTTGAGTGAAGGTGGCCGGGTCGGCAACTGAGAAGAACGTGTTGCCACCGGGCACGCCGTTGGCGGAGGTTCCGTCATTGATGCCGCCGGCCGGAAAAAGGCCGTGGGTGGTGGTGACCGTGGCGGCAGCCAGCGTGGCGCGGTCCGCGTTGATCAGGTCGATGCCGGACAGCGAACCGGCCCAGGCCGTGCCCGGAAAATCGGTGCCGATGCTGCTCTGGGAACTGATGCCGACCGCCGCCTGACTCTCCGGAGTGAGGGCGAGCAGCAACAGCGTGGCGATTGTGATGGACTGGTATTTCATGGTACTGGTGGCGTTGGATGATGGCATGGATTCTTGGGAACCGGAAACTTCGGGGGCCGTAAGCTGCTCGCGGCAGCGCGACCTAACCTGGGCGCGGCAGCGGGGATCGGCAACAGGCCTCATGGGGGGCGCTACGATTGGATGATGCGCTGACTTGAACAGCGCATGGATTCCAGGCCCGGTCAAGCGAAATCTGGGGCACGGCGAAATATCCCGGCTTCTCCCGCAAGATCAGGCTTTTCATCCGGCTCCGGAAGTGCTCAACTGATGTTTCTCACAGTTGGTCGCATCACCTTCCGCAAATTTTCGTGTTGGCAGTCGCTCTGCTCGCTGTTGATTGCCTCATGTTTTTCCATCCCCCATGACCCGCGAAAAAATCACCCTTTCCCAGCTCGAATCCTTCCTCTTCAAGTCCGCCGACATCCTCCGCGGGAAGATGGACGCCTCGGAGTTCAAGGAGTTCATCTTCGGGATGCTGTTCCTCAAACGCCTGTCCGATGAGTTCGAACTGAAACGCGTCGCCATCCGGAAAGACTACGCCCATGTGAGCCCCGAGCTGCTGGCCGAACTCCTCGAAGACAAGGCCACCTACGGCGAGACCTTCTTTGTGCCGGTCCGCGCCCGCTGGCATGAATCCTGGACTGATGAAAACGGCGAGCTGGTCCCGGCCCTCAAGGACCTCAAGCACGACATCGGCAGCATGCTCAACAAGGCCATCGCCGCGGTGGAGGATGAAAACGACGCCCTCGCCGGAGTGCTGAAAAACAACATCGACTTCAACGCCGTCAAGGGGAAGACCAAGATCCCCAACGAAAAGTGGAAGGACCTCCTGGACCACTTCAACCAGCCGGGCTTCACGCTGGTGAATGACAACTTCGAGTTCCCGGACCTGCTCGGCGCGGCCTACGAATACCTGATCAAGTTCTTCGCCGACAGTGCCGGCAAAAAGGGCGGCGAGTTTTACACCCCCGGCGAGGTTGTGCGGCTGCTGGTGCAGATCGTCAAACCGCAGGCCGGGCACGAGGTGGACGATCCCACCATGGGCTCCGGCGGTTTCCTCATCCAGAGCCACCAATACGTCGAGGAGCAGGGCCAGAACCCGAACGACCTCGCACTCTTCGGCCAGGATTCCAACGGCACCGTCTGGTCGATCTGCGTGATGAACATGATCCTCCACAACATCACCCGCTTCACCATCGAGAACGGCGACACGCTGGAGGACCCGCTCATTCTGGACAACGGCGCCCCACGCAAGTTCGACCGCGTGCTGGCCAATCCGCCGTTCTCACAAAACTACAGCCGCGCCACGCTCAAGTTCCCCTCCCGCTTCCGCGAGTGGTGCCCGGAGACCGGCAAGAAGGCGGACCTGATGTTCGTCCAGCACATGCTGGCCAGTCTCAAGGCCGACGGCCTTTGCGCCACGATCATGCCGCACGGCGTGTTGTTCCGCGGCGGCAAGGAAAAGCTCATCCGCGAGCTGCTGATCAACGACGACGTGATCGAGGCCATCATCAGCCTGCCGCCCGGCCTGTTCTACGGCACCGGCATCCCCGCCTGCGTCATCGTCCTCAACAAGAACAAGCCGGATTCCCTGCGCGATCAGGTTTTGTTCATCAATGCCGACCGAGAATTCGCCGAAGGCAAGAACCAGAACAAGCTCCGCCCCGAGGACATCGAGAAAATCGACTTTGTCTTCACCCACAAGCGCGAGCTGCCGAAATACAGCCGCCTCGTGACCAAGGCGGAGATCGTGGAAAAACACGATTTCAACCTGAACATCCGCCGCTATGTGGACAACACGCCCGACCCGGAGCCGGAGGACGTGCGGGCCCACCTCATCGGCGGCGTGCCGGAGGGCGAGGTGGTCAGTGATCGGTTATCGGTGATCAGTGGACGATTCGGCTTGGACATCGCCACGCTGTTCCGGCCGGAGCGGGAGGGTTACCTGGCCTTTGTGGATGCCATCGACCGCAAGGCGGCGATCAAGCCGTTGATCGAGGGTGAGGCCTCGGTGCGGCGGACCCTCACCCGCCACCGCGAGGCCCTGCAAGCGTGGTGGGAGATTGCCCGCCACGATTTCTCACAACTCCGTGAGGGCCGGAAAATGCCGGAGGTCCGCCAGGAACTACTCACCACCCTCAAAACCCGTTTCATCCCGCTCGGCGTGTTGGACGAATTCCAGAGCGCCGGGGTGTTTGTGAACTGGTGGCAGCAGATCCGCTACGACCTGAAAACCATCATCTCCACCGGCTGGCACCACACGCTCATCCCGGACAACTATCTGATTGCCGCCTTCTTCCAGGCGGTGGCCGCTGCCATCGAGGCGCTGGAGGCGTCCATCAGCGAGGCCCAGAGCGAACTCGCCGAAGCCGTGGAAGCCGGCCAGGAACTCGCCGCCTACGAACCGGAGGAGGACGAATCCGTCACCGCCGCCACGATCAAGGTCGCCCTCAAGGAACTCATCGACGACCTCAAAGACAACAGCGCCGCGTCCGCCAAGAAGGAGCGAAAAGCCCTGGAAGCCCAGGAAAAAACCATCACCCTCCTGGAAAAGCGCATCAAGGACGGCAAGGCCGACCTCAAAACCCTCACCGACGAACTCGAACTCAAGCTCCAGCTCAAACGCCTCGGCGACGCCGATTTCAAGACCGAAAACCAACAGCTTCTCCAACAGGTGCAGGCCAAGCTCGCCATTCTTGATCCATCATCCCCTGACCTCTTCCAGGCCAACGGCCCATCATCGCCCTCCGGCCTCTTCCAGGCCAAAGGCCTGACTCATACCAGCCCAGGGCAACGCCCTGGGTCCAACGCCACCCAAGCATTGAGCCCTGAAGGGGCGGCACAATCTCCGGGCAAGACCGACAAGAAACAAATCGCCGCCCTCCAAAAAGACCGCACCGCCCTACAGGCCCGCCTCGCCAAAACCGACGCCCTCTTCTCCCAAATCGGCGGCCAGCTCACCGACGAGGAGGCCCAGACCCTCATCCTGAAAAAACTCCACGACCTCGCCACCCACGAACTCAACCGCTACCTCAACGCCGCCAAACGCCACCTGATCCAGTCGGTCGAAACACTCTGGGACAAATACGCCGTCTCCAGCGGCGCCCTGGAAACCGAGCGCACCGATACCCTCACCACGCTGGACGGGTTTCTGAAAGGATTGGGGTATCTGGAATGAAAGAATCTTCCCATGCCGCGTAAACCCGCCATACCAAAAACGCCCGCCGCCTCGCTGGACTTCGCCGCCCTGGTCGAGGCCATCCGCCGGGTCCACGATCATAGCGCCGCAATCGCGAAGCGTGCTGTGAACACCAGCCTCACGCTGCGCAATTGGGTCATTGGAGCCTACATTGCGGAATACGAGCTGCGTGGAGCTGACCGGGCCGAGTATGGCGAAGGCTTGCTGAATGTTCTGGCGGCGCGGCTGACTGACCTGCGGGTTTCCAACTGCAATCGGCGCCAGCTATATCGCTACCTGCGTTTCTTCCGCCTCTATCCGGAAATAGTGCGGACAGTGTCCCCACTATTGCCCGACCTCCCCGGAGGGATGGAACTCGTGCCAACGGCACATCGCTTGGGAAAAGTGGGGACAGCGTCCCCACAATTGGGGCCGCCGGCCAATGATCTGACCAATCGCCTGTCCTACAGCCACCTGGAACTCATCGTGGACCTCGACGACCCGCTCAAGCGCGCCTTCTACGAAATCGAATGCCTGCGCGGCAACTGGTCGGTTCGCGCGCTCAAGCGCCAGATCGCCTCGCTCTACTTCGAGCGCTCTGGCCTGTCGCTGGACAAGGACAAGCTCTCCGCGATGGCAAACCAAGGGGTGGAGCATGCCGAGCCGAGGTTGAGCATCCGCGATCCATACATCTTCGAGTTCCTCGGCCTGAAAGCTCGCGAGGCCGTGGCGGAATCCGACCTCGAACAAGCCCTGCTCGAAAACCTCCAGGACTTCCTGCTCGAACTCGGCCACGGCTTCTGCCTCGAAGCCCGCCAGAAAAGCATCGTCATCGGCGACACCCGCGGCTTCGTGGACCTGGTGTTCTACCACCGCATCCTCCGCTGCCATGTCCTCGTCGAGCTGAAGGTGGACGAGTTCCACCACGAGCACATTGGCCAGCTCAATACCTATGTCGCCTGGTTCAAGAAGAACATGATGCGCGAGGGCGATAACCCGCCTATTGGCCTCCTGCTCTGCACCGGCAAGGACCACGCCCTCGTCGAATACGCGCTCTCCGCCATGCCCCAGCGCCTCTTCGTCTCCAAATACCAGTTGGAACTCCCGAGCAAGGAGGCCCTCCAACAATTCCTCGACCACAAACGCAAGGAGATGACCGGTGTATTCTGATCCCTCCAGCCACCTCGCCGTCTCCAGCCGCGCCCTGGAAACCGTACGCACCGATACCCTCAAGGCGCTGGATGGGTTTCTAAAAGGATTGGGGTATTTGAAATGAGTGAATGGAAAACCATTTCCTTGGGTGAACTGGGAAAGTTCACGAACGGCATTAATAAGAGCGCCGAAGACTTCGGACATGGAGTTCCCTTTGTAAATCTCCTTGATGTTTTCGGTGTGTCAACTTTGTCTCACGTTCCCGCAGGCTTGGTAAATGCAAGAGAAGTAGAAGTGCTTAGATATTGCCTTCAAGTTGGTGACGTCCTATTCGTTCGATCCTCAGTGAAACCCTCGGGTGTTGGCCTTACCGCAGTAGTGTTGCGAGACCTCCCGAGGACAGTTTTCAGCGGATTTCTAATTAGGTTTCGCCCTGACTATAGCCACTGTGTTCCAGGGTTCTTAGGCCATTGCTTCCATGGAGGAGAATTCCGAGCATCATTGCTAAGCCAATGCACTGTTAGCGCGAATACAAACATTAATCAGGAACGGCTCAAAGCGCTTTCGATTACGCTCCCCCCCATACTCGAGCAAACCAAAATCGCCGAGATCCTCTCCACAGTGGACCGGGCCATCGAACAGACAGAAGCCTTGATCGCCAAGCAGCAGCGCCTCAAGACCGGCCTGATGCAGGACCTCCTCACCCGCGGCATCGACCATCACGGCAACCTCCGCTCCGAACATACCCACGAATTCAAAGATTCCCCGCTGGGCAGGATCCCGGTGGAGTGGGAGGTGACGCCCCTTTCATCCGTCGTCGATCTTCAGGTTGGCTATGCGTTCAAAAGTTCTTGGTTTGTCGAGGAAGGCGTCAAACTACTGCGCGGCGAAAATGTAGGAACCGGCAAGGCAGATTGGAAGGATACTCGATGCTTGTCGCTTGAGGCGTCCGAATCACACAAGGATTATGCGCTAGCGGCAGGCGACATGATTATAGGAATGGACCGAACATTTACAAAACAGGGCTTTAAGGTGACTCTACTCACTGATGATGACGTCCCTTGTCTTTTGGTTCAGCGAGTAGGGCGATTTGTGCCGATGACGGTTCCGAAAGAATTCATGCAACTGTTGATCCAATCTCCCGCATATCAACGGGAGCTTCTTCTCCAGCAGAAGGGCATGGACATACCGCATCTTTCGAAGTCGGAAATTCTGACACCATCGGTCCCGGTTCCAAGAGAACAGACGGAAATGGACGCCATCGCCTCGGAAATAGCAAAGATGAACGCAACATTGAGCAGCACCGGACGCTCGTTGCCAAAACTCCGCGCCCTCAAAACCGCCCTGATGCAAGACCTGCTGACTGGCCGGAGACGGATCACTGCATTGCTTGAAGTCGATCAACCCCTCAAAAATTCATTACCATGAGCATATTCTGTTGCAGAAGTGGAGAAAATCTCAATGAGGCCGATTTGAAAGCCCATCTAGCTTCGCTGTTGAGAGTCGAGAACGTCGGCGTGTTATTAGGAGCAGGTGCTTCAATTGGAGCAGGTGGAAAGAGTATGAAAGACCTTTGGATGTGTTTTATCCAGGATTCATCCGTAGCAGCGAGGAACTTGGCGGATCAGAAATTCATCGAGCAAGACCAGAACGATTCCGATCTTTTGGAGAATGGGTTATCCGATGTTCCTAATGTCGAACAACTGCTTGATGCCCTGGAAATCGCAAGAATCGACTGGAAACGGCGAGATCCACAATCGGAAGATCTAAGTCAACTGACCTCAGACATTGCGGCATTGAAACGCTGCGTGGTAAAAGCGGCGATTCTCGATGAAGCGCTTTGGACTTCATCCAATACGAATAGCGAACAACTCAAGTATCACAAAAGCCTCATGCAAAAAATGGTTGGTGCCCGGCAGCCAGGACAAGCAAGTCCCTGGATCTTCACCACCAACTATGATCTGGCCATCGAGTGGTCTGCTGAATCCGTCGGAATTCAGATCAATACGGGATTCCTTGGCATTCACAATCGCCTATTCTCACCCCAGAGCTTCGATCTCGGATTCCGGCACGCATCTGCGAGCGGTGAAGCTCGGTTCGGATGCAACGACTGCTACTTGGTAAAGCTCCATGGTTCTCTCACCTGGAAGAAGGAATCGGGCATGGATTTTAGGGAGCTTTCCTCTCATGAAATGTGGCCATTTCTCGAACGGGTTTTGGAAGGAGACGAGATTGCAGATGATTCGCCGATGGTCTTTCCACGGGCAGCGAAGTATCTTCAGACGCACGGATACCTGCTCGGCGAGTTGTTCCGCCGCTTCTCCGATTTTTTGGCGAGGCCTCAAACCGCGATCTTTGTCAGTGGTTATTCATTCGGTGACGAGCATCTAAACCGGTTGCTCAAATCCGCCCTTTTGAATCCGACATTACAGATTGTGGCATTCGTGCCTGAGTTTGATGGTGCCGGCTCCGCATGCCTTAGAACCAACCATGCCTTGCGTGCATTGGTGGAATTGCAATCGCCAAGGATTACGTTTGTTGGCGGAGGCCCGGCGGCATGGTTTGACAAGTTTGCTGGCTACCTGCCGGATCCGATTTTTTTTGATTTGACCGAGCGCGAAATGAAAGAGCGTTTGGAGGATTCCAACGAGAGGAGACCAAATGCGTAGCCGTTCCCCAGTGGGCTATGTTGTGCAGATTGACGGCAGCAAGGTAACCCTAAACCTGCTGGATAGGCACCGTGGTCAGGTTGCTACCCACTCGTCCGGAGTCTCGCATGTAACTGAGATCGGTTCATTGTTGGGTATTGAAGCCGGTAGCCTGCTTCTCGTTTTGAGAATCACAGGCCTCAATTTTGCCGAACCCAAGGAAGTTCATCGTCAAACGCGCGGTCTCAGGAGCGGAGATCAGGAGCCATTGCGCCACCTTGAAGGAATCATCGTCGGTTGGATCGGAAAGGAAAATAACCAGCCGTTATTCCGCACCGACAATACAGTAACGCCTCCCCTTGGGGCAGAAGTGTTTCCTCTTTCATCTGACGAGCTAAAGTCAGCGATTGCCGGCGTTGATAGCGGAGGTCCCATTATCGTTGGCCACGAGTTACGAAGTGGACAAACGGTGAAGGCTGGTCTCAACGGCCTTCTTTCGCGTCACCTCGCAGTGCTAGGAAGCTCGGGCCAGGGAAAGAGCTGTTTTACCGCCGCCGTACTCCAGCAACTCGCAAATATGCCCAGCGCGAGAATCGTCGTTTTTGACATCAACGGTGAGTATCACCGCACCTTCAGAAAGTCCGAAGAGGCTATCGCCGGGGGAGATTTTCAGGACCGTCTGCCACAGGGCAAATACAAGCACACGGCAATCGGCAGCGCCATTGATGGCGCAACAGGACGTAAAATTCCCTATTACGCGCTGGGGCGTCAAGGATTGCATCGCTTACTTCTGCCGAGTGACAAAACCCAGCGTCCCGCTTTGTCATTCGCCATTGATCACCTCAGATTCATTGAGTGGAATCCTACCGCAAAAGGCGCGTCTGTAGTTGGCGGAACAGCAGTCTTGTTTGACGACTGCCGCAATGACGGAGCAGAGGTAGCGTATCGTGCCATGGAACAGATCCGTGCCCGGTCTTCTGGAATTGCCGGCCGATGGCCTCACATGTCAGCCCTTGGTACCTTGATTGCGGAAAGCCATGCGATTACTGCTGGCCGGAATGGACGGGAGCGAAACGCTTTCAATTACGGGAATGTATCACCCTTGATCACTCGCCTTCATCGGCTTGTTGAGGATGAGATGTTCAAGGCCGTTGTTGAGGTAAACGGCGGCAGTCCATGCGGTGGCAACGCGAGCTTGAATTGGAGAAAGGAGTCAGAACATTTGATCGATGATATTTTTGGAAGCCGCAACAGCACGTGGCAGGTGCATGTAGTCAACCTCAAGCAAGTGCCCCAAGACCTGATGCCGCTAATTTTGGGTTCATTGCTTGAGCTCTACGCGCAAGTCTTGTTCTCACGGGGCCAAGGCGGCAGCCCTGCTACACTTCTCGTCCTTGAAGAGGCACACCACTATTTGCGGTCTCCTAGCAATTCAGAAGAGGATCGCGGTTCTGCGCTGGCCTATGAACGGCTGGCGAAGGAGGGGCGAAAATTCGGATTATCCTTATGGCTGAGTACCCAAAGACCTTCAGAGGTATCTGCCACGGTATTGTCCCAATGCAACAACTGGGTCGTGTTCAAGCTGAATTCAGAACAGGACCAACGGGTTGTAGCAAACGCTTGCGAATGGGCGGAGGCTCGTGATGTTCGTCGAATTTCGGGACTCCCTAGGCAGCACGCGATGCTTCTGGGCGGCAGCTTCGCAATGCCGACGGTTGTAAAGGCACCAACTGCCGATCCCACACCTGAATCTCATGATGGTGAATTTGACGCTTGGAATGAAGTCCCCGAACCAATTACTGATGTCATAGAAGATTGAGAATATTGAAGTAATTTACCATGACCTCCAAGCTCCCCATCAACCTGGAAAGCCTCCTCCGCCAACGGCAGGTGGAAGGTGAGCGGATTGAATACAAGGCGGGGTGGAATCCGGACGCGATCCTGCGGACGATCTGCGCCTTTGCCAACGACTTCGAGAATCTGGGCGGCGGGTATGTGGTGATCGGCCAGGATTGCGATACCGCCGGACTGCCGGTGTTTCCACCCGTCGGCTTGCAGGAGAATCAGCTCGATAAGATCCAGCAAGAGCTGCTGGGTTTCTGCAATCTGATCCAGCCGCCGTATTTCCCGTTGCTGAGCGTGGAGCGTTTCGCGGAGCGCAACCTGCTGGTGCTATGGGCGCCGGGCGGGCTGTCCCGGCCTTACAAGGTTCCGAAATCGGTGACGGCCAGAACGAAGGAATACCGTTACTACATCCGCCGCTATGCCAGCACCATCGAGGCCAAGGGCGAGGATGAGCGCGAGTTGATCAGCCTGACGGCACAGGTGCCCTTTGATGACCGCGTGAACCAACGGGCCAAGCCGGGCGATTTGTCGCCGCGGCTGATGGAGGAGTTTCTGCGCGAGGTCGGCAGTGGCTTGGCGGACGAGGTGGCCGTGCTCCCGGTCGAGGACCTGGGCCGCCAAATGAACGTGGTGACTGGTCCGAGTGAAGCGCCGCTGCCGCAGAACGTCGGCCTGCTGTTTTTCAACGAGCATCCCGAGCGCTTTTTCCCGGTCACCCAGATCGATGTGGTGTGGTTTCCGGATGGAGCGGGCGGCGATCGCTTTGAAGAGAAGATCTTCCAAGGGCCGCTGGGGCGGATCACCCGCGATGCCATCAGCTTCATCCAGCGGAATTACCTGAAGGAAACGATCATCAAGCACCCGCAGCGCGCGGAGGCGGAGCGCTTCTGGAATTTCCCCCAAGCCGCCATTGAGGAAGCGGTGGTGAACGCGGTGTATCACCGGTCCTATGAGATCCGCGAGCCGGTCGAGATCCGCATTTCCCGGGAGGACCTGGTCGTGCTGAGCTTCCCCGGACCCGATCGCTCGATCCGGCTGGAGGATCTGAAAATCGGCAAGGCAGTGTCCCGCCGCTACCGCAACCGCCGTATCGGGGAGTTCCTCAAGGAACTGGACCTCACCGAAGGTCGCTCGACCGGGATTTCCAAGATCATCCGGGCGATGGCAGCGAATGGCTCGACCGCCCCGGAATTTGAGACCGACGACGAGCGCAGCTATTTCCTGATTCGGCTGCCGGTGCATGAGAAGGCGGCCGACTGGGCCGGGCTGCTACCGGAAACAAGTTCGGAGAAAGGTTCGGAGAAAGGTTCGGAGAAAGGTTCGGAGAAGACGTCGGGTGACAGGGCTAGTAAGATCGTGGAAATGATCCGGCGATCCCCGGCAATCACCGCCGGCGAGCTGGCCATGGCATTGGGAATTTCCACCCGAGCTGTGGAGAAACAAGTCGCCAAACTCAAGGAATCAGGCTTAATTCGACGCGAAGGCTCCGACAAAGCAGGGAGCTGGGTGGCGCTGGACGGTCGGCCGACGGATGGTCAGGATGAAGGATCATCTACCCCACAAATCGAACTCGATGCCGGTTCGGTGAAAACTTCGGTGAAGACTTCGGTGAAAACTACCCAAGAAACTACCCAAGAAACTACCCAAGAAACTACCCAAGAAACTACCCAAGAAAAGCTTGTTGCCCTGCTGCGCGAGAACCCGGCGACGACTCGTGTGACGATGGCAAAAGCCTTGGGCATCACTGCGGACGGGGTGAAATACCACCTGGATAAACTCAGGGCTGCCGGAAAAATCCGCCATCACGGACCCACGAAGGCGGGACACTGGGAAGTCACAGAATGAATCATGGTTCCAATGAAAACCACCCCGCCACCTCTCATAGTAACCCTGATTCTTTCAAGTAACTTTAGTGTTGTTACTTAGTCGGATGCTGTGTTACTTTCCCGCCATGAACGCGAATTTACAGGCCAAAGCCGCCGCCTACGTCCGGGAAATTCTCGGAATTGAGGCCGTATTTTCGCCATTTCCTGACCTGCGCCGGCTCCCGCTCCATATCACGGAAGCCTACGAAATCGGCCATTGCGCGCTGTCGGGTAAGGAATTCCTGGCCTTGCTGGCCCGCGATGCCGGCCCGACTCCGGCGGCGATGGCGAAACAAGCGGACTGGCTGCACCAGAAAACCGGGCTGCGCAGCCTCTTCGTGCTCGAAACGGTTGCTGCCTATGAGCGCAAGCGGCTGATTGAGAGCAAAATCCCGTTTCTCGCGCCCGGCCAGCAACTCTACCTGCCGGACCTCGGGCTTGACTTGCGTGAGCAGTTCAGGGCACCGCGCCGGGCGAGTTTCAAAATCTCACCGGCCGGGCAAGTCGTGGTGCTGGCGTGCCTGCTGCGGCGGATGGACCCGCAGTCCGAGTTCACCGGGGCCGGGCTGGCCGAGCAATTCGGCTACACCAAAATGACGATGACCCGGGCACTGGACGAGCTGCGCCAGTTGGAGTTGGTGGAGTGCCAGGGCGAGCGGCGCTTTGCCAAGCACCGCTTCCTCGTCACCGGTCTTCAACTCTGGGAAAAAGTCCGCCCCGTTTTGCGTTCCCCGGTGAAGAAACGCGTTTACGTGGACGAATGGTTTCCAGGCTGCGATTTCAAAGCTGGGGAATCCGCGATGGAGGAACTGACGATGCTTGCTGTCCCGCGGCGCGACATCTGGGCCATCACCAGCGAGGAATGGAAAAAGATCCAAAAGGAGCCAGGTCTGCACCTCATCCCCAGCGTCTCCAAGGACATGGCCCATGCGGAATTCGAAATCTGGCACTATAACCCGCGCCTCCTGGCGGAAAAACCGCTGGTGGATCGGCTTTCACTGGCGCTGAGTCTTTCAGACATCAAGGACGACCGCGTGGAGATCTCCATCGATAACTTGCTGGGAGGTGTGCCATGGTAAAAGGACTCGACCGCTTCAAAGAGCACTTTGCGGGCTATTCGGACCGCTATGTCCTGATCGGTGGCACCGCCTCCAGCCTCAGCATGGAGGAATTGGGGGGCGAGTTCAGGGCCACCAAGGATCTGGACTTGGTGCTTTGTGTCGAATCCCTTGACCGGGAATTTGCGGAAGCTCTCTGGGAATTCATCCGGTTGGGGGCCTATGAAAACCGCCAGAAAAGCACCGGCAAGCGGCTGTTCTACCGGTTCCATGGTCCCCAGACAAAGGGATTTCCGGAAATGCTCGAGTTGTTCGCCCGGGTGCCGGACGCGCTCGATCTCAAGGCGGATGCCGGCATCACCCCCATCCCGGTGGACGAAGAAATATCCAGTCTCTCCGCCATTCTGATGAACGACGACTACTACAACTTTGTGATGGCGCGTCGGACCACGATTGACGGGCTATCCTTGGTCAAGGCAGACGGCCTGATTCCGCTGAAGGCGCGGGCCTATGTGGATCTCTCCAACCGGAAAGCTGCAGGGGAAGCGGTGGACTCCAAAAACATCCGCAAGCACAAGAACGATATTTTCCGCCTGTTCACCGTGCTGGACCGGGATGCCAGGATCACCTTGCCCGCCAGCCTGCAACAAGATCTGACCGTTGCTTTTTCGCTCATCGCCCAAGACCCGCCGGATCTGAAATCCCTGGGGATTTCCCGTATCACTTTGCCCGAGGTGCTGGATGAGTTGCGCGGGTTTTACAATCTATCAACGAGCCCTGACCTCCCCTCATGAGCACCAAGGACACCGCCGCCCAGATCCGCCTCGACGAACGGCAGCACGTCGAGAAGCCGTTGCTGGATCAACTGGCCGGGCTCGGCTGGGAGATCATCGACCTGGACTCCAAGCAGCATCCCGGCGACAGCCACCGCGCGAACTTTGCCGAGGTGGTGATGCTGTCGGTGCTGCGGGAGCAGTTGATGGTGATCAACCCGTGGCTGGAAGATGATCAGGTGGACGAGGTGGTGAAACAACTCACCGCCAATTTCCCGGGCACCAACCTGCTGCAAAACAACCGGCATGTGCTCAACCAGTTGCTGGAAAACACCAGCGTGAGCGAAAACCGCAAGACGGGCGAGAAGAGCCCGTCGGTGAAGTTCGTTGATTTCAAAACACGGGACAATAACCGCTTCATCGCGGTCTGCCAGTTCAAGGTGCGCATCCTCGGCAGCGAGCACCACATCATCCCGGACATCGTGCTGTTTCTCAACGGCCTGCCGGTGGTGGTGATCGAGTGCAAGTCGCCCAAGGCAAAGGAGCCCATCCCCGAGGCCATCGACCAACTGCTGCGCTACAGCGAGCAGCGCGGTGCCAGGGGCGAAGGCAGCGCGCCGCTGTTTTACTACAACCAGTTCGTGATCGCCACCTGCCGCCAGGAGGCCAAGTTCGGCACGATCACGACCCACACCGAAAAACTCTTTCACCGCTGGGCGGATCCATATCCGCGGTCCCTCAATGACCTGAAGCACGGCAGCAGCAGCCCCAACGACCAGCAGCGGCTCGTCGCCGGGATGCTGGACCGCGACAACCTGCTGGATCTGATCCGCACGTTCACCATCTTCACCACCAACAGCAAGGGTGAGATGATCAAGGTGGTGGCGCGCTATCAGCAATTCCGCGCCGTGAAGCTGGCCGTCAAGCGCCTGCTGGCAGGCAAGAGCCCGCGTGAGCGTAGCGGCATCATCTGGCACACCCAAGGCTCCGGCAAATCCCTGACCATGATGTTCATGGTTAGAGAGATGTATCGCCACCCCTCGCTTTCCAAGTGGAAGGTGGTCTTTGTCACCGACCGCACGCAGTTGGAACAACAGCTTGCGGAAACGAGCCAGAGCATCGGCTTCACTGTGAAGCCCGCCGACAGCATCAAACGGCTCAAGGAACTGTTGGCCAGCGGTGCCTCGGACTTGGTGATGGCGATGATCCACAAGTTTCGCGAGGCTGACCTGACGGAGACTTTCCCGGAGTTGAATGTCAGCCCGCACATCCTGGTGATGACGGATGAAGCCCATAGGTCGCAGTATTCCAAGCTCGCCGCCAATCTGGACAAGGGCATTCCCAATGCCTCGCGCATCGGCTACACCGGCACGCCCATCGATAAGACAGAGCGCGTGTTCGGCGACTACATCGACAAATACACCATGCGCCAATCCATTGCGGACGGCGTGACGCTGGAAATCATCTACGAGGGCCGCACCCACAATGCCGAGGTGCCCGACCAGCCCGGGATGGACGCGATGTTCAAGGATGTCTTCAAGGACCACACCTTGCCCGAACACCTCCAGATCATGGGTGCCGGAGGACGCCGGGCCTACCTGGAAGCCGACCCGACCATCGCGGCCAAGGCCAAGGACATGGTGGAGCATTACCTGACCCATGTCTTCCCCAATGGCTACAAGGCGCAAATCGTCGCCACCTCGCGCGAGGCTGCCGTGCGCTACAAGCAGCATGTCGACGCCGCCGTCGCCGCTGCCCTAGCAGCCAGGGAAAAGGCCGACCCGCATGCGCCGGAGTTGGAGACGCTCAGGCAACTCAAGAGCGACGTGGTCATCTCCGGCATGCACAACGATGAGATGCACCTGACGCCCTATACCAATTCCTCGAAGCACGAGGCCACCATCAAGAGTTTCAAACTGCCCTTTGGGGGGAAGGACCAGGGAGTGGCCGGCGATGTGGGCATCGTGATCGTGAACAACATGTTGCTCACCGGCTTCGACGCGCCGGTGGAGCAGGTGATGTATCTGGACAAGATCATCGTCGCGCACGGCCTGCTCCAGGCGATTGCCCGCGTCAACCGGGTGGCTGGTGACGCGAAGGACAAGGGCTTTGTGGTGGACTACGTCGGCATCGGCCACCACCTGAAACAGGCGCTCGACAACTACGACGAGCGGGAGCAGAACGAGGTGTTGAACGTGCTGAGTTTCCCGGAGGAGGAATTGCGGGAATTGCGGGCCAGCCATGACGGCATCATCGCCCTGCTGCAAAAGCACAAGCTGACGGACCTGACCGACCACGATGCCTTCTTCGACGTGTTCTACGATGAGGACCTGCGCTTTGAGTTCATGGGGCTGTTCAGGAAATTCACCCGGAACCTCAATCTGGTGTTTCCGGCCAAGGAGGCGCTGGATTTCATGGGCGACTACCAGGCGCTGGTGGAGATCAACGTGCTGGCGGAAAAGCATTTCCGCGACGGCCGGTTGAGCATGAAAGGCATCCCGCCCAAGCTGCGCAAGATCACCGACGCGTTTCTGGAATCGCGCGGCATCGCAGTGAAGGTGGAGCCCATCTCGATCCTCGACGAGGATTTCCAGGCGGAGGTTAGGAAACACGAGCGCACCAAGACCAAGGCCGCCGAAATTGAACACGCGATCCGCCACCATCTCGACGTTGACCTGAACGATGATCCCGAACTGCAAGCGTCCTTTGCCGAGGCCCTGCGGAAAATCCTCGAAGCGTTCGCCAACAACTGGAAGAAGATATACGAGGAACTGGAGAAACTGCGCCAGCGCATCGTGGACGCCGGCAAGGAACCGACGTATGGCCTGCACCGGAAAAAGCAGATGCCATTCTTTCGAATGTTGCGGCGGGAGATTTTCGGCGAGGAGCCGGCGGCCAAGCCGGCAATGGCGGCGGAGGACGAAGCGGCCTACCGCATCAAGGAGGAGGAGAAAATCAGCCAGCTCGTGGCGCTGACGCAGGACCTCTACGGTGAGATCGAGCGGGAATTGAGGCTCACCGGATTCTGGGAGAGCATCCCGGCCCGCAACAAGTTGATTGCCGACCTCCAACGGACCCTCCTTCAGCCTGGGTATGCACCGCTTCCGGGACTGGCGAACAACCGCAAGCGCATCATCAGCCGGCTGATGGAAATCGCCGAGAAGAACCACGACACCATCCTTTACGCCGCCGCCTGATGGACCTGACCTTCCAGATTGTCCGCTCCGCCAGGCGCAAGAAACTCACGCTCACGGTTGAGCGCGACCGCACGGTTGTGGTGCATGCCCCGGAGGGCGTGTCCGAGGAGGTGATCCGCCAGGTGGTGGAGTCCAAACGGCAGTGGTTGTTCGACAAGTTACACCATTCCCAGAAGTATCAGGACCGCCCGCATCCTCCCGGCAAGGAGGTGGTGAATGGCGAGTCCGCGCTCTATCTCGGCAGGGAATACCGCATTGAGATCGCGGAGACCCCGAGTGGAGGCGTCGAGTTTTCGCGGCGGTTTCTGATCCCGTCCGCGCAGCAGATGAAACGGCGGAACGTCCTGAGGGAGTGGTATCTCACGCGGGCCAAGGAAACCATTCTCCCGCGCGTGGCGCGGTGTGCCCGTGAACTGGGGGTGAATTTCGGTGAGGCCCGAATTGTGGACAACCGCTATCGCTGGGGCTCCTGCACGGTGAAGGACCATGTGAATTTCAACTGGCGGCTGATCAAAGCCCCGATGTTTGTGATCGACTACGTGATCGTGCACGAGCTGGCCCATCTCATGGAAGCCAACCACACCCCGCGCTTCTGGAACATCGTGCGGGCCAAGGCCCCGTCCGCCGAAAAGGCCAAGGCCTGGCTGAAAGAACACGGCCAGATTCTGGAGGAGGAAGTCTGAGTGGGCGTTCAGGTATTCCATCCCGGTAACCGCGCTCACTCCCCGGCGGCTCCGCGTCGCAGGGCGGGTGGTAATGGTGGAATACCGCGTGCCGATGCAGTAGAGGTTGCCGAGCGTGCGGATGAAAATCTGGCCACGACTGATGGCAGGAGACGCGTAACATTCCTCGCCGAGATCATTCTTGGCAATCACCTCGAACTGCGGGCCGGCTTTGAGCACGAACGTCCTGCCGTCGTCATCGAGGAAATAAAGGTTCCCGCCGGCGGAAACCGCCGACGCGCTGTGATGGCGGCCGAGTTTCTCCTGCCACATCCGCTGGCCGGTCTTCGCCTCAAGGCAAGTGGTTAGACCGCGGTCGGCAACAACGAAGAAATACTTTCCATGGGCGATCGGCGACGGAACGTAAGAGACCCCCTGGGTGTCGCGCCAGGCGATGTGGGTGTCGGTGACGTTGCCCGCGCCGTCCGGCCGGATGGCGATGATATGCAAGTCCGGGAAACCACCGGTGACAAAGAAGATATCATCCGTGAACACGACGCCGGCGACGAACTGGTCGGTCGGGCCGTCAACGAGCCAGTGTTGTTTGCCGGTGTCGGGATCGTAGCTGGCGACACACTTGCTGCCGCTGAGGACCATCTGTGTCTTGCCGGCGGCCTGGAAAATCGTCGGGGTGCAGTAGGAGCGCGTGCGGTTAGGCCGGTCCGTGCGCCACCGCTCGCTGCCGGTGGCCTTGTCGAAGGCGACGATGCAGGCGACGGCGTCCTGGTCGCAATTGAGGATGATCATGTCCTTGTAGGGCACGGGCGAACTGCAGAAGCCGTGGACGGAGGCGAACGTGCCGGGTGATTTGCGCCAGAGTTCCTTACCGTCCATGTCGTGGCAGACGACCACGATGTCCCGTGCCTGTAGCAATGCGACCCAAACCCGCTGGCCATCGGTGGCTGGCGTGCCGCTGGCGTAGCTGTTGAGACTGTGCTTTTGCTCCGGCGCTGCGGTCACCACGGTTTTCTCCCAGAGTGTCTTGCCGCTAAGCCGCTCGAGGCACAGCAAGACCCGCCGGTTGCCTTGCTCGATATAGGTGGTGACGAAAACGCGGTCACCCCAAATGACCGGCGAGGAATGACCCACGCCGGGAATGGGGACTTTCCACGCGACATTCTCGGTGCTGCTCCAACGGACCGGCAGATTCGTTTCCTCGGACACCCCGTCGCCGCGTGCGCCGCGCCAACACGGCCACTCGCCGGCCCAAGCGGACGCGGCGAGGAGCCAACTCATCATCCAAGCGACCTGGATGGTGGCACGGATGCCTGCCATGAATTTGGGCGGCGAGCGCATGAGCCTAGGTGGGGGATTGATAACCATGAACCAAGGGGACCTTGACCGTGACTGACTGCAGTTGACCGCTCAGACCGCCATATCCTTGAGCCCCTTCAGCGGGCGCACTTTGATTGACGTTCTGGAATACTTGTCTTTGATGGTTGCTTGTTTGGTGGCCATGCGGGATGTCACCTGAACCGCAGCGGAATGTCAAGCCCGCCAGGCCTTCAAGGACGAGTGCGCCCGGCAACCGCGCCTGGCCAACAAATTCGATTGGATCGATCAGCCGCAATACGAGGAGAACCGGAACCGCTCGCCGACCTGCTTTGAGGTGTTTGAAGTCGCCGTGCCGCATCCCGACGAGATGCCGGCGGAGGTGGACTACGATTGCGAGGTGTGTTGCCGGCCGCTGGTGGTGGTTTTCACCCATGATGAGGTTTACGCGCGGGGGTTGGCGGATTAACTGGTCTTCATCACACTCCAGCAGCCGCACCGGTGGCTTGCCATCGGCCATGGCCAGGCCCAGGTGGTCCCGCAAATACCCCTCCATCGCCTTGCGCACCTTGAGTTTCAGCACGCCGTTGCGCATGGCGTAGTCGCGCTCCACGGCCTGGCGCTGCGCCTCGTTCAAATCCTGATGGGGCCGTACCCGGAGCGTCACCCATTGTTTCCAATCCTTGTCCTCAGCCGGCAGATCCGCCCGCCCGCGGCGCCATTCCACCTCGGCGATCCGGCTCAGGGTGAAGTCCCTGAGATCCCCGTTCTGCTCGCACCACGCCCGCACATGCCAGCACGCGCCGTTGTGGCCGAGCGCGTGCGGTCGTAGCCAAAGGGATATCGAACTTCAGAAACGCCTCAGAATGCTGTTCTGTTCGAGTGTTCGGAAATGCTTACAAATGTCGGCCACGATGCCGGGATCCTTGATGATCGCTCCCATCTCCATGTTGCGGTTGAAGGCGTCGTCCGTGAGGTTGGCGCTGCCGATGATGGCGGTGTGGTCGATGACGGCGCACTTGACGTGCAACTTGCCGGGCTTGCCGGCGTGGTTGCGTTCGCGATTTTCAATCGGCCAGTGGAGGAGCCGGACCTTCTCGAGGCAGACGTCCTTGAAGGCGTTGGATGCGTCAAAGCTGAGCTGCCCGGCGGAGGCTTGCTCGCTTTCCAACAGCAGCGTCACCTCGACGCCGCGGTCGATGGCCCTGCTGAGGTGCTCACACAACAGGGGCACCCGGTGGGCGGCGAAGGTCACGAGAAAAATCCGTTGCTCAGCTTTGGATAGAAGGTCGTAGAGAACCTGGTCGATCCGGCGGATTGGAAACGTGCCGTTGGCGGGGCCGCTCCACACGATGTCGATCATCCTTGGCGACGACGAGACCCATGCGTCGATCACTTCGAACAAGGTCGCGACTTCGTCCCACGAACTGAAGGTCCAGTTCTTGCAGATTTGACTGAGCCCCCACGCCTGATCGGAATTGAGATGTGTTGCAGCGATGTCTGCCAGAGCTTTCCCTGTTGCTACTCCGGGGGCATCCCGCAGTTTCAAGCCGATCAATTTCCATACCGGACCCGGAACCTTATCGCGGAGGTTCCTGAAATTCTGAATGAGGGCGGACGGAAGAGGCGTCATGATTCGTGAAAGTATGCGACGGTCTTGGATGCGAAAGTTTCAAACAGCGCATTGCGATCGAGATAGCGGTTGCCTTTCTCGCAGGAGGTCTCCGGGGCGAACAGGCAGGCATGGCAACTCGCGCCGTGGATGCCGCGGCCGTCGCCAGTCGGCGGGTGCTCGGAACAGAGTGGATCCGAGCCGCAAATTTTCAGAGCTTCGAGCGCCTGATGGATCTGACGTCCCAGGCTGGTGGGATCGCCAAGCTGGACGAGTCCGCCGAGCGTCCCCTCGCTGTCGGAAGCAGCGGTGTAGAGGAGGATGCCGGCCATCGGCCCGTGGTCCTCGCCGGGTTGGAGGCAGTAGATGCGCTCGCGGATGCTGGCTGCGGTGTAGCCGCACTCCAGCGCGATTTGGCGCATCAGGGCGTGGGACAGCGAATGGATGAGCACGAAGCGCATGCCGGGAAAATGCTCGCCCGGAGGGTTCACGTTGCGCATGGTCCGCCACACCTTGTGCGCTTGGAAGAAATCAGCTTCGAGGCGTTTCACCTCAGGCTTGGCTTCCCATGCCTGGAGCGCATCTTCATTGAACCTAACGAAAATCCCCTCGCCGCGGACTTCGGAGGCTGGCAGCCATTTGGGACTCTGCCGACTCAGCGGCGTTTGGCGGTCATCGTCGTGATGATCCACCTCCGCGAAGTCGCCCCGCGATTCCAAACGGGTGAAGGCAATGAGCGCCCTCACCTCCCGGACGGTTTCGACAAGCGTGGTGGCTCCGAAGAGGTGACCATAACCCAGCGGAGCCGCCACCCGCCGCGCCCGGAATTCATCGGTGGCGGGCAGCGGTAACGTGTTAGCCAACAGTTCCCATTCGGGAATTTTCAGATCCGATGGCTCTGCGGCCCCTGGTGCGACACCCGCCAGCTTGGCCTGGATGGCGGCCCATACCTGCTCGACAGGAATGCCGATGAAGGCCGGAGAATTCTGCGGCAGGAGCGCCCATTTCGCCACTTCCAGAGACGGCAAATCCTTGAGCTTCACCCAATGCTTTTCGACCAACTGGCCGAGCTTGTCGGCGGCCCGCGGAATGGTGAGCGCGGACATCACCATGGGGAACCAACTGTTCGAGGCTCCCAGCAGAATCGTCTTGGCCGTCTCCCTGCAACCATTCGGATCGTTCATCCGCAGATGCGGGTGATGGCCGCGGCACTGGATCTTGAACTCGTCGGTATCGAAGGCATCCGACATCGGACGCTTGGTCCCACAGGTTTCGCATTTCACGACAATGTCCGAGGCATCACCCGCCACGCCGAATTCCCGGATACTCAGCCGGGGGCCGGTGCAGGGCTTGGTTTGTTTGTGGACGAACTCGACCCACGGG
Source organism: Verrucomicrobiota bacterium (assembly GCA_026397725.1). GTDB lineage: Bacteria > Verrucomicrobiota > Verrucomicrobiia > Verrucomicrobiales > Akkermansiaceae > Luteolibacter. The sequence goes on along the minus strand of JAPLUI010000286.1, from coordinate 9,142 downwards.
AAATCCGATAGATGGCCTTCCCGACAGGCGAGCAGGAACCGCACCGGCAAAGCCGTGGGTGGTCGCTGCGCCTGGCAACTGTGGTGGACGTAGCGGGTCCGGTCCGGCCGATAGGGGTCCTGGATCAGCTTGAAGTGGCCGGAGTCGATGGTTCCCAGCAGCGAACAGAAAGGGCAGCGCAACCACCGCGGGAAAGGCGCGACCGGCACACCTTTGGCTGGCGCGGTCGGATCGTTGTCGTCATCGTAAGTGACCGGCGGCAGCATGAGCTGGCGGACCTGCGGTCCCATCCGTTGTTGCACGGCCGCGAGCAGGCGTTCCTCGATGATTTCCTGACATTGCAATAGGTCCCAATCGTCGAGCCCCAGAATCAGGGCCGACATGTTGGGCAGGTCCATGATCGCACCCACCCCGAAGGTGTAGATCAACTGGCTGGGTCTGAGTTCTCCGAGTTCGTTCATGGCTGGTCGTTGGGGTTGGCGGCAACACGCAGGCCGCTGGTGTTGGGATCGAGAACGAGGTTCACCGTGCCCTCGACATCCCGGAGACTGTTGAGGCAGGTGAACTCCTCCCAGTCACCGGCACCCGCTTCCTTGAGCAGTCCGATCACGCCACCCGGCCCGTCCCGATAGCCGAGCGCGTAGTCGTGCTGGTTGTGGACGAGATTCAGCCACTTGTCGCGCCGCTCATCCAGCATCTTTCTAACGAGTAGTCCGACATTCGGATCACCCGTCGCCCGTTCCGCCCGGTCGATGATGCGTTGCATGATCCATGGCATGTCAGGGTCTGTGTCCGACAGTTTGCCCGCGTCCTCGTTGGCGTTAAGGTTGTCGTTGTGCAGGCGCACCATGCCGACGAGAATCCCCGCCAGCCCGCGCCTGAGCGCCGGGGCTGAAAACGGCGTCACCGAGAGCGCCTCGACGTGTTTGTAGAAGGTGTCGTGGTAATGCTCGAAGGTCTCGTAATGGGAGAGGTCCCGCGGCCGTGCCCAGTTGAAAACCGTCACCACGAGCCCCGGACCGTTCCGGGAGCGGCCGACACGGCTGCTGGCCTGGATGTATTCCGAGGTGGTCTTCGGTTGACCGGCCACCACCATCAGGCCGAGACGCTCGATGTCCACCCCCACGGAAATCATGTTGGTGGCGAGCATCACGTCATAGGGTGGCGGGGCCGCCTGTTTGCCTGCTTCGCGGTCGGCCTTGCGTTGGGCGTCCTGCGTCAAATCGAACACGGCTTCCAAACGCTCAAGGATGCCGGGAATGTCGGTGCCTGATTTCCGGGAGGTCAATTCCTCGACGGACCTGATCCGGCGTTTTGCCAGGCCGCGTTCATCGGCGTCGCGCAGGCGGCTGCGGATGTCGTCTTCGACCAGGCGGCGGGTGCCCGCGAGTTCGCGGATCGAGTTGAAGTAACCTGTCAGCGTCATCCAGGGATCGGCGAGGCTGTCGTATTTCTGATAGAGAACCTGCGCGGCGCCCATGAGCGCCGTGTACACCCGGATGATGGCAACGGGGTAGCGGCGGCCGAGGGCACAGATGCCGAGATAGCGGCGGCCGGGATATTGTTCGCCGGCATGACGGCGCAACGAGAAGAAGCTGTCGTCGATGGAAGTGCCCTGCGGCGGAAACACCTCCACCTGGCGGAGGAAGGTTTTCTTGATCTGGTCGCCGGCCCGGCGAATGGTCGCCGTTGAGGATACCACCTTCGGCCGGACCCGTTTGCCGTTGACCGTCCAGGTGCAGAGTTCATCCACCGCGGTTTCGTAAAGCGCCACCATCGAGCCAAGCGGTCCGCTGATGAGGTGCAACTCGTCCTGGATGATGAGATCCGGCGGACGCAGTGGCGCATGGGGCTGGCGCGAAACACGGGGTTGTCCGCCATACGCCTGGTGATTGCCGGTGTCGTCCTTCTCCACTTCCGGGGATAGGAAACCGTGGCGCTCGCACAGGCCGCTGACCTGCCCGAACAAATGCTGCACCTCACCCTTCCATGGCATCTGGGCGAACTTGTCCACCGTGGCAATGAGCAGCGATGGCGGACGTCGATAGATTTCCTCATCCACCACCATCACGGGCAAGCCTTCCTTCGGTGATTTCGCCTCGCTGAATTCGCAGCCGCCGGTGGCGTCGCTGCAATAGGTCACGCAGCGGCCGATCTCACTGGTGCCCTCATACACCTTGATGTGGTGCTCGCGAATCTCCCGTCCGCACCAGGGGCAGGAAATGAGCTGGTGGGGCGTGCCGCGGACGGTGGGCCTGCCGCCGGCATGGCTTTGGCGCAGGGCCTCGGCCGCGGAACTCAGACTGTTAGGCGTGGCCTTGGATCCCACCCATAGGCCGAGGCGGAACGGCACCGTGCCCCACTTGCCAATGTCCGCCCGGCGGATGGTTTCGCAGGCGCAGATCAGGGCGGCGGCGCGCTGGAATTGCTGGAGCGTGAGCAGGCGCAGCGTGTAGCGCATCAGCACCGCGATGCCGTGATCGCCGCGGCGGCCTTCGATCTCCCCTTGCAGGCGGCGCAGCGCCAGCGTGTAGGCGGTGAGACCCAGATACGCTTCGGTCTTGCCGCCGCCGGTGGCGAACCAAAGCAAATCCGCCACGGCGTCGGTTTCGTGGCAGCGGTCCGCGTGATCGAGCCGGGTGAGGCCGGGCAGATTGAGAATGACAAACGCGAGCTGGAACACGCGCCAACTCCGGTGCTGCGGAATGTCGAACGGATCGACCGGTGTTCCCGGCTGGAGTTCCTTCTTGCGGATCTGCCGCGAATAGGTCGAGCGCACCCGCTGCTGCCACATCGCCCGGTTGGCAAAGCGGAATGCCTCTTCGGCAACGGCATCCGTGGCAATGAGGTCGATGCCCTCCCGCAGGCGCTCACAGGCGCGGCAACAGTTGGCAATGGCGCTCGCCGCCGCCATCTGGTGGTGTTGCAGGCGCTGGGCGGGATCGGCCGGTTTCAATGCCTCGCGGGAAATCCACCGCTCGTATGCCGTGTGAAGTTGGTCGAGTGAGGCGAGCAACGCGGTCTTCGGCATCTCCGCCAGTTCCTTCATGTCGAGCACCACCCCGGCAATGTCCGGGTTGTCGTCGGTGTCCGGCGGCGTCTGTTGCTCGACCTCCGCCAGCGGCACGAATTCCGTCTCCACCGCGGTGGCCCGGACGGCGGCCGGCTGCGGCAGCGTGGCATGGACCGATACCCCGTGGCCGACGGCAAACTCCGGGCGGAAGCGATAGAGCATCTCCAGCGTTGCCGCCTCTTCCCGCGTGATCGCATCCATCCGCGAGAAATCCCGCTGTTCGTCGTGGCGCTGGAGAAACACCGGACGGGACGGCCGCCCGGCGGAGCGGGCGCGGAGCTTAGGCTGGAACACCCAGGACTCGTCCCGCTTCCCATCCTGCTTGGGGGAGGAGTTGCGGAGAAACACCGTCACCAGCCACCCCTGGCCGTTCCGGCGGATCTTCCCTTGCAGCACCACCAGCGGGTCATTCGTGGCATCCGGTTCAAACGGGCCGACCGGTCCAGCCTTGAGCGGCAATACCCACGGTTCCCCTTCATGCGGCTCACGCTTCCACACCAATGCCGCTTCGCCAGTGTGCTTGTTCACCTGGCGCTCGCTCTTCACCCGGCGGTACCGACCCCATTGGCTCTCGATCACAATCGCCTCCTCGGTTCCTTCCACCAGAAAACTCATGCCGATGGAAGTGGGGAAGAACGAATCCTTGGCTGGCGTCGAGGCATCCGTGGTGCCGATTTCGGGCTCGTCCGCCCCGTCCGTGCCAAGGCGGTCCATCACCTCGCTCTCGACCACCACCGACTGCGGGGCCAGCAAGCCCACGAGATAGCGCCCGTAGGCATGGTCTTCCCGCTGGTCGAGTTCCTCCTCCAGCCCTTCGGCGGGACCGAGCAAATCCTTGACCACCATCGCGGTGAGTTCATCGCGGATGGCGTGGGGGGTGGGTGGGGTCAGAAGGGTCGGTAACGGCATGGGCGGACTGAGATTTGGCCGGGTTTGGCCGGGTTGGTTCTGATGCGAATCGAAATGCAATTGAATTTCAGTCGGTTGCGGGTTCCTTGGACTTTGGAACCCGTGGCAATCATGGCCGGGTTTGGCCGGGTTCACCGGGGGCACCAAGGAGCGCTTTCGCCACTTCCGTCAGCCGATCCCGGAATTCGTTGAAACTCGGCATGTCGATTTGTCGAACACCGGATACCAGCAGGATCATGCCTCACTCCCTTCATTTTTGGCCAGGTTCGCGGATAGCACGGTCAGATCGGTGAATGGAGCGAGACTTTCCGCTTCCGCGGCCGGCATGCGGAAATCCACCCGCGACTTGAAGTTCTCAATGTGCAGGCGGGTGATCATGGGGCGGTTCAGGTTGAACGTGAGCGGGCCGGCGCGAAGCAACTTAGGCTGAAACTAAACCAGGTCGACATACGGATCTGGAACCGGGCGCGGGATGACAGGCAGATCGCCCCGACCATCCGCCACCCAACGCTCTACGGCGCGTGCCAGGAGTGGTGCCACTTCGCGAAGCCCGTCGAGTGTCAATTGTCCGCTCTGGTGCTTTTCATACCATTCCCACCGCAGTTCAAGCACGCGAAGACCTTGCTCCAGATCCAACCGTTCCAGAGTCAGCCGTGCCGCATCCTGACGCTCGGCAGGCACGCCAACAGGGCGGAGCAGGAGGGACGGCAGTTCCAGTTCAAACCAGTCGTCCCCGACTTCAAAGGGATCGAGGAGTTGGCCGTCCAGAGTGCGCTTGCTGCTGTTTAGCGCCCCATCCACAAAGCGGAAGTTATCCCATTCGTAAGCGAGTTCCGGCATGTTGTTAGTCCTGCAGGTGTTCCAGGAAATGAAGTGATCCACCTGGCCGTCATGGAGATACATGGCGTAGTAGCCGCAGCGGCCGCCGAACCCGCGGCGTAGGTCCGGGCGGAAGGGCGACCACAAGTCTTTGGGACGGTCAGGCAAAGGCTGCTGATTTTGCCGCCGCCGTTGAATCCACTCCCGTCCGGCTTGCCGGCAGTCGGCATCGAATGCCGCTGGTTCCGGACGAATTGGCGAAGGGACATGAATCATCGCACACCTCCTGTTGCGACCAGCCAACGTGGCCAGAACGGGTCGGAATTTGCCAGCGTCCGCCCCAGTTCAGCCTGGATGGCGGCGACGTTGAGACCGTCCCGCTCACCCTTGATCCAGCGGTTCGCCGCGATCAACGCCTGCTCCGCCTCCTTTGAATAGCCGCTCTTCATGTCAAACGCAGGCGAGCGCAACCACTCGATGATGCTGCCAAAGCGCGCCCACTGCACCGTTTCCAACCGCACCCGGCCTTCGGACGTCAGCTCCAGATTGAAGAGCCGGTCCCGTGATTCATCAAAGAGCGTCTCAACCGAGGCCAGGACAAACGGAGCATGGGTGGTCGCGATCACCTGCACCTGCGGTGGTTCGGCCGACTGGAGCATCCGGTTCAGTACCGTTAGCACGGCGGGCAGGATGGTCCGCTGCCACTGTGGGTGCAGATGGGCTTCCACCTCGTCCCACAAGAGCACGATCCGCCCGGTGCATTTTTTGCCGCGCAGTTCCGCCGCCGCCTGGTGTTCCGTCCAGGCCCATACCAGCATGTAGGCGAGGGACAGGATGCGCTTCATGCCAGCCGAGGCATAGGGCAGCGGCACCGTCCCGTAAGGCATCTCCAGCGTCGGCACGTCCCGCACGCCCATTTCCGGGACTCGCACCGAGCGTCCCGGCACCAATGGCGACTCGTGGCCGCCAGGCGAAAGCTCGGCCAGCACATCCTGCAGGATGTTGAAGGCACCATTGGTCTTCAAGCTCCATGTTTCCCAGTCCTCGAGCAGACCACGGCAGACCACCGTGTCTTTCTCATCCCGTAGCCCCTCCCAGAGTTCTTTTTTGTTGAATCGAAATGCCTCCGGCCTGTCTCCGCCGTTACGCTCCGGGTCCCAGAGGGAGAAGCCGCCGTCGATCCGCGCGTAAATCACCAGCCCGGGGCTGGGTGGGCGGCCTGGAGGCGGCGCGGACCAGTCCAACAGATCCCGGCGGTAGTGGCAGGTCAACTCCGAGGTCGGGCCGCCCTTGCCATGGACGTGGAAACTCACGCTCGCATCGTTCACTCCGGCCGCAGGATGGATCTTCCGCCCTTCTGTCCAGCAACGGGTGAGCGCCCACCATGCCACATCCAGAAGGAAGGTTTTGCCCAGGCCATTATCGCCGGTGATGAGGTTGAGCCTCTCGCCGAACTCGAAGTCGAGTGCGGGAGCCGGTCCTAGGTTTTTGAGTGAAAGAGTTTCGAGCATGGGATCAGTCGGGGTGGGGTGAGTATGCCGACTTCCGCGGTCAAAACAACTCCGGTTGTTCGGGGGGCAGGAGATCGGGTTGGATGGAGTGGATGCCGGGGTGGGATCTTTTTGGGGTCGCTCGCTTGCCAGCGGACTTCTTGCTCTTCTTCTCGTGCAACCCGGCTTTGAGTTCCTCAGCGTAGCGCTGGTGGTTGAGGCCGAGGAGGCGGTCGAGGACGGTGCGGCGGGCGGGCTCGCTGAGGGTGTAACGCTCGCCTTGCTTGGTGGCGTGGAAGCCGTGGCCCAAGTCGAGCGGGGGAAAGGATGAAGGTTGAAGGCTGAAGGATGAAGTGGGCGGGTTGACGACCTGACCGTTCACGATGATGGGCCAGCCATACGCCAAGGCCACGGCCTGATCCAGCTCCTCGTGCAACGCCCGCAGCCGCGCGATGTCCGCCGACTGCTCGCCCCGGTCGTGGAAGCGGTTGTAGGTCTTCGTCAGCCCTTCCTGCCGCGCAATCATGAGTTGGCCGCGAAGCTGAAGATAATTGCGGGAAATCTCCTCCACCGACTCGCACTTGCGGGGCAAGGGAAATGTTTCGAGCACCTCGGTCGCGGTGTAGCGCGGTGCGTTACCCATTTTTGAACCCCACTTGTCCACCCAGAGCAGATGGTGGGTTGTTTGCAGGATGCCAAAATGCGCGAGATCATCAAACGCGATAACCACAACAGACTCGTCGTAAACAATTGGACCGATTTCGTTCAGGGTCGGCACTACGGCGAAAACCACATGCTTTGCGACACGGCTGCACACCACGCAAGAGCGCAGCCCCTCGATGGAATCGTAGAGCGCGGAGCTTGAACCCGCAAAGCGCCACCAGTAGCGCTTCTTCGCCTCATCTTTGATGATGCTTCGGGATGGAAAAACCAAGTCGCGCAGCCTCCGGTAAATCGCTGGGTATTGTTGCACGTCAGCTTCCAGCATTTGCCCTGGGTCGATTACGAATCGCGACGGCAAGTGACTCGGACTGTCGGTGATGTCCGCCCCGCCAAGTAGCGCTCTGACCAGAGTAGCCGCTGACGGCTCAACTCTGAGCAACTCATCTCGTTCAGCAGGAGTAAGCTTGAACCCGTCGCCCATAATCTTCGATCCGGAATGGCCAAGGTCGAGATTTTGAACAAGGCGGAAGGGGGTAAGCTCGGTGGACTCGCCGGAACTCAACGATGGAAGGATTTGCTCAACCACTTGCTCGTTTAGCCATCTCTGCTGAAAAGCGGTTCGGGAAATATGAACGACGGATACGATCACTGCGGCATCGCCAGGCCACCGCTGATTCGGTGTGGCTCTGAAAATTGTCCCTCCGTCCTCGACGATTGCTTCCAGACCGCCTCTCCTCGAATCGACCTCCGCAATGGAATTGGTTGCGATCAGGCCGAAGCAGCCACGGTTGCTCAAAAGTTCAAACGACCGCCTGAAAAAGTGGCACACAAAGTCTGCGATGCCAGTGATTCGAGTGCGAGTGTTCAACAGATAATTAAGGTAATCGACACCGAGGTTGGTGCTGATTTTCCGCCCGCCCATAAACGGCGGATTGCCGACGAATGCATCAAAGCCGCCGCGAGCGAACACTTCGGGAAATTCCACGGCCCAGTGGAACGGGCGGCGTTCGCGCAAGGCTTTGCGAGCAGCACGGGCGAGTTCAGATTTGGGATTTGAAATCTCAATTCGCGCGTCGGCATCGCGCTTCATCAGCAGTTGCACTTTCTCCGCTTCAGCGGTGCGTTGGTCTTCGTAGGCGCCGCCGTCGAGGCCGCGCAGTTCAAAGGCGATGAGCACGTCGGCCAGCGCCTTGATCTTGGCGGTGGCGGCTTCGGCTTCGGCGTGCAGGTGGTTCTTGGTTTCGATCTGGGTGTGGTCGTTGGAGGGCAGGTCTTCGAGGGCGCGGCGTTTGGCGGAGGCTTCGTCCACGTAGCGGAACAGGTTGGCGGTGGCAAAGGTGTCTTGAACGGTCGCTCCCGACTTTACCCGCAGGCTGAAGTTCTCGATCTGCTGGACGGAACTGACGCCGAGTAGGGAATCGCCGCACTTGAGCGCGTGGTCGAGGAAGGTGAAGGGCCGGTCACGTTGCAGGGTGATGAGCCAGAGGGAGAGCTTGGCCATCTCCATGGCCATCGGGTTGATGTCCACGCCGTAGAGGCAGCGGTCGGCGATGGCACGCCGCGCGACTGCAATCCGTTCCGCCGGATCATTCGGCAGCAGGCGTTCGCGGGGATCGCCGGTGGAAGGAGTGGCGTGCTGCAAGGCCAAGGGATGAGGGATGAAGGATGAAGTGTCAGCGGCCACGCCGGAATCCGCCTTCATACTTCCGCCTTCATACTTCATACTTTCCAACTCCCAGGCCTCGCAGAGGCGCTCGGCGAGGTAGCGGCAGGCTTGGACGAGGAAGGCCCCGGAACCCATGGCCATGTCGCAAACCTTGAGGGCGAGGATTTCCTTGGGCGATTTGAGCTTCCACTCGGCCTCTTGTAACCCTTCGGCGGGGCCGGTGTAAACGAGGGGTTCGAGGGTGTGCTTGACGATGGGCTCGGTGAGGCTGCGCGGCGTGTAGTGGGTGCCGGTGCTGCGGCGGTCGGTGCCCGCCGTGACGAAGACGGAACCGGGCCGGATGACGGCAAGGCGGCCGAAGTCATCGGCGCGGAGCAGGCCGGAACCCTGTCAATTGTTAGGCTAGAGGTAACTGGCCATGAGGGGGCGCAGGGCGTCGAGAGACTGCCTGTAGCAAGTCCGATTGGTGAGGTGAATGCGTATCCAGCGGATGAACTGTAGGCTCAGTTCAGTGGGGCGGTA
>JAPLUI010000109.1 GCA_026397725.1 Verrucomicrobiota bacterium | reverse complement strand
TCGTCCCGGACGAGAGGAGCCTCGCGCGAAGAAGCGCCGGCCGAAAAACTATCATCTGCTGACCAAGCCACGCCGCAAGATGATCATCCGAGGCCACCGGAACCGTCCCAAACCCGCCTTAAGTTAGCGCCATTCGGGTCACGTCGGCATGAGGTACCCCCAGCAACAGCGCCCGGATCGGCTGGGACGGGGTTGAATCGTTAGATCCTGCCGCATCATTGGCAGCGGCCCGGCCGATACCCGGCATGGCACCAAGCGCGAGCCCGAACACGGCCAGGCAAAGGTTCAGGATTCGCATGGGGGTTGATAGCTTGGGTGACATTTGACAGGTTCTTGAGCTTCGGCTATTGAGGCAATTCACGCTTTCCCACACGGTATCCCTCAGAGGAACCACTGCGTGCGTTGCGGTCTTCTGATAAGCATGTCCGCTTCCGGGGCTCCTATGACCTTCATGGCCCCGCCGTCATACTCGATGGGCCGGCCAAGCCGAAGGGCGAGAGTGCCGGTCAGGCAGATCTCGGTAACCCGGCCGCCGATGTCGAAGTCGGAGAAGGTGCCGGTTCCCAGTTTGCAGGCGCGCAGCCACTCGGCCATGTGGTTCTGGTCCGCGACCCTGGGCAGGGTGACCGGCACCAGCTTGCAGGCCTCATGATCCAGCACGCCGCGCAACTTGGCCTCCCCGGCAAGCCTCAGGCACCCGCCCTGGCCCCACGGGTCGGTCCACAGGATGCCCTTCTCTGCTAGGTACACGCACCCATGCTCTGGCACGGACTTATAGGTAGACAGCAGGCCTTGAGTGACCTCCGAGGGCGGCAGGGCGTCCTTCCCATCGTACCAGAACAGGCTAACTGCCGCGCGTTTGCCCCTGGCGGCGAAATCAAAGCGGAAGCGGCCCTTGGAAACATAAGTCTCCAGCACGGGCTCGGGATTCTGGGCCTCGACGCGGGTCGGGCTTTCCAATTCCAAGGCCCGGACAGCCAGATTGAACGAGTGAATTCCCATATCGGCCACCGTGCCATCGCCGAAATCAAACCACCGGCACCAGTTGCTCAGACCCCCGGTATAAATGCCCTGTTTGTATGGACGGTAGGGCGACTGGCCAAGCCAGAAATCCCAGTTGAGCCCGGTCGGAACGGGGTCTTCCCCGGCAGGCCGATTCTGGCTGGGCTGGCACTCACGGGTGGTCCAGCAATGCACCTCGCGCACTTGTCCCAGCACACCGGCCTGGATGATCTCAATACTCCGGCGGAAGCCGTCGCCGGCTGCCCCTTGCGCTCCGATCTGGGTCACCACGTTTTTCGTCGTGCGAGTCAGTTCCCGGAGTTCGCGCAGTTCTGAGATGCTCAAGCCCAGCGGCTTCTCACAGTAGACATGCTTGCCCGCCTTCATGAACGCCTTGCTCATCGGGACATGCCAGCGGTTGCCGACGGCGATGACCACCCCATCCAGGGACTTTTCCTGGTCCAGCAGCTTGCGGTAGTCATCGTAAATCTTGAAGCGGGCGCTCGCATCAGCCGAATTTTCGACATTCTTGGCCACATAGGCTTTGGCATTGGAAATCGCCGCCGTATCCACATCGCACAGCGCAACCACATTGCAGTGCGCGTCTAATTGTAACAAGTCCGGCAACAAGTTGCCATGACCACGCCCGCCCACGCCAATCACCGCCAAGTTGAGCTTGTCGGCGGACGCAGCGGCCCCCAGGGCTCTCGCCGGCAGGAAATTCGGCACCGCAGCCGTGGCTCCAGCCGCCAGAGTCGTCCCTAAGAATCGGCGGCGCCCCATCATTTTCGTTCGCAAATTCAACATATGTGTTGTGTTCTCGAAGTTGCTCATGACTCGATAAATGTATCTTACATTGGCTTATCAAATTTCAAACAGGTTACGAGTCATTAGTTATTGGATATTTGTATGAGGTGGGGCGGGTCCGGCCTCGGTCCGCCCACTGGTCGGCCGTGCGGTGGTGATCAAGCGCCGTGCATGGTCCGCACACGGGATGTTCGCCCTCGGGGGCAGTTAGGGACAAGCGAGGCCACTGGTCCCTACCGTTTCCGCCAGTCCTCATTGCGCCGCCACGCGCACGAACAGCCTGGAATTGGCATTGAGCAAGGCTGCCGGCACCGTGACCGTGACCTCCTCGACCGTGTCGCTGATACTGACAGAGTCCGGCAGAGGGGTCTCTGACTCAAAGGCATCCCATGGCTCGCTGAGGGTGGTGGAATACTGATAGACATAGCTCAGGCCGCTCGCCTTGGTCCGGGTGTATTTGAAGGTGCCGGTGGCCTGGTTGAGTTGCTGGGTGAGCGGATTGACCGACGAACCGAAACGCGGATCGAGACCGAAGGCGAATTCCTGCTGGTTGTTCATGCCGTCGCCGTCCGGATCGCCCGTCGGTGTTTTGTCGGGACTCGTGAAGCCCGACCAGTCGAGCCCGTTGATCCATGCCGCAAACGGGTCCGTCGCTGCCGAGGAGGTCCCGAACACGGCCAGTTCCCGGTAGCTCACCCAGCCATTCTGCTGCCCGCCGGAGAAGTCGAATTTGACTTGCCTGACATTGTGCAAACTGTTGATGGCCAGCGAGACATCCGCGCCGTTACCCGTCGCCGTGCTGTAATTCACCGTCCACAGCGGGGTGAAAATGAAGCCGTCCGCCGAATAACTGACCGTGTATTTCGGCTTGAACCGACCGCCATCGGCCCAGGCGGACAGACTGCGGATCCCGGTGATGTCATAACCGGCACCATTGGCCCCGGAACCCAGATCGTAGGTGATGGAACCACCCGTAATGCCCAGCGGGCCTCCGGTTTGGGGTGCCCCCAGATCGCCATTGGTGAGCAGACTGGCGGACCCGACGCCATCGCCATCTGTGGTGATGGAGAGTGCCGACGTGCCGGCATTGCCCAGAATGAGATCATTGGCGCCGAGGGCCGCAAAGCTCCCGCCGGAAAGACTCAGGTCGGTCTCTTCCACCGGGCCGGGGTTCACCGTGAGAACCGCGGCAGGAGTGCTGTTGACGGTTCCCTCGGAGTTGCTAGCGACCGCGTAGTATTGGCCGGCGTCACTGAGATGGGATCTGAACGTCAAGGTGTTGCCGACTGCTGGCAGGAGATGGTCCACGGAACTGCTGTCGATAAAGTGCCAGGTAATGGTGGGGACCGGATAACCCGTGGCCTGGGCGGTGAAGGTCACGCTGTCGCCGCTGGTGACCGTTTGACTCAGCGGGATTTCCGTAAAGACCGGGGCCTCCGGCAATCCAAACGTGACGCCGTTGACCACCAACTCCGTGTAGCCCACGGCACCATTCTGTTGGTTATTGAAATTGAAGCGGACATACCGGGCGTTGGTTGCCAGCGGTAAGCTGTCGTTCCTGGCTATCGATACCTTGACGTTGTTCCAGCCACCCAGCGTGCCGGTGCCCTGATTGACCACGGAAATCGCGCCGTTGGTCCAATTGAAACCGTCCTGCGAGAAGTCCACGGTGTAATCCTGAAGGTAACGGTCACCCGGCCAGGCGGAGTAGGATTGAAGCTCATTGAGCGTGGCTTCAGCCCCTAGATCGTAGGTCAAAGTCACGCCATTGTTGAGGAGGTTGTTGCCATCATAGCCCGGGATTGAATTGGGAGCCTGGCCATCGGTGAGGCCGGGGATGCTGGTGGTCCCGGTGTTTCCGCTCACACTTGGCAACACGCTCAGGATCAGATCCTGGCTGGTATCCACGGTGAAGCCCGAGGTGCTGTAGGACGTGGTGGCGACGACGGGGTTCGGGTTCACCGTGAGGACCGCGGCAGGAGTGCTGTTGACGGTTCCCGCGGAGTTGCTTGCGACCGCGTAGTATTGGCCGGCGTCACTGAGATGGGATCTGAAGGTCAAGGTGTTGCCGACCGTTGACAAGGTATGGTCCACGGAGCTGCTGTCGATAAAGTGCCAAGTAATGATTGGGACCGGAAAACCGGTGGCCTGGGCGGTGAAGGTCACGCTGTCGCCGCTGGTGACCGTTTGATCTTGCGGAATTTCCGTAAAGACCGGAGCCTCCGGCAAAGCAAACGAGACGCCGTTGACCACGATTTCCTGATAACCGACTCCGCCATTTTGAGTGCTCGGAAAATTGAAGCGAATGTATCGAACATCGACCGCCAGCGGCGAGCTGTCGTCCGTGGTGACCGCAACTTTAACCCCCGGCCAACTGCCGCTATTGCCAAGGCCCTGATTGACCACGGAGACCACGCCGGTGGTCCAAGTGCCGCCGTCCAAGGAGACGTCCACCGTGTAATCTTGCAGGACGCGCCCACCATCCGGCCAGGTGGAGTAGGTTTGAATCTCGTTGACGGTCGCCGCCGCGCCCATGTCGAAGGTCAAAACACAACGGTCTTGGATCACGTTGTTGCCATCATAACCCGGGATTTGAGCGGGAGCCTGCCCGTTGGTGAGGGTGGGAATGACCAGGCTGCCCGTGTGCCCGTTCGTGGTCGGCAACACGTTCAGGACCAGATCCTGGCTGGTATCCACGGTGAAGCCCGAGTTGCTGTAGGTGGTGGTGGTGACCTGGGCGGCCCGGCTCGTAAGAGCCGAAAGCCCTGCGAGCAGGATGGTTAGCAGTGCGATTTTGGCTTTCATAGGAGGTTTATTCGGTTGGTTGGTGGTTGGTGGTCAGGATTGGCGGCGAAGGGAGGTTCGGGCGATCCCAACAACTTGCGGCATGGGTGTGAAGAGTGACGGGTGTTGCGGGAATCCGCGTTCGATCTTCGCTACATTCTTTTTTCAAACATCATTTCAGTGGGGCCGACGATTGCTGTGGTCGGCGTGGGGAAGGTGCGATCCGCATGGCACCCATGGGGCGCCGGTGAAGGATCCGGACTTGGTGCCGGGTGGCGACGCGGCACGGGTGCGCCGAGGGGAACCATTCCCCTCCCCTACATTCAGATCACTCCCCGCTGCTACCTCTACGACTTCGAGGCCGTGCTGGCGGCCGTCCGGAAGCACTACCAAGTGGACGTGGCTCAGCCTTGATCCCTGCACCCGGAAAACGAGCCTCTCGCGCCACTTCTCGCTAGGCACCTTATGCCCTCGTCGGTGTTATGGCTAGGAACTGGACATCGCCTGGTTCGTCCGGCGTGAAGTCCACATCGCCAAAGTTCATCCCCTCATCCTGGGCGAGCGGCAAGAACCTGCCATAAGACTCCGCATCAAATGAGTAGGCTCCGCCCGAACGCATTCCAGATAGGATCTCCCCAAATCGTGTCTTGATAGTCTTGACCGTCCCGGGCGGCTTGGTCTTCGATTTCGCCAGGTAGTCCTTCATGGTCTTATAGGAACCTGCGATTATGCAGGCAGGTCCGTCGCATATAACATCGCCCCGGTTCGTCGCCGCAAAGTATCCAATCATGTTGTCGTCTCGATCCATATCTATTTGTCGCAGAACATTTGTGTGGTGGCACCGCGTCATTGGAAGACGATTGGAAAATCAACAGAGGGCTTATGGAAGGTTGCCACCCACGACTTCGGTTTTGGCTGGTGGGGTCCGGGTCCACCGAGCCTTGCCGAACGGCGCTACTCTGCCAAAACCGGCCCGATACAGCAAGCGAAAAACTCGGCAGCGAGAAGTTCGGGATGACCATAATCTTCGCAGCGCTCTCGCTGGGAAAGTCTCAGTGCCCGCCTGCAAATCACCTCTGGCAGGCCCAAGAGGATCTCGCGCCAAGGCGCAGAGACGCAAAGTATGGGTTCCCTCAATTCATTCTCCTCTTCCTTTGCGCCTTGGCGGCTTTGCGCGAGATCCTTTTCTTCCACTGGATAATCATCTGGCAATGGAATGGTTTGGCAATGGAATAATAGAAATTCGTGCATGCGCCATTCCTCTGCCCCACCATTCCTCTGCCATTCTTTCTCTGACCGAACGTCAAAGCCACCGATGACCGGCGGCTAGCAAGTGGTTGGGTTTGCGGTTGTGGGGTTTAACGGGCATTCGGTGCGCTTTTTTGTTCGCCCTCACCATCAGAAGTCAAAGCAAGGTATGAAAATTCGGATTGGTTTCATCCGGGCAAGGTGTTTGTCCATCAATTCGCATTATCTTTCAGATTTGAAAAAACACCCAAGGCTGCTTTTTTCGATATTTTCTGGTTCAACGAATAAGAAATCCCGGCGCTCTCCCTCATTTCAGTTAAACCCTTCCCGGCTTCCCATGTATTTGCTACAGCCTCAAGGATGAAGGCGCCAGGATACATTTTTTGAGTTGTTAGCACTATAGGACGTCCTCCCGCCGCGAGCAAACGCGTCTTCATATAATTCTCACTAAGACAGCATAGCGCCATGCAGTCCGGCGTTTTTCTTTGGTCCGCTGCTCTGGCGGGCATCGGAAGCTGAAAATCCATCAACCCGTCATGGCCAATGAACACAACCATATCAAATGCTCCGTGTGCAACCGCGCCCTCAAAGTCCTGAATGCAATGCTTCATCGCTGAACCACGGTAAGCTCTAGCTATCATCACTAAGTTCACACCGACCCGGCGATAAGTGCGCCTGCTGAGAACAACTTCGCATTGTGCCGTCTCATATTCATCCACCAATTTCCATTTCCGACTTCTGTCGAAAATTCCTTTGAGCCCTTCATCATTCCCCCAATAGAGATTCGTTTCCGCATTATCGCCGTTCCCTATAGACTCTGGAAGTGCTGCGAGCCCTTGGTGTTTGGGATCTGCCAGCGCGACGAATACCCCGATAGTCCTGTCATTAGGAAGCACAATTCCCGCAGGCAATGGCGATAGTTCCTGCACTTCCGCGGAACCACTAGACTTCCGGCAAGAGGTTAAGAAACAAGCGGCAATTATGGTTAAGAACATAATTGCCAACCGAATCAATCTTGTGTGATAGAATTTCATCAACACCCAAGCGAACTGCCGATTCCAAAGGGCAATTGTAACATTTGTGGTTGATGTCATGGGTAAATATTTGGGCTAACAGTTTTGTTCAATGACGTGTCGGTTTAACAATTGTTAAACGAACCGTTTGTTGATCTGGTAGATCAACGATCCGGAAGGATACTTCTCTGGAACGACCGTTCACGGGAGGGATTTAGCCCTCCTTAGAGGCCTTGCCAAGCAGAAAATGAGGAATGGGAAAAGAAGATGGGGCTTCAGGGGATGTCGAGCGGGCTCGGGCCACCCGCACCGGGGCGTTGCATCACGTGGAGGTAGATCATGGTCGTTTCCACCCTGGTGTGGCCCATGAGGTCCTGGACGGTGCGGATGTCGGTGCCGCTTTGGAGCAGATGGGTCGCGACACAATGGGTGCAATGACTGGTGGCGGGCTTGGGGATGGCCGCCTTGCGGACGGCGAGCTTGAATTGGCGCTGCATGGACGCCTCATGGAGGTGGTGGCAGGCGATTCTTCCGGTGCGGGGATGGGGGCAGAGGGTGGCGGCGGCGAGCGGGCCTGGTCGGCCAATCCCTGCCAATCGGAGGCGGCCGCCCAGGCAAGGCCGGGAATCCCGTGTGCCAGGATATGTCCGACGCGTCCGACAAGTCCGACAAGTCCGACGCATCCGCT
>JAPLUI010000389.1 GCA_026397725.1 Verrucomicrobiota bacterium | reverse complement strand
GAGAACCACCGGCGCCTCGAGCAAATTGTCAGGGAAATGCGGGAAATCACCCAGACGCTCATTCTCGAAACCGTCCCCGGAGTGCGCCGGCGCAAGCCGCTCTCAGCCATCCCAAAAGCCCGTTAAGTTAGCGCCATTCGGAGCTGACCCCGGATGGAGGGCGGGCGGATTTCCGGCTGGTTGTCATAGCTGCCCTTGCTGAACAGGGGGGCTGTGAAGGTGATGCGATAGCTGGTCATGGTAGTGGCGGCAGGTTAAGCTGAGTGCAGACATAGGAAACCGCAGTCGCGATATCCGGCTTTTTCTTTTTCCAAGTCTTCCAGCGCTCACGTTTGTCCTGCTGCGTGCGCAGCAGTTGGATGAGAGCGCGTTGCTGCGGTTCCTCCTTTTCACCGAGTGTCTTGGCGAAGGCGGCGAATGCTTCAACATTCATGGCCAGGAGTTCATCCGCTGCCAGTTGCACCGGCGAGAGGGTGGCTTTGAGTGCGGCTTCCTGACGTTCCATCTCGGCCAGATTGCGAGCTTCCTCGGCTTTGACCCGGGCAATTTCCGCCTCCTGGCGATTTTCAGCCTCGATCACCGAGAGAGCGTCCGGCTGAATGGAGAACCAACCGTAGCCGGATGCGGTCTTGGCACCGATGCCGTTTTCGGTTAACGCCAACTCCAGCCAGCGGGTGGCTTGTTCCAGGAGTTTCTTCTCCGAACTCATCCCGTTCAGCACCAGGCAAAAGGCGAACTGAGTGCCGGTTTCGACGACGGGAAACGGATTGGGTCGCGGCTTTTCCCGCGACAGATCCTCGGTCATGCCGGTCCTGTAGTAGTCCGGGTAATGGACGTTGGTCAGGTCCACGATAATTCGGGCTTCATTCAACGGATGAGCGGGAAGGAACGAGACCGCGCCTTTTTGATCACTGCCCTTGCCTGCCATGAAGCGGCGGTAGTCTCTCAAGTCGCCATCCGCAAAGTCCGTCTCCGCAGTCCCGAACACGGCGCAGAAGATAGGCAGCAACCGCGCCTTCTCGTCCTCAGTCCCTGCCCGCAAATCGGATAGCGCCGCATGGCGTGTGACTCCCTTGACGGCGGTGCCGGGGATGAAGGGCAGGCCAAAGAGGCGGTCAAGACAGATGCCGGCATTTTGGATGAGACTGTCGGCGAGATTGATGGCGAGACGGCCTTCAAGCTGTCCGATGGTGATTGCCGCCCTGCCGCCGTAAGCACGACGGAGAAGATCAAGAAAGCGGCGGGTGTGACGAGTGCGGAGCTTATTGAGTTCGGTGGAATCCCACTTCACCTGGGTGAGTGTTTCGGCAATTCTCGCCTCGGAGCTGTAACGTTCGCGGTTCTGCGGTTCGACATTGGAGCCTTCGGCCTTCCGGCGTTTATCCAGGGCCTCCTTTTGCAGCAGTAGGGAAGCGCCGTCTGCGATGCGCATGAAGCTCCAGCGGCTTGCCTCGTCCCATTTCACCTCGCCCCCCCGGTTATCCACGACCTCAGGCCACTTCTTGTGGAAAGCGAACTTGTCCAGAAGCAGACTGCGGTTCTCAACCCGCTCCGCGGCAGGGCCGATCAACTCGGCGAGATCGCCGACCATGGGAATGGTTGCGATGGCTTTCATTGTTCCCTGTCCTTCTTGGTAACAAACCGCCGGGCATACTGCAGCCAAGCCATTGTCTCATTGGTCGCGAGCTTGAGCGTCTCACTGGTGGTGTCCTTGGCAGTCAGGTATTCCATCAGCGAGGCCCGGTCTTTGACCGTGTCCGCCGGCAAAACGGAGACGGCCGGATCGGCGAGGTGCCTGGCGATGGCGTCGAACGTGAGCTGCCAGCCCCTTTTCTCGGTGAACGAGTAGGCGGCAGTGGCCAGGAGCCCGTGGTTGAGAATGTGAGGTGGCAGTTTCTTGATCACTTCGCCACCCTGTGGTCCCCTGATGTCATCGCCGTGTTTCTTGGCGAATTCAATGGCGTTGCGTGCGCGGATTTGTTCGAGATTTTGCATGAAATGAGTTTCCCGGTTTGAGGTTTAGGCAAGTTTGATGGTGCAGAAGCCAAGACCGGTGGTGCCGTCTCCACCGAATTGCACCAATTGTTCTTCAGACAGTTTCTTGAATGCTTCATTGTCCTCGCTGCCACGGTGCAGCACAGTGAGCACCGCATAGAAAAGGGCCTCGGACGGGACCGTTTCCTCGTTGAACAAGCCACCGTCATCGGCCGTGCCGGTTGTATCATCGATGCGAACATGCTGATTGACCTGACAGGCATTGAGGGCGAAATGGGCGAGATCGCCGTCTGACAAAAGCACCAAGCGGCCGGCAGCACCGGAGAGGACGGCGTCGTCGAGCAGCGAGGTGAGCTTATTCTCCCAATCCTTGGGAAACTCCCCGGTCACGTTGAACCGGTATTCCTCCAGCACGACCGCGTTCTTTCCAGGGATGACCAGCTTGCCTCCGGCAAGGCAGGTCATATCAACCGGCACGTCGGGCACCTTGAGGTCCCACCCGGCATCGCGGGCAAGTCGGCGCAATGAGAGAGGCGAGACCGCCAGCGCGAACGCGCCTTTGGCGGACCGCACCGGGAAGGCAACCAGCCGGGCCTCACCAAAGCTGAGATCGCCCGCGCGGGAGTCCTTGTCATCACCCCCTTTGCCAAACAGCTTGTCGATGGCATCCGGTCCGATGGTCTTGAGGTGGTCGCGCAGGACTCCCTTGATGGAGGACCCCGGAATGGTCGGAAACCCCGTATGCCGTTCCCGTTGGATGGGCTGGTCGATGGCGCCGACTGAGGCCCCTGCGCCGACGTGGAGTGGGGTGCGGGTGAAGATACAGAGGATCTTGGATTGCATGGTATTTGTGGTTGTTATGTTATTGGAAGAAGAGAGGTTGTCACTGGTTGGGATGTCTGCGGATCATACTGTCGTGGAATTGCCAAGTGCCGCAGACGCCGAGACCAAAGCCCTTCTCGCCCATGAGGGTGGAGCGGCGGTTTGTGATGGCTGCGCCTGCGGTGTCACCGTGCCAGTTGAGGGCGGCGGCAAGGGCCTGGGCGGCTTCTTTGTTAGAGCATTCAAAATAATACACGGCACCCGCCGGCACGGCGAGGTGGGTGGACTTGGCCCCGCCTTCGCTGCGATCGGTGCCGTTGGGCAGCGCCCAGCCGGTGACGGGGAGCGGCTTACCGGTGATGGCGGCGACGAGTTTGGAAGATATGTGATGAAGGGACCGGACGCGGGTGCGCCACACGTCCCGTCTTTCTCCGGATTCGCGGGCGCTGTCGCCGGATTTCAAGAGGACTTCACCGGTCTCCGGGTGAATCCAGTTGGGGAGCCAGCCGCCGTTGTGAGCGGTGATGTTCTTTTCAGGGTCGGCCACAATTTGCGGCCAGATAGCCGGGGTGAGCAGCACCCATTTGACGAGGTGCCTGCCGCTGGCGGAATCCAGGAAACCTTCCGACTTGCCGAGCGGCAGAGGCAGGCGCTTCCGGATGGTCGGATCCAGCATGGCGGAACAGACTCTCTGCTGGCCGCCGACGAGGATCTGGCCGCCGTGGCCACCCAAGAGGGCGAAGATTAGGTCATTGCAGCCATCGGGGTTGCGGAAATCCTTGTCAGGCGCGGTGGCGAGGGTACCCAGACGCCAGCCCTCCCGAAGGCGCAGATAACTGGCGGAGTAGAATTTGGATTCCTCAACGGTGCCGGTGTTAGGATCGATGCCGATGCCATAGGTGGATTCGGTGTCAGCGAAGTCGGTGTCGGACTTGAAGCACGGGCGGGCGGCCAAGTCGTCGCGCTGGACGGTGCCGAGATAGGTGTTCCATGCGTCTTTGCTCCACCAGGCGGCGACTTGCTCCTTGGACGGGGGTGCGGCATTGCCGACCGGGTATTGGAGTGGCGCGGGAAGGCTTGAGGCGCAACTCGCTGGAACCGGCCGCAGTGTGGTTAGGGTGGCCTCCTGCGACCCCGCATCCATGGGCCGGGGAAAGAACCAGGTGTGCGCAGCGCCCTTGGTGCAGACGGGGAAGGGACCGGCGGTGAGCAGTGAACCGAATTTGCGGTCGCGGTGATCCTTGTCGCTGGAATAATGCCCGCTACGGCCGCGACGGTGGGCGTGAACTCCCGCCAACTCCGCCCGGTGGAGGGCGGCATGGAACGCGTGGCTGATGACGTTGGGCAATGGCCAGGCGGCACCATGGCCGGAGAGAGAACCGGCCATTGGGCGCCCGTCCCGAAAGAACAGGACATCGGTGGGGTTGAGGAGGATGGGGTTCATGCGGGCTGCCTGTCGGCGGATGGGGTTTCGTTGCGGGTGCGGTGGGCGAAGGCGACGGCGGTACACAGGCCGTCAAGGGCTTGGAGAAGAGTCTGTGGCGTGCTGTCGAGAGCGGCCAGATAGATGTCGAGCTTGGGCAAGAGTGCATCTTGGTTCTCTGTGTGCTTACCCGGCGCGGATTGGCGAGATAGAGCGAATGAAAACTCCTGCCGGATGACTGCTGTGGCATCGAAATCCGTTGCATCTTGGAGAGCTGAGTTTTCATCCATGCGGTGACGGTAAGGTTCGAGCAACTGGCAGACGCGGTGCGGGAACTTGGCGCTAACAGATTTGGTTTCGAGCGCTTGGGCGATGGCCATGTAGAGTTCCAGACCGCCGGAGTGCCATTTCGCGCCCCACTCGGTGATTTCCCCCGAGCGTTTCATCAAGGTGACCGCGAAGGCAGCACGTCCGAGGGTGTTCTTGGCGTGTTTCTCGGCTCGCTGTGCGGCGCGGACGACATCCTGCAAGGGTGACTTGAAATGAGCGATGGCGATGCCAACGGAGCAATTTGTGGCTGGCCCGGGGACGATGGCGGGGAAGCTTTTGGGTTCGCCCGCCATGGTGAGGTGGTTGCGCGAGTGGAGTTGAACGAAGCCTTCCTGTGTCACGTCGAAGAGTTGGAGTTCAGCATTTTTGACCCTGTGGTTGCGTTCAATGTCCACTTCCCATGCGCCTTTGACTTCGTTGAGGTCGGTGGTGCCACGAAAAGCGGAGCGAAGTGCCCGAGCGCAGGCGAGGGCTTGGCCGGAAGGGAGCAGGGCAAGCACGTCGTCGCCACCGCTGTAGATGAGGCAGCCGTCAAAGGCCTCCACAATGCGGCGGGCGCAGACGTTGGAGAAGGTGCCCAGCATTTCCGAGAATTGGAGATGGAAGGATGGGTTGAGCGGGCGCGGGAGGTCGAGCAGGTGCTTGAGGGCGGGTTGGCTCGCAAAGTAAGCAACCGCACCCTGCTGTTCGCCGTTTTCGGTGTAGTTGGCCAGCAGGTCCCCGAGCTTGGGCATTGCGGGGTGGGTACCACTGATCCATTTGCCCATTTCGTCGCCATCGAAGGCGAGGACGGCGAAGTAGCCGTTGCTCCCTTCCGGTGCGTCATCGTCATCGCCCCCTTCATCGAAGGGTTTGCCATCGGCAATATTGCGGGTGTCCGGCAGCCTGAAATGGTGGGCTTTGAAGCCGTGCTCTTTCATCAGCCAGGCAGTGGGCCAGAGTCGCTTGATGAGGGTGGTGGCACCGAGAACCTCGCCTTTTTTGAATAGATGCTCTGAGCCGATGGCGCGGCCCAATTGCTTGACGTGGTCTTTGGTGATCTCGCCGCTGGCGAGGTTGAGGATGCCTTCCTCTTTACCGGTGAGACTGTCTTTTTCGTTGACCAAAGCGGGATCCCATCCGCCGTTGCTCCACGCCTTCCAAGCGCGGGTCTGGCGCACGGCATCGAGCTGCCAGTTGAGCTGTGAGAAAAGGGCGGACCAAGCAGCTCCGGGGTTATCGAGTCTGGCATCGTCTTTGATCTGGTCCTTGTCTTTCCAGCCTCTCTTTGAGCCGTCTTGGAAGCGGGCGCACTCGAAATTGCGCACATCGCGTTGTTCCTTCGGCATTTTGGCTGCAAGGGCGAGGATGGCGCGGAGTCCAGCCTGGGGATCGGATTCGTCTGACTTGGGCAGGCACGCGGTCATGGCGAGGGCTTCGTCTGGCAGTTTGGGCCATGCCAGCGTCTGCCATGAAATTTCAAGGTGATGTCCGGTCTGGTGCAGGAAGCGCTCGTGCTGGAGTGCAACGGGATGCAAGGGGGCGAGCTTACTGATGACAAGGGACCAGACGGCATCCGCGATGTTAGCAAAGGTTTTTTCGATCACGCCACGGATTTCCACCGCGATTTGCTCGGCCCTGCTGGCGGGCACGAGGGCGAGGAAACGATTTGGCAGGCTGGGGGTGAGCAGACGGCGGCTGGCATAGTCCGTATCGTAACCGAAGCTCGTCCACAAGGGGTCGGCGGCGGCACCCGCGATGATGAAGGCATGGTCCCAGATTTCATCCTTGAGCAGAAGATCCATGATGGGCTGGCCGCAAAGATTGGGAAAGATGACCTGGTCGGGCCCAAGCGAGAGCGCGAGATGCCGGAGGGCTGCCGCAGTGAGATAGCTGAGCAAGTAACTGCCGCTCCAAAGGTCCAGGGTGCGGCGGGCCTGGGCGATGAAGTCCTGCACGGGACCGATGTTGAACATGAGGAATGCGGGGCAGCATCTCCCGTCATCTACACAGCCTTGAAAAGCGCTCACGAGGCTGTTGTGCGCCCAGATGGTGTGATCGGGAATGCGAGTATCGGCAGGCAGGAATGCGATGCGGCTGTCCTTGGGCTGATGTAGGTCGGATGCCCACCAGCGCCAAAGGCGCCAATGGGCCAAAAACTGCGCCCGATCAAGATCCCTGCCTGGACTAACGTGGTCCAGATGGGGGCGGGATTTCCAAGCACCCTCGGTGGCGAGGTCGGCGGTGGGGAACGGCTTGATCGAAAGCCTGGCTTGGCCCAGCGGATGCTTGAAGTGGTTGAGCTTTCCATCGAAAGCACATGCCAGGTGGGAATAGGTCGGCCATGGCAAGCGGTCGGCAGCGGCAGCGGTGTGATCCGCCCTGGTGTTGAAGGCGGCATCCTCAAGGTCAAAGCCGGACTGATGGGCTTTGGCTCGATTCTTGTGCCACGCAAGATCGAGTACTTTTTCCGGCGGATCATGCAGGAACGCGGCGAGTTTGGACTTCCAGAAGGTGTCATCAGGGGCTGGCATGAGGGGTGGCTTTCGGGTTCAAGGAGGCGGGCTATGGCGGACGCTAACAAACGAACAAATTCCGTTCGGCAGCGCAAGCGGAAAATCGGGGGAAATTGCGGCAAGCACGGGCAGCGGAGGAAGCGCCGGAATCTGCGCGATCTGGCGGCTTGCCGCAAGGGCGCGGAGGTCCGGGGAGGTCGGGGGGGCATTGGCATGACCCCAGAAAGAAACGCAGCCGCGTGCGGCTATGGCCTGCCGGAGTTCGTCAAGCGGGTGCGGCTCGATGCGCACCGGGCGGCGGACGAGAGTGAGCGGAAAGGCGTTGCCGAGGAGGCGCATGGGGGTAAACGCTGAAACGCTGAAACGCTGAAATGGGAGCGAGGATAGTGGATAGTGGATAGTGGATAGTGGATAGTGGATGAAGGGCGGGGCTCTTTTTTTTCAACCACGATCTGCGATCTACCATTCACGCTCATCGATCCGGCGGCATGCGGGCGGACGGTGGAGAGAGTGGTGGCGCGGCGGGGCGGAGGCGAGCGGCGGGAGGTCCGGGGAGGTCGGGGAGGTCGGGGAGGCTGGCGCTGCAAAGGTTGGGCCGGACCGCCGGGCCAACCCTGACTGCTTCTGAGGGTGAGGTGCCAGTGGAGCGCGAATGTCAGGGGCGATTCATTCACGAGCCACCCCGCTGGGGACCAGTGGGCCGGCCCGGCGGTCCAGCCCTACCGATTTGTTTGGTGCCGGAAGTGGGATTGACGATGATGGGCAGCTCTGGAAACGCGGCCCTTGCGCGGCGGATCGCTGCGGTGACTCGGGTTCTGGTTTCTTCCAAACTATCGTGATTCTCGATCTGTAGAAAACGCTGTTCAGGCGACCATGGCTGGAAATGATCACGCAAGGCGGGTTCCAGGCCCTCGAGGATCAACTCCGCCACCGCGATGGAGTCGGGCGAGTGCTGGGCACGAGCCAGAAGCGAACCGGGCGGCTGATCTTGATGGTGTTGGTGAGGCCTTGGGCAAGATTCGAATACTGTCCTTGGGTGCCGGTGCCGACGGTGAGGATGAGACAGGTGGGCTGCTCAGGCATAGGGAGTGGTGGATCGTGGATTATGGCATGTAGCGGCGGCCTGTGACCGTCGCTCACTGGTTGTCGCCGGGTGCGGCGCTTGGAGCGTTTGGCGAGTGCCGCGCCGGCGTGGATGGCGGTGGCGGCGATCATGGTGTCGAGGCGGGTGCGGCGGTGGGCGCCGGTGAGGTGAAAGATTGCCCCGGCGAGCGCGGCGGTCGCTTCATCGAAGGGGACGATGCCGCCGGCGAGGATGGCTTCGAGAGCGGCCTGGTCATGGGGATGGACGGGTTTGGAGCGGAATTCCATCCAAGCGACGGATGAGCATCCGAACGGGCCGGAGCCGGTGATCGCCCGAGCGGCAAGCGGATGGTGTGCGTCATTCTGCTTGACGAGCGCGATCAGCAGGTTCGCATCGAGGTGAATCATGGTTCATAGTGGGTACCGGTTTCCGCAACCTTGGAGCCGGGGCGTTCGCGTTCGTCCTCGATTTTCGCGTCCAGCTCGCGCATTTCACGGAGTTCGCGGTGCGGATCATCCCCCCAGCCACCAGGGACCGGCGGCGATGGGTTTTCGCGCAGCCAAGCAAGGATTTGCAGCGGCGTCATGCCGGTGAATTCCGGGGCCTTGCCGACCTTGGCTGGCTGGGTGTTGTCGGACATTGCCAAGGCCCGCCGCAGGGTCTCGGACTTGGACACGCCCCAGCGCTTGGCCAGCCGCTCAAGCCGGGCGGCGCTGACGGGATCAAAGGCAACGGTGGTGCGGACGGTCATGGGAGCCATGGCTGACTTAGGGTATGTGCATCAACCGGGGTGTCAAGCCGGGGTGGGGTGGCAATGGCTGCGGGACGAAGACCGCGTTGAAGCTCGCCAGCGGACGGGGTTGGCTGGCGACGGGAAGATTCAACAAATGAAGCCGTTCGCGCACGGTATCGGCTTGAATCAATCTGTACTCATGCAAGATGCGGACGAGTGCCAGATCCTTGGGCCTGCCGACGAGCAGCTTGACGGCGGCAAGGTCGTGGGGCTCGAGGGCGAGGACGCTGGCACAATCCGGCACGGGCACCAGGCGTTCCCGCCAGCCGACGGGCAGGGTTTCCAGGATGGAGTCACGCAGGATGTCCGCATGGTAGCCGTGGCGGGAATGGAAGGCCCGAGACTCACCCAGCGCCTCTTCCAACATCTTGCCGGTGTTCTCATCAAAGGGCTGCGGGCAGAGGTCGGCGTCAAAGGTGCTGGCGAGCGGACCGGAGGAGTGCCCGAGGTCGGGAAACGACGCGAGCAACGAGGCGGAACCGAGCACCACAATCTGGCAATCGTCGGCGAGGGCCTGGGCGGCCTTGGCGAGGTGTTGGAGGGCGTGGAGGTTCATGGCACGCTCACCGGGTTCAGGAATTCAGGTCCGACGAACGGCGAGCAGGATTTGAGCGGCTCGGCGTCGTGGTTGTCGGCTTCCAGATAAGCGAGGAGATGCGCGAGTTCGGCGGGCTTGGCTTGGGCCGCGATGATTCGGCGCTGCCATTCCAGCAGGGGGCCGGGGTGCAGGCGGCCCTTGGTCAGCCAACGGTCGATATTGGCCAGCGGCACGTTCAGCACGCCAGGCTGCGCCCGGATGCGTGCGGCGATGTCCCGCCAGTGGTCCCGGCGGTCGCGGCGGTAGAGATGGAAGTCGTCGGACATGGGTCGAGCAGCACTTAACTCTAAGATCCATATTCAAAACGGAAGAGCAGGGGGCGGCGGAGGCTGGATGGTGGCTGGTGGATCGCGGATGGTGGATGGATGATTGATCCTCGATCTGCGATCCACGATCCGCTAACGGGCAAACGCTATGCGCCGCAGGCGGGGGAGTCAAGGCGGTGATTCGGAGGTCGAAGATCGGTAGAGGGTGACCGCCGGGCGCTCCCAGTTGTCGCCAGCGACGTGGGGTGGGGTGGGAATGGCGGAGCGAGGGGGCGGATGACCTGAGTCTGTGATCCTGTGTTGCGAAGGGCTTGGTGGCTATGGAAAGGGCGTAAGCCGGGCATCTTCCTTCATCATCTCATCGAGTTCCAACGAAATCGCACGAGGTGCCCTGTTGAGAAACGCCTGCTGGCCCTCAGGCCATTTCAAAAGATCGACGAAAATCACCAGTGCCCGCCACGAGCCATCGGTGGATCGGTGCGGCCTGAGGATGACACTTGGTGATGAAGGCGTTGAACCACTGCTTGCGGGCAGCATCTTTCGCCTGGGATCGGCGAAGCGGTCCTGGAAGAGGCTGCGGCTCTCGCACTTTGGCAGCAGGCCGCCGCCGAGGGCTGTTAGGGTGGCGGGTGGGGCGTGGATCGGCATGGCGGTTAGGGGGGGGGCGGAGTTCGTCCACGGAGGGAAAAATGCCACTGGGGATCAGATCGAGCACTTGGGGGTGGGTTTCCGCGAGGCGGATGAGGTCGAGTTCGTCCTTGCGCCGTTTGGTCATGCGGCGGGCGGGGTCGGTGGCGGCCCAGAGTTTGCCTTGGACCACATCGGCCAGGCAGGCGATGGGCATTTCGACTCCGAAGAGGGTGGCGGTGATGGCCCGGCTGGGGAAGCTGCCATAGCGGTCGTTGATGGTAATCTGGATGCGCAGGCGGCTGCCGGGAAGAGTGGCGTTGAGCGAGTGCGGGAATTCCTCGACGACAAAGCCTGCCGCGTGCAGTGCTGCCGCAGTTCCGGAGCGGGCGGCGATGACGAAGTCCGCATCCAGAGTGACCATGGGCTCGACGTATTGATTCACCGCCAAGCCGCCAATCAGACAGAATGGCTGCCCCGTGCTTTGCAGGGCCCGCACGGTGAGCGCGAGATCATTCGGGCTGCCGGTGATGCCGGCCAGGAATTCGGCCTCGGACATCATAACTCATTTTCCTCTTTGGTGGTGAAGCGCTTCAGGAATGAGAGAAAGGCCAGGGCCTCGCTGGTGGCACGCTGGAGGTGGAGCGAGGTGGCGCAGGCGGAGCGGATGGGGAAGGCGAGGACACGGGCTTCGGAAAAGACGAGAAAGCTCGCGAAGGCGAGATCGGTGTTGTCGGAGCCGAAGAGCCACGCGGATTGGTGGGCGAGATACTCGATGTGTTCCTTCTTGCCGTCCTGTCCCACTTTTTGGGTTAGGATCGTGATTTCTTCGGAGGTTGTTGGGGCCCTTGCCTTGGTTTTTTCCACGACGCGCACGATTTTGTGAGCGGCGTTATGGAAAGCCGATGAAATGGGCGACTTGAACGTCGGATGGCGCTTGCGTTAGATCTTCTTCGAAAGCTTCTAGCAAAACTCTTCTTCCTGCGTCTTCTTCCCGGTCTTCTTCGCAGAGGGTGGCGGGGAGGATTTTCTTCCGAAACGGTGGCTGGAAGCGGGTGGTTGGCAGTGCATTTTGCGTCCGCCGATGAGTTCCACCGCCTCCCGCAAGTGCCTGTGTTGCAATGACATGTTTCATCCCGATGCCCGCAA
>JAPLUI010000130.1 GCA_026397725.1 Verrucomicrobiota bacterium | reverse complement strand
CGTGCCGGGATCGCTTCGGACCGGGCAGAAAGGATGGCGCACGGCGAATGCGCGGGGCCGGACAAGCGGCGAACCGGTATTTGTGGACCGCCCGGGATTTGCGCACGGGGATCGGGTAGGGACGGGTAGGGACGGGTAGGGCCTGAACGCCTTGCAACGGGAATTTTCACCGGCGGCGCGGCTCCGCTGTGGCGATGCGCGTCGGGTTACCGTCGCGAGCGGCTGGTTTATCATGGTAGCGCCCGTCAAATTCGGCTCAAGCGCGGGTTTTCGTCGTTAATTGCGCGTGTGAACCGGGCGGCGGTGCGCAAAAAGGGCTTTGGGAAATCCGAAAGTTGAAAGTCGTCAGGAATCGACATTACACCTGGAACCTTGTGGCGACCTTCGAGCCGATAATCGACATTACACCTGGAACCTTGTGGTGCACGCGATTAAGGAATGGATCCCCGATGACGAACCACCGGACCTCTGGGACCATCATCAAGCTGGTGGGCGTCTCGCCCACCCGCATCAGCAGAAGAACCAGACGACTTGTACGACCAACGCCCGCCATGCCAATCCGTGGAAATCCCGCTGGGCGACGGTCGCATCCTGGTGCCCTTCTTCGACTGAATCGCGAGTCTTTGAAAAAAATTGCCATTCCTTGAAGATTCTTCTTGCGAGGGCGGGGATAACCTGTGCAATCGCGCTTGTCCCAAGTCCGCTATGGCCGCCGTGTAGCACACCATTGAAGCCCAAATCCCTACCTCCGACCTGTCCGTCCGGGCGCCTGGGGGGGCGTTTTCCGCCCCTCCTTTCCCCGCAACCCCTTTTCTCCCGCTTTCCGAACCGCACTTTAGCCCATCATACGCACCAGCCGTGAAAAGCAATTTATCATTCGCTCGGTCAGGTAGTTAATCCGCAACCTTGACGAACCGAATGCCTGGGTTGGGCTGGCGCGGCACAGTGGGAGCGGCCCTCCGCCTGGAAACCATGATCAACCAACCACCATCAAATACATGAACCAGTCCTCGGAACAAAATCGCCACCGCCTTTGCCATTTACCAGCCACGCCCGCCAGCGGGATTTGGCACCTCGCGGGACCGTCACGGCTCGGGCTGCTGTGGCTCGCGCCGCTGCTGTGGCTCGGAGTCACGCCCGCCAAGGCTGAC
The DNA here is from genome assembly GCA_026397725.1 of Verrucomicrobiota bacterium. GTDB lineage: Bacteria > Verrucomicrobiota > Verrucomicrobiia > Verrucomicrobiales > Akkermansiaceae > Luteolibacter. The sequence continues at coordinate 4,438 of JAPLUI010000130.1, read as the reverse complement.
CCGGGGAACGTCGAACTGACCATCTCGTGCGGCGCCAATGGAAATGTCGATCCGAAAGGCTCAGTCGTGATGCCCCACATGTCGGACATAACTTACACCGCCACGCCCAATCCGGGATACAAAGTCGAGGATTGGTACTTTGATGGCCTCAGATACGGCTCGGACACCACGTCATTCTTGCACCACCTTGGCGATCAGGACGCTATCGCCGTGCGCGTGGAGTTCATCCGCATCACCCATTTCGTGATGACCGTCGCCGGCTACGGCGGCAGTTTAACGCCCAACAGCGACGCGAAGGCCATCACCGTTGACTGGGGTGATGGCGTGACATTCACCGCGCACCCCGACCCGCACTATCGCGTCGCCCAGTGGACGGTCGATGACGCGCCGGTCGCCACCGGTGGCGCGACGTTCACGCTTCCGAACATCACTGCCGATCACTGGGTCGGCATTACTTTCGCCCTCGAAAGTTACACCGTGCAGGCCAACGCCGGCCCGGGTGGCAGCCTGTCGCCCACCGGGGCGGTGGCGGTCGTTTATGGCGACCAACAATCATTCTCGGCCACTCCGGAGGCGGGCTGCGACGTCGCGTGCTGGTGGCTGGATGGCCGCGTGGTGCAGACGGGCGGGACGACGTTCTGGCTGGATGCCATCGAGCGCAACCACACGCTCCAGGTGACCTTCGCCCTGCCAGTCTTGGCCATCAGCCAGCCCGCCACCAACACGGTGGTCCTCTCGTGGCCGCTGGCCGCCGAGGGATGGACCTTGCAGGCGACGACAAATCTGTCCGCCGCACCCGTCGCGTGGACGAACGTCCCGCCACCTTATCCGACGGACAGCGACAACTTTTACGTCACCGAACCCGTACTTGCGGGGAAGAAGTTCTATCGCCTGTTCCACCCGTGACATGGCGCGTTTGCTGAGCTGACACTGATCAGGCGGAACTTGTAGTGCAGCGGGCAATCAGCGGCAATGCTGCAAAACCATTACCTGAATTGCTTATGATAACATTAGTCAACTGTTCCTGGAAACGGCGGCCTTGCACTCGCACGGCAAACCTTGCGCTTGCGTTCATGCTGGCGGCGGCACGCTTCGCGGCGGCACAAACATACACCGTCACCGAGGTGAGTGCGCCGGGTGCGAATCCGAGTTTTGCAACTGGCGTGAATGCTGGCGGGCAGGTGTCCGGGTATTCGATCGTCGGTGCGAACGGGGCGCAGGCGTGGCGCTTCACGCCGGGCACCGGGACGGTGAATCTCGGGTCGTTTGGCGGCGCGGAATCACGTGCGCTCGGGATCAACGAGGCGGGGCAGGTGACCGGCTACTCGACGGACGCCGCCGGCTTCGCGCATGGGTTTGTCTTCAGCGATGCAGGCGGGCTGGCGGACATCGGCGGCAATGGCGGCGGGGCGCCGATCTTCGCGCAGCACCTCAATGCCTCGGGGCAAGTCGTCGGGTTCTCATCGAATGACGGAGACGAGCAGGCGTTCCGGTATTCGCCGCCGAGCCTGATGCTGAACCTCGGCACGATCCCGTAGGCGCTACTGCCTGCGACGGTGGCGGCTTATGGCATCAATGACGCAGGGCGGGTGGTGGGCATCGGGACATCGCCGAGCGGCTTCAATCGCGCATTCCGCACCGCTGCCGACGGCACGAACATGACGGAAATTGGCACGCTCGGCGGCGACGAGAGCTGGGCCTATGCGATCAACAACGCGGGCCAGGTCGCGGGCACGTCGTCATCGCTGAGCATTGACACGCACGCGTTTCTCTTCACAGACGAGACGGGCATGGCCGACCTCGGCACGCTCGGCGGCTATGTCTCGACGGCGTTTGCGCTCGATAGCGCCGGCTTTGTCGTCGGCACCGCGCAGGATTCCGCCAGCGCCATGCATGCCTTCGTGTGGTCGGCACCACTTGGCATGCACGACCTTAATGAACTCGTCCCCGTAAACTCCGGCTGGGTGCTCACCGAAGCCCGCGGCGTGAACGACAGCGGCGTTATCGTCGGCAATGGCCTCTTGAATGGCCAGCCGCGCGCCTTCCTGCTCACCCCGCATTCCAATGCGGATACCAAGCCACCGGTCGCCATCGCGAAGGCCACAGATATAACTTCGCTCAAGTCCGGCGCACACATTTTCCCTGTGACTTTTTGGGACGATGTCAGCGTGTTGAATGCCAGCGTTGCCACGGGCGCCGTGCGCGTCACCGGACCGAATGGCTACACTCAAGTCGCGACGTTTTATAGCAAGACCCCGACGAGCGATGGAATCAAAGCCGTGGCGAATTTCCATGTGATGCCGCCTGTGGCCGGGGCTGGTTTTTGGAATGGCGCGGCGAATGGCGTCTATACCATCGCGGTGGAGCCGAACGTGGTGCGCGATGTCGCGGGCAACTTCATGCCGGGCGGAGTCATCGGCACCTTCACCGTCACCACCGAGACGAAGCCGGTGATCAGCATCGGGCCGAACGCAGGCGTCACGATGGCGGTGCCCGCGACCTTCGCGCTCAGCGCGCTCAGTTCGTATCCTGCCGCGGCGGCGGATGTCTTCACCTTCACGATCGATTGGAAGAACGACGGCACCGAGGTGCAGACCGCCACCGGCCCGACTGGCACCATGGTCACGCATACCTTCAGCTACAAGGCCATCGCCATTGGTAATCCACGACCTGTGATTTCACTCGCTGCCGCACCGTCCGGCATAACGCTCGACGCCACCAGCGGCTGCATCGTTTGGACCCCGGCAGCAACTCAAACCGGCAGCCACCGCGTCACCGTCCGCGCGACGAGCAGCGCAGGCGTCGCCGAGCAAACCTTCGCCATCAGCGTCACGCCGATCCCTACCGACACCATCAGGCCCACCGCGCCCGCGAGCATCGCGCTCGTCTCCCGCTCGGAGACGAGCGTCACCCTCACGTGGCCCGCCGGTTCGGACGACGTCGGCGTCGTGAGTTACAAACTCTACGGCCTCTTCCGCGGCTCGCGCTCCTCGCACCTCGGGCTCATCGCCAGCGGCATCACCAACCGCTCCTACATTTCGCCCTCGTTCGCCACCGCCTACTACGTTGCCGCAGTGGATGCCGCGGGAAATATTTCCCTGCTCTCGACGCCTGTCTCCAACGGCGTGCTCACGCTGCCGGTCATCACCCACACGAATTTCGCCGAATCCGCCACCGTCATCGTTGGCAATTCATTCCTCTACACGCTCAGTGCGGCTGCCAATCCCGGCCCGCCCACCTTCAGCACCTACGCCGGCCCGGATGGTCTAACCGTTTCCCGCACGGGCGGTGCCGACCCGCTGAAAGACTACGCCGTCGTGCAGTGGCAGCCCACCGCCACGCAGGTCGGCGTGAATACCTTCACCGTTTACGCCACGAACCCTAACACCACTGGCGGCAGCGCCACCTTTACCGTCACCGTCCTGCCGCATGGCACCGACACCGTGAAACCCACTCCCGTCGCACAGATGACCGCGAGCGCGATTTCGTTTGACCATTGCACGCTCTCGTGGACGCCTGCGGGCGACAACATCGGCGTGACCAACTATCACCTCGTTGCCACGCACTTCGGCCTCCCCGGCCTGCCGAATCATGTGATCACACTCGATGTCCCCGGCACGAATCTCACCACGCCACTCACCGGGTTGCTTCCCGCCTCGGGCTACAACGTGAGCATCACGCCCTCGGACGCCGCGGGAAATGTCGGCCCCTCGACGAGCACCCTCGTCTTCTCCACGCTCACCCAGCCCGGCGTGAATTTTCGAATTGCTCCCGGCACCGCCCACGGCACGTTGTCGCTCGATTGGGAGACCGCCGGCGCGCAGTGGCTCTTCACGGTCGAATACACCGACTCGCTCGCGTCGCCCAACTGGCAGCCCGTCGCCCCCGTCACTCAATGGCCGAGCGCGATCACCCACTTCGTGGTCACGCCCGAGCCGGGAGTCCCGTCAAGATTCTTCCGCCTCAGGGCCGACCCAGTAGGGCCATGACAAATTTTTTTCGCCAGACCAATCAACTTCTTTGCCCCGCGCTGCGAGCCCCGCTTGCGCTCTCTCACGCGTGCCACCCAGGAAAGCAAGGTGGCGCCAAACGCATCAATGTCCGAGCGGAAATCCTCGGCGTGACCTTCGATGGTTTCCGGCGGCACATCATAGGACGTCGCCCAGAATTCCTGGGCTAACGCGGTGCCACCCTGAATGTTGAAATCCTCGGCGTGAAGAATGGTGTAGCAGCAGCTCTAACGGTTCAGCCACACCGCTGTGGCTAAGTCCCGGCGCACGCTGCGGCCCAAGCATCTTCCGGTCCGTCACCAGGATTCGGCGTTCCCGTTCTCAGCATCAGAACCCGGTGGGCGGGTGTGGCACCGGGAGTAACGTGGGCGCGATAAGGAGCCACCACATTCTTGTGGTGGTAGCGGAAGGGCGGCCCATGAGTGCGT
>JAPLUI010000267.1 GCA_026397725.1 Verrucomicrobiota bacterium | reverse complement strand
GAGTGAAGTTCTTGAAGCAGACGACCCCTAACACCATGCCCTTTTCAAACCGCCCGTTTCATACGCTTTTTCAAATCGCCGTCCTCACCTCACCCCGCCCGCCCTACGAAATGAAAAATCCCCCTATGTCAAGAGATCTGAGCGCTTTCAAGTCGCGGCGGAAAGCAGTCCATAGCGGTTCCATCGTCGGGCGTGTGATGATCGATCAAGCACGGGATTCGGTTTTCCTGTTGACCGCTCCCGCGCCCGGCGGCAAGGGTGGGAAACCCTGATGGGGTTTGAAATCATGGCGACGCTTGCGCCCCAGGCGCGAAGGTGACAACCTCGCAAAACTCCCGCATGCGGCGCAAGAGGGGTTCGCCCCGGTCGGCGCGGCCGGTTTCCGTCATGCGGGCAAGGATCATTTCGCCGGTGCTGTTCATCGTGGCAATGATCGGGCGGAGCCAAGCGGCGCGGCGCTCAAAGACGGCGTGAAGGGCCTGTTCCTGGGCTTCCGTCATCCTGGCTTTGAACTGAGAGGAGCAAGCGCTGCCGCAGCCGCCGGGCTGGGGGTGCTGGCCCCCTTGGGCATGTTGTCGGGCAGGGTTGTGGCAGGGATTTTCCCGCCCTCCTGTGCCAACACTTGCCCATGCGAGAGACACCGGCAAAGCCCGCATTCCAAAAACATTGTGATTCTTGGCGCAGTTTCCTGCAATTTTCCGCTTGCTTGGGGCCGCGAATCCGGGTAGAAGCGCCCATGAACTTCAAACCATCGCTGGTTGGTGTTGGCGTGCTCATGCTGGTTTCGGCCGGCGGCATCGCACCGGCCCCCGCAGCACTGCCCAGTCTGGACGTGAACCCCTGGTTCGGCCACTTCCTCGCGTATGAGAACAAAAAGTTCACCTTCGGACTGGATAGCAGTGCCGTCGGCAAACTCACCCCGCTGGGAAAATCCGGCAAGCCGATTGGCAAGACCCACCTCCTGCCCGTCACCCTGGTGATCGAGGAGGTGCTGCCGAACGGCCGCACCGTCACCAGGAAAATCCAGCCGGACACCCTCGAAACCAAGGACCCGGCGACCGCCGTGCCGGGCAAGGTCAGCTTCCGCGGGAAAATCACGGGCGGTGCCAGCTTCGAGGTCCACCTCGAGGTGGAACGCGGCGTGGTCTCCATCGGCGGGCGCTTGTTAGACCGCGGCACGCTAACGAAAAACCCGCTGCGTTTCAGCGTCCGGGCGACCGTTCCAAGCGCCTACGACAAGGTGCCGATGAGCGGCACGAAAGCGGCCAAGGCCTTCGGGAAAGTGCTCAAGGATGATCGGCTCGCCATCCTCCGGACTGATGGCAAACGCATGAATCTCACCGGTGCCGACAAGCTCGCGCCCGAGCCGAAGCAAATCAACGGCCCGGGTCTCGCCGAGCTGAAGGTGGAGGTCAGCGCCTATCAGGGGAAGGTCATCGAGTTCAGCGCCACCCCGAATTCCAGGATGGAGCTATCGAGTCGGCTCGAGCAACCCGTTCACGATGGGTTTGCCATCACCTGGTATCCCGATCCCGTCAAAGATCCGGAGGGAAAATCCCGGCTGAAATTCGCGGTGAAGTGAGCCGGTTGAAACGGCATCCGCTGCCGCACGCCCGTGCTCCGTGCCCCCTGGGCGGTGAGATCAGACGACTTTGGGGTTGCCTCTCCGCCGACCATCGGCCATAACGGCTGCGGCAAGCCTGTTAGCAACCGCCCCGGCCTGCCGCACCCAACCAAGGCCACGAACCAACCCGCAGCCCCGTCCGGGGGCGGCCCCTGATGAATACCAAAGATATGCACGAGATTCGAGTGTTCGCACCTGCCACCGTGGCCAATGTGGCCTGCGGGTATGATGTGCTGGGCTTTGCGATTGATGCCCCGGGCGATGAGGTGGTGGTGAGACCCTCGGACACCCCCGGATTGCACATCACCAAAATCACCGGCGACAATGGGAAGCTACCCATGGAAGCAGCGGCCAACACCGCCGGGGTCGCGGCTCTCGATTTGCTCCGGCACCTGGGCATGAGCGATCGCGGCATCGAGATGGAGATTCACAAGAAAATGCCGTTTGGCAGCGGGCTGGGCTCGTCCGCAGCGAGTGCGGTGGCGGGTGCGTTCGCAGTCAACACCCTCATCGGCGAGCCTCTCACCAAGCAACAACTGCTGCCCTTTGCGATGGCGGGCGAGGCCTCGGCGGACGGGGCCTGGCACGCGGACAACGTGGCACCATGTCTGTTGGGTGGCATTGTGTTCATCCGCTCCAATGACGAGCTGGATGTGGCCTGCATCCCGGCTCCCAACAACCTCTGGGCCGCCGTGGTCCATCCGGACATCGAAATTCTAACCAAGGTGGCACGCGAAATCCTCCCCAAGGAGATCCCCCTGATCAACGCGACCCAGCAGATTGGCAATCTCGGCGGCTTGTTGTGCGGCTTGATCCAGGAAGATTACGGCCTGATCAGCCGCTCGATTCACGATGTGATTGCCGAGCCGCGCCGGCAGAAGTTGATTCCGGATTTCTATCGCGCCAAACGGGCGGCGATGGCCGCCGGGGCGCTGGGGTTTTCCATTTCAGGGGCGGGGCCCAGCGTGTTTGCACTGTGTGAGGGCGAGGAGACCGCCCGCAAGGCCGGCGAGGCGATTTCCAAAGTGTTCTCTGCCGTGCCCCTGCCCAATCAAATCTATGTGTCACGGATCAATCCGCATGGCGTGCATGTGATCCCATAGTTCTCCGCCAAGCTCCGGTCACGATGCACTTCATCAGCACCAACGATGCCACCCGGCGGGTCTCGCTGCAAGAAGCGGTCCTGTCGTCCCTGCCGCCGGATCACGGACTCTACATGCCGGAGCGCATTCCGGTGTTAGGCGCGGATTTCTGGCAGGCCTGGAGGACTCTGTCGTTTCAGGAAATCGCCTTCCGCGTGGCAGCGGCATTTTTCGGCGAAGACCTGCCTGCGGAAGCATTGCGTGCCATCGTGGACGAGGTGCTCACCTTCGATGCGCCACTGGTTCAAGTGACGGAGCAGCAGTATGTGTTGGAGCTGTTTCATGGACCCACGCTTGCCTTCAAGGATTTTGGCGCGCGCTTCATGGCCCGCATCATGTGCTGGCTGGCGCGGCACCATGCCACGATGCTCACCGTGCTGGTGGCCACGTCCGGTGACACGGGCGGGGCGGTGGCCCATGCGTTTCATGGTCTGCCGGGCATCCGGGTGGTCATCTTATATCCCCGTGGAAAAGTCAGCGGGCTTCAGGAACAACAACTCACCACCCTCGGCGGCAACGTCACCGCGCTGGAAGTCGATGGCACCTTTGATGATTGCCAGCGGCTGGTGAAGGCGGCCTTGTTGCATCCCGGGCTGCCCGCGTGCTTGCAGCTCACCTCGGCGAACTCAATCAACATCTCCCGCCTGGTTCCGCAGCTTTTCTACTACATCCATAGTGCCAGGTGCCTGCCAGAGGGCATCGAGCCGGTGTTCGTGGTGCCCTCCGGCAATCTGGGCAACCTGACCGCAGGCCTGCTCGCGCAACGACTCGGCCTGCCGGTGGCCCATTTCATCGCCGCCAACAATCGCAATGACGTGCTCACCCAATACCTCGCCGGCCATCCATATCAGCCGCGCCCCAGCCTCACCACGCTTTCCAATGCGATGGATGTGGGTGACCCCTCGAATTTTGCCCGCTTGCTGGCCTTGTTTGATCACGACCGCGAGGCGATGTGCAAGCGGCTCAGTGGCTGGGCGGTGAGTGATGAGGAAACCCGCGCCACCATTCGGCAAGTGGCGGCCGCCCATCAATACATCCTTGATCCGCATGGTGCCGTCGCTTGGTGCGCTGCCACACACTGGCAAGCCACGCATCCGGAAGCCGCCACCGTCGTGCTCGAAACCGCGCACCCGGCAAAGTTTCCCGAAGTGCTCGACAGCGTCCTGGGCAGCGGCCGGGTCGTGATCCCGGAACGCCTGGCCTGCCTGGCAGGCAGGGACCAACACGCGGTTCCCATGGCGGCGGATGAGGCGGCGTTTTTCTCATGGCTGCGGCACTTCGCCTAGACCAATCTCCCGGTGCCCGCAGATATCTCGGAAAATCCATATACTCGGCAGGGCCTTTGCCCTAGGCTCGCCGCTGTCGTGATGGGTGCCGGAATTTCCAGAACTTACCTTGCCTGCCTGCTGCTGATAGGAGCGGCACTGCTCGGGTCTTGTGACACGCCGCAGAAGCGGGCGTTGCGCGAGTTGTCCGAGGCGGGCGTGGAAGTGTCCGGCTGGTCGCTGGTGCAAGCGGTGCTCAGGCATGACCTGCCACAAAGCCGCCTGCTGCTGGAGGCCGGCGTGCATACCGAACAGCGCGATTCGCGGGGCCGCACCCCGCTGCGAATCGCGGTGGAATACCGGGACCCGCACTTGGCACTGCTGCTCATCGAGGCACAGGCGGACGTCAATGCCACCACCGCCGATGGGGTCAGCGTGCTGGGAGTGGTGATCGCGAGTGGCCATCCGGTCGTGGTCGGGAGCCTGCTGACCAGCGGTGCCAGAGGGGACGCCCGGCTGCCGGATGGCGAGAGGATTCTGCCATGGGCGATCCGGGCCGGCCGCCTGCCTGCCGTCCGCTTGATGTTAGGTTCCGGCACCGATCCCCATCTGAAGGATCAACTGGGCAATCCGTTGCTCCACATCGCCATCGAGTGCGGCAGGCGCAACCTGGTCGATGCCCTCATCAAGCTCGGCGCGGACCCCGGCACGCTCAATGCCAATGGGGAAAGCACCTTGCAGCTCGCGCTCCGGCGCGGCTGGCTGGATGCGGTCCCGCAGCTTGTCGCCGGCGGGGCCGACCCGAATCTAGCAAGTTCCGCCGGGCTCACCCCGCTGGAGCAGGCACTCGGCGACCGTGATCGCACGGTGCTGGCCCTGATGTTGAGATGCGGGGCCGACCCGAATCTGGTGGGTTCCGCCGGGCTCACGCCGCTTGAGCGGGTGATCGCCGCCCGCGATCCGGACTTGCTAGGCTTGTTGTTGCAAGGCGGGGCCGACCCGAATCTGGCGGGTTCCGGCGGGCTCACGCCGCTTGAGCGGGTGATCGCCGCCCGCGATCCGGGCTTGCTAGGCTTGCTGTTGCAAGGCGGAGCCGACCCCAACCATGCGGGCGCGGCCAGGACCACCGCAGTGCATGCCGCCATCCGGCTCCGGTGGGCCGAGGGCATGCACCTGCTGGCGCGAGTCAAGGCGGACTTCAACCGGCCGGATGCCGCCGGCCTCGCACCGCTTGAAAATGCGTTTGCCGCCAATGACCACGCGTTGCTCGGGTTGCTCCTGGGTGTTGGGGTCGATCCGGGATTCCGCGATTCCCGCCGCCGGGGCTTGGTGGAGGACGCGGCCGCCGCCGGCCGGGGCTCGCTGGTGAAGTTGTTGTTAGACTATGGCTGTCCTGCCGGGAATGCGCTTTACGCGGCGTGTACCCGTGGCGACAGCACCATGGCTCGCCTGCTGCTTGCCTGCGGCGTGGCGCCCGATTCCTGCCGCACGCCAACCTTCGATTCTCCGCTCGCGGCAGCCCTTCGCGCTCGCAACGACGCGCTTGCCGCAGGCCTCATCGCTCACGGCGCGGCCATCAACGCCCGCCTCGCCGAAGGCCAGTCGCCACTGCACCTGGCCATTGCCACCGGTTGTCACGGGGCCGTGAAAGGCCTCTTGGATGCGGGCGCGAATCCCAATGCACCCTTCTGTTATCCCGTCAGTCCGGCGTTCATCCGCGTGGTGCGTTCCGGCATCATGCAATGGGAACTCCGCACGGATCGCAACCTCACGCCGTTGATGCTTGCGGCGGATGCCGGGGTGTCGCAAAGTGCCGTGCATTTGCTCGCCGCCGGGGCCAGGAAAAACGTCTGGGCCCGCAACACCCGGTTCTCGCCGCTCAATTTCGCGGCGCTGCGGGAGGATGTGAAAATGATGCGCGTCCTGCTCGGGCAAGATCCCGAGCGCGAGGAACGCCGCATTGTGGTCAGCCTCGCCGGGCAACGGGTCCGCGTGTTTGACGCGGCGGGCAAGGAGATTTTCAACAGCAAGGTCTCCACCGGCCGCAGCGGTTATGCCACCCACACCGGGGATTTCGTCATCACCGACAAGAACCGCACCTGGACCTCCACGATCTATCATGCCAGCATGCCGTATTTCCAGCGCCTCAATTGCGGCGACTTCGGACTCCACCAAGGATACGTTTCCGGCAATCCCGCCTCGCACGGCTGCATCCGCGTCCCTGCCGGCAAGGCGGCCGAACTGTTCGCCATGACCCGCGTCGGCGACCGCGTGCAGATCGTGCCGTGACCCTGGCCGCAGGGCGGATTCTTCCTCTTCCCTTCGCAAATCAAAAATCAAGAATCACCAATCACTAATTCTTCTCCGTCCCCGTGTCGGGCGGAGCCACCTGGTGCACAGTTCCTGATCCCGGCGGAAAATGAGTTGGCACTGGTTGGCGTTTCAGACGAATTGTTTGCGGGTGGCAGCAGTGCCGCTGCGGGGTCATGTCTTGATCTTACTTGATCATTGAATGCTGGAAGTTGAATGTTGGAGTGGTGGTGCGGAGCGCTGGCTTCAGCCGGCGAGTCTGTATGGAGCGCGGGCTTGCCTGCCTTGGTAGCTGCAGCGAATAGGCCATTGGCGCATGCGAGCGGAGCACCCATCATCCTTGGCTCGCCGGCTGAAGCCGGCGCTCCGTTGCTTGCGCCGAGGCGCAGCAGGAGCGGCCCTCTGGCGCAGGCCGATTGGTGGATGAAAATCCACGTCCACGCCAAGGAGTGGTGAGTAAGCATGGCCGCTGTTAGCCACAGCGGTGTGGCGGGCTGCGCCCTTCCCACCGCACTCCAGACTTTGGCTCGCGCCTGGGCAGGTGAAGGTATGGAGTGCGGTGGGAAGCGCCGCCGCCGCCGCGTCCGAGCGGCTCCGCTCCGACTTGGTCGTGCCCTCCGCCCGGTCTTGGGAGACCGCCCCGTCTGGCGCTGGCGTCCTGACGACACGTCCGCCGCGCAAGGCCTGGCGCATCGTCGATTCATTCACGCCCGCCTGGCGGGCCGCCGCCGCAACCGAGCCCAACAGCGACCAACCATGGCCTAACATATCCAACCGGATGCCGGTCGCGGCCCCCCCCGGAAGGTGCCAAGTCATGTTCCGGGATTCATTGCCAATTCCTTGTCAATTCAAGGTCCAGCCCGGGAAGTGTGTGGTGGTTCGAGACTATCGCCCGATTCACCGGACTGCCGATGGTGCGGATCTTGGAATGATAGGCAGTCCGCGGGTTTGGCCCGGCGCAATTTCAAACTTGGCCTGCGGCGGACGGGCTGGCAGGCTGGTGGCGTGACCGCCCGTGTTCTGATTGACGGCTCTTCGGAGCTGGTGTTCGACTATGCCATTCCGGCCGGGCTCACCGTGCTGCCGGGGTGCCGGGTGCGCGTGCCCTTGCGTCGGCAAGCCGCCACCGGCACGGTGCTGGCGCTGGGCGAGGTGGCACAGGCGGACTTTGCCATGCGCGAGCTGGAATGCCTGCTCGATCCGGAGCCGCTGATCACGCCGGTCCTGCTGCGTGCCGGCGAGTGGATCGCCAATTACTACGGATCTAGTATTGAATCCGTCATTCGCTCGTTGCTCCCGGAAGCGGTGCGGACCGAGGAGAACTCCGCCAAGACCCGGCGCCTCGCAGTGCTGGGCGTCGAGCCGGACGCCGCGGGCTTGGCAAAACTCGCCAAGCGGGCGCCGCGACAACATGCGATCATGCTGTTGCTGCTGGATGCGCCGGATGGCAGGTTGCCGGTGGCCGAGTTGGGTGAGGGTTTGTCCGCCACCCTCAAGGCCATGGAAAAGACCGGACTGCTGCGGATGGAGATCGAGGAAGTCCGCCGCGACCCCGACGCCGACGAGCTTGAGGAGGTTCTCGAATCCAAACCGCTGACGCTCAATCCCGGCCAGGCCCTTGCGCTGGAGAAGGTGCTGCAGGCGGTGACGGATCCCGCCGGGTCCAAACCGATCCTGTTGTTAGGCGTCACCGGTTCGGGGAAAACGGAAGTCTATCTGCAAGCCGCCAGTCGCGCCATCGGGTTGGGAAAAACCGTGTTGATTCTGGTTCCGGAGATTTCCCTGACGCCGCAAACGGTGCGCCGTTTCAAGGCGCGCTTCGCCGGGATGCAGGAGCAGGTGGCGGTGTTGCACTCGCACCTGTCCCAGGGCGAGCGCTTCGACGAATGGCACCGCATCCGCAAAGGCATTGCCCGGATTGTGATCGGCGCGCGCTCGGCGGTGTTCGCGCCGCTGCCGGATCTCGGGCTCATCATCGTCGATGAGGAACACGAGAATTCCTACAAGCAGGAGAATCCGCCGCGCTACCACGGGCGCGATGTGGCGGTGCTGCGGGCCGCCTTCGAACCCGCCGCCATTGTGCTAGGCTCGGCCACGCCATCGCTGGAGTCATGGCATAACACCCAACTCGGGAAATACGATCTGCTGCGCCTCGACGCCCGCGCCGATGGCCAGTCGATGCCCCTGGTGCGGGTGGTGGACATGCGGCTGGAAAGGGCCAAGCAGCAGGGAGGCCTGGCGATTCTATCCGACAAGCTGCGTGCCGCGCTGGAACAACGGCTCGCCAATGGCGAGCAATCCATTCTGTTCCTCAATCGCCGCGGCTTTGCCCGTGCTCTGCAATGTCCGGCCTGCGGGCACGTCTGCCAGTGCCCGCATTGCGCGGTGGCCCTGACCTATCATCGCACCGACGAGCGGCTGATCTGCCACGTCTGCGGCCATCAGGCGATCGTGCCGCGCAAGTGCCCGGAGTGCCAGGACCCGGCGATCATCCTGCAGGGCTATGGCACCCAGAAGGTCGAGGAGGTCCTCGCCAAGGTGCTGCCGCAGGCGAAGTTCGCCCGCATCGACGCCGACGCCATGCGCCGACGCCATGCCTTGCGCGACACCCTGCACGCCTTCAAGACCCACCAACTCGACATTCTGATAGGCACACAGATGATTGCCAAGGGACTGCATTTCCCCAACGTCACCCTGGTGGGCATTCTCAATGCCGACCTCGGTCTGCATGTGCCGGATTTCCGGGCCGGCGAGCGCACGTTCCAACTGCTCACGCAGGTGTCCGGCCGCGCCGGCCGCGGGGATCTAACCGGCGAGGTGATCGTGCAAACCTTCACGCCGCACTCGCCTTCCATCCAATATGCGAGGCGGCATGACTTCGATGGGTTCTCCGAGCAGGAGTTGGAGTTCCGCCGCGCCTTCGGCTTTCCTCCCTACGGCCATTGCGCCGTGCTCACCGCCCGCTCAACTCACGAACGACGCGCCGAGTTCACCCTGCAAACCCTGCATCTCCGACTCAAGGAAGACCTGCCCCAGGGCCTCCAACTCGGCGAGGTCCTGCCCTCGCCCCTGATCCGCGCCCACGGCCAATTCCGCTTCCAAATCACCCTCCGCTCGCCACGCGCCCGCTCGCTCACCCGCCACGTCCAGGCAGTACTCGCTCGCACCTCCCTGCCAGAGGATGTCACCGTCGTCTTTGATATGGACGCGCTGAATTTCTCGTGAGTGTCAGAGGTCGGAGGTCAGAGGTGCCAACTCATTTTCCGCCGGGATCAGGAACTGTGCGGCGGGATGGCAGGTGGCAGCACCCCGGAAATTTTACCCTTCCTTGACAATTTTCCCTTGAATCGACATACGGACTTAACATGATTCGCGGTGAATCTCACCAACCCAACGAGATGAATACGCCTGCCACCACGAGGATCCGTGCTCTAACAGCCCCACTGCTGAGGCTGCTGGTGAGCTTCAACGGCACGTCCCGCGATGGTGGGCCACCAGCTTTTCCTGAGCTCCGACCGTTTTCTTTACTGCATCGACGCCGGTGCGGGCGGCTGAAGCGAAGGAGAAAAAAAACACGAAAGGTAACATCATGAAAAAGTCGTCAATCATGTTAGTGCTGACACTCGGTGTGTCGGCAGGGTTTCTAACTGCACAGGAAGAGGCGGGGCCGCCCCCGTCCGGTGAACGTCCACAACCGCCGCCGCCGCCGGGTGTTCCGCAAGGTGGCCCGCAGCAGCGGCCGGGCGGGCCTCGCCTGTTGCCCCCGGGTGCTCCGGAGTTCCTGAGGCTCACCCCCGGGCAGATCCAACAAGTGGCGGACCTGGAGGCTGAGGTGAAGGCGAAGATCGAGAATATCCTCACCCCCGCGCAACTTGAGCAGATGAAGCAGATGCGGCCACCACAACGCCCCGGTGCCCCCGGTGGCCAAGGTCCCGGCATGCAAGGTCCCGGTATGCAAGGCCCCGGCATGCAAGGTCCCGGCATGCAAGGTCCCGGCATGCAAGGTCCCGGTATGCAAGGCCCCGGCATGCAAGGTCCCGGCATGCAAGGTCCCGGTATGCAAGGCCCCGGCATGCCCCCCGGCGGCCAAGGTCCCGGCATGCAAGGTCCCGGCATGCCCTCCGGCGGCCAAGGCCCCGGTATGCAAGGCCCCGGCATGCCCCCCGGTGGCCAAGGTCCCGGCGTGCAAGGTCCCGGCATGCCCCCCGGTGCGCCAGGGGGGCCAGGCAACCCGGGTGGCCAAGGCGGTCAAGTTCCTCCGCGAGGTCCCGCCCTGGAGGAATGATGCCGCAGTCGTCGCTCCGGGTTCGCTGGCAGGTCATGAATTGTTAGGAGAGCTGTCGGTTCACCGGCTGCGGCAGAAGCTGGCGTGCTGGTAACGCCCCACCAAGGCCATGGAGGAATGCACGGCGGGGGGCTTGACGTGAATGCAACCCTGTGCTTGTTTGCATCTGGTTGCATTCAATTCCGTCATGAAAATCGATTCCCTCATCCGTCTGCTCGCCGGTTCGGTCGTCCTCATTGGCACCGCCCTGGCCCATTTCGTCAGCCCCTGGTGGCTGCTCCTGCCGGCCTTCGCCGGCGTGAATCTGATTCAGTCCGTGTTCACCGGCTTTTGTCCGCCGTCGCTCCTGCTGGGCAAGCTGGGCTGGCTCGATGAGGCCGGCATCATCCACTGGGGCGGTCGCAAGCCCGGAGCCTGAGCGCCCGCCGCTGCTGTGACGCTGCTGCCGACGAGTGGATTACTTGGCCAGGTCCGTCGTGAACTCGGTTTCCACGTTTTCGAGGAACAGGCCTTGGAACTGGCCGGGTTGGAGCCCGTCCGGCAATGCCACTTCAACCTGATGAGCGAGGTCGGGTTGCAGCTTCGACAGGTCGGCATAGAAGCCGCTGAACGTGCGCTCGCGCCCTAACGGGAAGACGTCGCCGTAGGCCTTCTTCACTTCGACCGCCTGGCCGTCGATCTTGAGGCTCACCGCCCATTCGTCTTTGGGATCGGCGATCTGGAGGTGAAGCAGCAGGCGATCGGAGCCCCGCCAGGTGGCGAGCAGTTCCTCTTCCGTATAGTCAACCGGCCAGGCCTTGCGGCGGGCGGCGAGTTGCTCGAACACCCGCTTTGGAACGGTTAGATCGGCGCGGAACAGCTTGTCCGCGAAGTTGCGGTCGTAGGCGCCAACTTGCTGGCAGTGCTCGACGCGCGGGCCGGCGAAGGTGACGGGCAAGCTCAGCACGTCATTGCCGGTTTGGAACGTGGTGAACTCGCGACCATTGACGCTGACCATGGCAACCTTCCGGCCGGCGGGAAGCAGCACGGCGAGAACGGTCGGACGACCCGTTTCGCCACGGACCTCGGTGAGCACCAGCCGCTCGCCGTCCAGCACGGCTTTGCCATCGGCTTGCAGCAGCGCGGGACGCTGGATCGCGGTGGCGGGCACCACTTCGAGGACAAGTGCTTCGGGACCCTTGATCGCCAGGCTCACCTTGTCGCCGAGGTGCCACCGGCCGGCACCGGGCTTTCCTAACAAACGTCCGGCACGCGGATAGAGTTCGCGCAGCAGGAACTCGCTGCCCTGGGTCAACCCGATGCTGGCGTCCAGCGTGAATTCGGCATTAAGTTCGCGGTAGTTCGGGTTGAACAGGAAGGCGAAGCCGTGGTCGCCATCAATGGCGGCGGTGCCGTCGATGCGACCGAGCACCGGTGGGCCGATGATGGGACGCAGCTTCTTGAGGACCGCCCGGTTGGCATCGGTCCAATCCATCCACCCGCGCAGCCATTGTTGCTCGGCGGGAAGAAAGCTCTTGAACTCGGTCTCGTCGCGGGCCGGGAGCAAATCCACCACATGGTTGAACGGCGCGGTGCCGACCGATGAAATCACCGAATACCGCCAGCCTAACACATCCCAGTCGCGGGCGTGGAAGGCACGGTCGCGAACGCATTGGCCCTTGGCGTCGCTGCGGGGTGTTTGGTGGGTCATGTAGCCGGGCACCAATTCCCATGGCGTGAATTGCTCCATGTGATAGAACCAGGTGGCCCAGCGTTGCCGGTCGCCCGAGACGCGGCTGAAGTGGAGGTCGGGAAAATTCTCAAAGCTGCCCGGTTGTTCGTCGGTGGTGGTGGGATGCGGATAGGAGCCGCCGAGCCACGTCCACGGGCCGAACCATTGGTATTGCTGGCGGCCGTCGATGACGACCTCCGGGATGCGGCGGCGCAATTCCTCGAGGATGCGGCGGCAGCCATTCCACTGCGCGTATTTGCTAGAAGGCGTGGCACCTTCCTTGGTCGGCTCATAGGCGATCCACCAATGGTCGAAGCAGTAGCCGCTGATGCCGGTGCGTTGCTGGAACGCCACCAGTTGATCGACAAACCAATCCTGGAAACTGCGCACGCCGGTATCCACCCCCACATAGCCGCCGGTCTTGCCGCCGCACCATGCGGTCCATTCCGGATTCTGTTTCCACCCGAGCGTCGGATAGGCATAGGCCACCAGCTTCACCTGCTTGGCTTTGGCATAGTCGAGCATTTCCTGGATGGAGGGCGGGATCGGGTCCTTGGCAATGTCCCATTGGCCCATGCGGATTTTCTGACCGAGGCCGAGCCAGAGGCAGTTCTCCCAACCCCAGGCGTCGGCATTGTCCTTCAGCGGGGCGACGACGCCGTTCGCCGGAGTGAACAGCGAGTGGGTCACACCAACGGCGGCACATTGGTCGAGAATGCGCTTGTATTCAGTGCGGCCGGCGGGAGTGCCGACATCAATCTGATAGTCATTCTCGCACCATGGCACATGGACGCGCAGGCTCTTCTCCGGACGGAACAAGGCGAAGGCACTCACGCAGCGGGTCATCGCGTCGAACTCCGCCAGATCCAGCGTGGGAAGCCCATCGAGCGCGTGCTCCGGTTCGCGCACATACTTCCATTCGCCGAGATTGCGCATGGGCATCTCATTGCCAGTTAGGGTTTGGAGCCCGAGGCAGACGCGGTCCGAGGCGAAGGGCCCGTAGGCGGCGCGCCATTCGAGTTCGGGTTGATAGCCGAGTGCGACTTGTGAGTCCTTGCGTTCCCATTTGAGGAAAGGATTCTGGATGGCGAGGAAGGCGCTGCATGCCGGCTTCGCTTCCGGCTTGCCGAGCCGGAGGAACACGGCTCCGCTGCCATTGCTGGCCTTGGTTTCGCGTGCCACCGGGGTCTTGAGTTCGGCGCGGAAGACCTCAACTGCGTTCACCCGGCTGGTGCGGTCTTTGGCCAGGGTTAGCACGAGTTGCTTGCTCACAAATTGCCAGGTGGGCTGCAACTCATAGATCACCTGGAGCTGCCGGTCGCCGGCGCTATAGGTGTAGGTGAGGCGGTCCTGCTCCTGTTGGGTGCCCGTGAGTTTGAGGCCGGGCCCCGCGAGCCGCTCGCCATCGACGGTTAGGGCGGCGGAATCCTGCGCCAGCTCGAGGACGGCGGCCGAGTTCGGCAGCGCCAGGCGGGTCAGTCCGGTGGCGTCGAAGTCGGCTGCGATCAGCTCGTTGTGCAGCCGGAATTGCTCCGCCGGGGAGAGGCTGGGTGCGAGCAGCCCGCAGCCAAGGGCAAGGGGCAGCCAGCGGGTGATGTGCATGGTGTGTGGTTTCATGGATGAGGTGGGGGATGTGGGGTGAATGATGGTGGCATGTTTGATAGGTGAACTGGTGCGTTTGAAGGTTATGGTTGCAGTGGGGTCTGGCCGGTGCTTGCTCAGGGCTTGTGTTTGCGCATCCAGAACGGAGTCACCGCAAACCATACCAGCATTCCCACCAGCAGCACCAGCTTGTTGGTGTCCGCACTCAAGCCTTGGTTGGCGCAGATGATGGACGACACCAGACTGGCGGCGAGCGCAAGGAAGGACAGGGTCATGAGGAGTGGTTTCATGGTTTGACGCTCTCGATTAGAACACGGCTCTGCGCCACCTTGCTCATGATGAAGTAAAAAATCCCGGCCATGAGCCATCCCGGCAGGCCGAGGAAAAACACCTGAAAGCCGCAGCCGAGATTCATGGCCACACAGGCCGCCAGCGCCAGCAGCCAGGCGGCCAGCGGCGGCCACCAGCCTTGCAGACCGGCCCGTTCGGCATAGAAATCAAGCAGGTTGGCTTGGCGCATGAAATAGTGATCGACGAAGATGATAGCTCCCATCGGGCAGAGTGCCAAGCCATAAAGCGCGGCGATTTCGAGGAACTTCGAGCAGAGCCCGGGAAACATCGCCACCACACTGGCGAGCACCCCGGCGGCAAGCGTCACCCGGAAGCGCGGCCAGGTGGCATGCAGCGATTGAAACGCCAGCCCGGCCCGGTAGAGAATCGGATTCGCCGTGGTCCAGCCGGCGACGA
This sequence comes from Verrucomicrobiota bacterium, assembly GCA_026397725.1. GTDB lineage: Bacteria > Verrucomicrobiota > Verrucomicrobiia > Verrucomicrobiales > Akkermansiaceae > Luteolibacter. The sequence continues at coordinate 30,158 of JAPLUI010000267.1, read as the reverse complement.
GGACCAGCACGATGCCGGCCCAGCCGGCCACCCCAGAGGCGAGGGAGCCCGGCGTGATCGCGGTATCGGCGCCATTGCGGGACACCTGAACCGCATACAGCAGTCCGGCGCAGATCCAGGCCATGTAATGCCCGAAAAACATCCCGGCGGCGGAGGCAAAGCCATAAGTATATTTCCTGGCAAACCGGAAGATCGACAGATCGCCCATGCCCCAATGCCATGCCATGTTGCCGAACCACGAGAAAAACATGACATGCCAAAAGGTGAATTGGATCCTGTCGGGGGCGGCATGGCCCGGCCAGATCGACTGATTGGCGACGCGCCAGAAATCCGCCAGCGAGTGGATGCCGAGTTCCGGCAGCGCGGAGATTCCGAACACCGCGAAGAGCACCACCATCCACGGGGCCGCGATGTTGGCAAAATGCGCCAGGGCCTCGTAACCGCGTGCCGCCACATAGGTGAACAGCAGTCCGGTTAGGAAGACCGTGATGGCCAGGCCGGGCCCGGGAGGCAGCCAGTCATTGAGGGCCGGCATCTGGCAGTTGAGCGGCACCGCAATGGCGGTTGCGGAAACATAGATCATGGCGGCCGCGACGCAGCACCAGAGCACCCCGTTGGCCAGATTGTAGATCTTGACGAGCGATCGGCCACCGATCTTCTCGAGCTGGAAATAAAGCGTGAAGCGGTGCTTCACCGCGATGGGCGCGGTGACATAGGTCCAGGTGAGCACCGCGAGCAGATTGCCGACCAGCAGGCCCACCAGCAGATCAAAGGCCGTCACCCCGTGGACGACAAAGAGCGGGCCGATGAGCAGTTCGGTGCCGGCCACATGCTCGCCGGCAAACATGCCGAGGAAACTTCGCAGGCCCCGGGTCGCGCGTTCCGGCACCCGTTCCCGCTCGAACTCCTCGACCGGAACCACTCGTTGCTGCATCACCTCTTCACTCATACGAAAGTCGGTTGTTCAATTCACCAGCGTTTGACTTGGTTGAGGATGTCCGCCTGATCCTCGGGCTCGGCATTGATCCAGAGCATGATGCCGGTCGGATCAACCCGCTTCATGAAGTCGGCCAGCTCCCGGGGCGCCAGATCCACAATCACGCTCTTGCCCGCCTGCTGGATTTTTTCAATCAGGGGAAGCCATTGGAGAATCGGTTGGTCAACGCCATAGCCCTGGACCCATTGGATTCCGGCCAGATTGGGCAAGGTGAGGATGGAGTCGAGGTGCTTGGCCACGCCTTTGCCGTCGATATGGAAAACATTGTGTACATAACATTCGGCTTCGCGGCGAATCACCGGCAGGCAGAACTCATCGAAATGCGACGGCGAAAGATTGACCGAAAAATCGCAGGCCAGCACATTGAAGGTGTCGAAAGAGGGGAGGTTCATCCAGGTGACGGACAGTTGGCGGTGGGCCTTGAGCGTGGCGTCGAAGCGGCTGTACACTTCGGCATACTCCGTGAAGGCCGCACTGATGAGCCGCTTGAGGCCGGCGGGATCCATCATCACATCCAGACACATCTGTTCCGCACCCCGCAACAGCGCGGTGCAATCGATGCCGGCATACATGTCGGTGTAGCCCACCAGGAAGCTCCCCTCGGCCACCGCGAGCGCCTTCGCAGTGAGCTGCTCAACGGCCCTGTAATAACGGTTTTCCCGCTGGACGTTCAAGGCCGGCAGCCGGTCGAGGGCGGCGACACAGGGCTGGACCCAGGCCGTGACCTCATCGAATTCCGGTGGCTGCCCGAGAAACAGGTTATAGACGACCGCGCTGAGGTTGGGCCAGAAGACCGGGAAGGTTTCGCCAAGAAAGGTCGCCCCCTCTAACGAGTCGGTGAAGGTCTTGACCTGAAAGTCCACATCCAACCAGCGCTCCTCGGCTGTGCGCCAGGGCCCCGCCATGGCGCGGTGCCGCTCATATTCAACATTGTGATGATGAAACCGAACCGGCGGCCGGTCGATGATCTGCTGGCCATACCAAGCATAGATGCGGGCGAGGCAATCGTCGAAATCCGGCTTCGCACTAAAGCTTCTGGCGGGCAACATGGAGGATGGGGGGGAGGTCTTGCCAAGCGAGGATGACACGCAGGCCGAAGTGTCGCCACTGCTGTATTGTCCGATCCTCGTGGTGTATTGACGTGGTTGATCGGTGCGGGGGATGCTTGCCGGATGTGGGAAAACGAGGAAAAATGCTGCGGGGGGTTGACTTTTCGCGGGCGCATGTGCAGGGTTGGTGAGCAGTAGTGCCGCACGCTTCTCAGGGTGACATGACTGGGGATGGCCGCAGCAGTGGAAACCAAAGCGATGTCCGGGCAGCAATATCAAACCTTGTGTGTGGTTGGTGGCGGGATTGTGGGCTTGGCCAGCGCCATGCAGGCAAGTGTGCGCGGGGTGTTCCGCAACATCATCGTGCTTGAAAAGGAGCCGGAGGTCGGCCAGCACCAAACCGGTCATAACAGCGGGGTCCTGCATTGCGGTTTGTACTACCAGCCCGGTTCGGAAAAGGCGAGGCTTGCAGTTGACGGAATCAAGCGGATGATCGCGTTTTGCCAGCAACACGACATCCCCCACGAGATCTGCGGCAAGGTCGTGGTGGCCGTCAGCGAGGATGAAGTAGCCCGCCTGAAGGAACTCGAGCTGCGGGGGCGGGCCAATGGCTTGTCCGGACTGCACTGGATGAGCAAGGAGGAACTCGCCGGGCGGGAACCGCATGTGGTCGCCAAGGCCGCCCTGCTGGTGCCCCAGGAAGGCATCGTCGACTTTGCCGGGGTCGCCCGGAAAATGCGCGATCTGCTCCAACAGGCGGGTCACGAAGTGCGCACGGGCGTGGCTTTCCGGAAACTTCATGTCAGTGGCACTCAACAGACGGTTGAAACATCCGGGGAGCCCATCCCGGTTGATTTTCTGCTCAATTGCGGGGGCCTGCACGCGGACCGGATCTGTCGGGCCTGCGGGCTCCGGCCGCCCTGTCGCATCATCCCTTTCCGAGGCGAGTATTTCAGACTGAACCCGGCGGGGGAAAAGTTGGTGAACCACTTGGTTTACCCCACGCCCAATCCTGCACTGCCGTTTCTTGGCGTACACTTCACCCGGATGCTTCACGGCGGTTTGGAGGCCGGGCCGAATGCCGTGCTCGCCATGCGGCGCGAGGGTTACGCCAAAACGGCATTCTCGTTGCGGGATGCGTCCTCCGCGCTACTGTGGCCCGGGTGGTGGCGGTTTCTGGCAAAATACCCGGCTGCCACCTTGCGCGAGTTCGAGAATTCCCTGTTCCGCAGCGCCTTCCTGCGCAACCTCCAACGCTTGGTGCCCGGCGTGCGGAACTCACACTTGTTAGATGAAGGGCTCGCGGGCGTCCGGGCCCAGGCCATGGCCTCTGATGGCACCTTGCTGATGGATTTCCTGCTGCTGCGCGCACCGGGACAACTGCATGTCCTCAACGCCCCATCGCCTGGTGCCACCGCCTCCCTCGCGATCGGCAATCATATCGTCAATCAAATCCTTGACCCGCACTCCACGCCGATGGAGTGAAGGTGTTTTTGAAAAGCGGTGTTTTGCGCTTTTCGCTGGCGGCTTTTCCCGCCATGCTGCGCGCATGCCCGCCAGTTCCGCTGCCGACCCCCGCTTCAGTGAGTTTGTGCTCCTCCAGGCGCAAAACGCCGGGCTGTTCCTCGGCCAGCTTCCAAACCCGTACACGGGCGAGAAGCAAATCACCCTGCGTGCCGCAAAATCCGTCCTCGATTCCCTCGAAATGCTGGTCGCGAAAACCCGCGGCAACCTCAGCCCGGAAGAAAGCAGGCTCCTCACCACCGCCATCGCCAACCTCACCCCGCTCTACGCCAAGGCCGCAGACGAATCCCTGATCCCCTCTAACGGATAACTGATAACTGAGAACCTGTTTGCCCCCCATGTCCTTCGATCCATTCAACATCGGCAACGTCCCCGTGGGCGGCCCCGTGCCGTTTTTCATCCTCGGCCCCTGCGCCCTCGAATCCGCCACCTTGGCCTGGGAAATGGCCCGCTCGCTCAAGGAGATCGCCGGACGCACCGGGATTCATTTCCTTTTCAAGGCCTCATTTGACAAGGCCAACCGCAGTTCCATCGACTCCTTCCGTGGCCCCGGTGTGGTCGCGGGTTGCCGCATCCTCGGCGAGATTGCCAAGGCCCTCAGTATCCCCGTCACCACCGACATTCACACGGCCGAACAGGCGGAAATCGCCGCCGAACACGTCGATCTGCTCCAAATCCCGGCCTTCCTGTGCCGCCAGACGGACTTGCTGGAAGCCGCCGCCAAGACCGGCCGTGCCGTCAACGTCAAGAAAGGTCAATTCCTCGCCCCGTGGGATACCGTCCACATCGCCGCCAAACTCCGCGCCTTTGGCTGCGAGAGGTTTCTCCTCACCGAACGCGGCACCACCTTCGGCTACAACAATCTCGTCGCCGACATGCGCTCGCTCTACTGGATGCGCAAGGAGGGCCTGCCCGTGGTCTTCGACGCCACTCACTCCGTCCAGCGTCCCGGCGGACTCGGCGGCACCACCGGGGGTGATGGCGAACTGGCCCCGGTCCTGGCCCGCGCCGCCGTGGCCACCGGGGTTGACGGCTTGTTCATGGAAGTCCACGCTGATCCGGTCAATGCGCTTTCGGACGGCCCCAACCAAATCCCGCTTGAATTCATTGAGGATATCCTCGTCAAACTCATCGCCATCCACCACGCCTCGCACTGAACTGAACTCCAGCCATCCCCACGCCTCGTTGACCCGCAAACTTCCAGCCCTGATGCTGCTCGCTCCCGCCTTGCTGATGGCGCGGGAGGAGACTTCATCAACGGCTCCGAAGCGGGAGATTACTGTCTCCTCGTTGCTGCCCCCCGGCAGTCTTCTTTCCGGCGTCATGCTCCCGCGCTACGATGAAAACCGGCGGCTGCTCGGCGTGCTGCGTGCCAAGACCATGATCCTGGTCAATTCCGACATCCTTGATGGCGAAACCGTCTCGATCGAGTTATTCAACCCCGACCGCAGCCCGCGGGCCCGCATGGATCTGATCAAGGCCCGCTTCGACCAAGCCAAAGGCACCCTCAGTGCCAAGGACCCCGTCAAGATGAGTTCCGAGCGACTCAGCGCCAGCGGTACCGGTCTCATATACGAGGTTGACCAGGCCCAGGGTTTTCTGATGGGCCCGGTCACCACCCGCATCAAGGAACCCCAAGCCACCACCATGAACACTTCCGAGTCTCCCCGCCGCGCCGCCGCCCTCCTTGCCACCTCCTTGCTGGTGTTGCCGGTCACCACTGCGCCAGCGGCGGAACCGCCGGTCCCCAAGGAGGATTCCGCTTCGTCAGCCCCAAGCGTGGCCGCTGCCAACGCCCAGGCCCGCAGCGGTCTCCGGGAGGTGCTCACCGCCTCCGCCGAAGCCTCGCGGGCGGCCACCGCCTTTTTGGATCAGGAGGATCTCCTCGCCAAGGCCGCTCCCGCCACCCCGGAGGTCGTCCTTGATGCCAAACCCCTCGAAGTCAAACCCGGCCCCAACGACACCGTCATCAACTGCGAGGGCGGCATGTATTTCGACACCGATCAGGGCCTCCTCGTCTATCTGACAAACGTCACCGTCGCCGACCCTCGCTTCACGCTTGATGGAGCCAATGAAATCAAGGTCTTCTTCGAGAAATTGCCCGCTGACCCCGCTGCCAAGTCCAAACCCGACGCCAAACCCACCCCCGGCGGGCTGAATGCCAGGATTGGCGAGGCCGAGCGCGTCGTCGCCACGGGGGCCGTTCACCTGCTGCAAAAACCTGACGGAACCAACGAAGTCATCGAAGCGGCGGGCGCCATTTTCACCTACCACTTCAAGACCGGCGAGGTCATCCTCAGCGGCGGCAAACCCTGGGTCAAAAAGGGCGGCATGATCAACCGTGCCAAACAATCCAATCAAACCATTCGGATCATCGACGGCAAGTTCACCTTCTCCGCAGGCGGCACCGAAACCATCCTGCCCCTCGACCAAATCAAGCGCAAAGATAACCGCTAACTCCCCGGCACGCAGCGCCCCGCCCCATGCACGCCCCTGGCTCGACCTGTTCCCATCCCGAATCCACCGTCCTCTTCGCCTCCAACCTGCGCAAAACCTACAACGGACGTGCCGTGGTCGATGGCGTCTCCATCAGTGTCCAACCGCGGGAAATCGTCGGCCTGTTAGGCCCGAATGGCGCCGGCAAGACCACCTCCTTTTACATGATCGCCGGACTCATTCCGGCGGATGCGGGCACCGTCTGCTTCAATGGCCATGACATTTCGCGCATGCCCATGCACCGCCGCGCCCGCCTCGGCCTGGGCTACCTGCCGCAGGAAGAATCCGTCTTCCGCAAACTCTCCGTGCTCGACAACCTGCTCGCCATCCTCGAAACCCGTCCCCACCTCAAGCGGGCCGAACGCCAGGCCCGCGCCCACGACCTGCTCGCCCGCTTCGGCATCGCAAAACTCGCCAAATCCCTCGCCATCACCCTTTCCGGCGGGGAAAAACGCCGTCTTGCCATCGCCCGCGCGCTGTGCTCGGACCCCACGCTGCTCATGCTCGATGAGCCCTTCGCCGGCATCGACCCGATCGCGGTGGTGGACATCCAGCGCATCGTCCGCGAACTGCGCGAGCGTGATGGCCTGGCCATTCTCATCACCGACCACTCGGTCCGCGAAACGCTGAGCATCACGGACCGCGCCTTTCTCATTCATGATGGCCGCGTCATTCTTGAGGGGGCCTCCGACGAACTGGTCGACGATCCCATCGCCCGCAAATACTACCTGGGCGAGGATTTCCGGATGTAGTCCGGCCCATTCGCCCGTCCTTCCCAATATCCGCGCATCCTTCCAGAATCGGCGCGGAGCACTGGCCCGACCTTTGGTGCATGATGGCCTCCGAACCTGCCTGATAGCGCCATGCCCGCCGTGCCATCCATCTCCCTATTTCACCAATGGCTGCTCGCCGCCGCACCCGCGTCTCCGGTTGCCTGCTCCATCGTCTTGCATGGCACGCCAGTGGCTATCAGCACCCGCTTGGCCTCCGGCATCGCTGCCTATCTGAATGAATATGACGACGATGGTGATGGCCGCTGGCTGGCCGTTCCACCCGAACTCGTGCCGCTCATTGCAGACGATCCCGGACACCGCCACCTGCTCGGCCTGGAGGATGAGTCGGAGCACTACCTTCCCACCAGCCCCTTTGGCATCCAACGCGCCCTCGCCGCCCTCGCCGTGCGCGGCCACATCGTGTTGGACTCGCCGCTGGCATCGGCCGCCACCCGTGGCCTCAAGAATGTCTTTCACGTCGGTATCGGGCTGCCTCCAGACAGCCTCGCAGAGTGCCATATCATCCTCAATCCCGGCCTGTTCCAGATCCCCTGCCTGCCCCAAATCGTGGGCGATGTCTTCCTCGAGTGGCTCAATTACCAAGACCGGAAAACCGAGCCCCTGCACGGGCTTTAGAAAAAAACAAAGTGATTGGGTGAATCCCGGCGGCAAAGCTTGCCTTTCCTTGGCACGATCTCCTACCGTCCGCCCGTGAACGTGCTGGCGCTTACCATTTTCATTTCGACCTGCCTTGCCGGGATCTTCGTGGTCTGCTTTGCGCTGGAGATTCGCCGGTCGCGGCGCTCCAGCCCGGAGCGAGATTCGCTCTTGCCACTCGATCTCGAAATGTCTAATTCCCCTTCGCCGACCAGCACAGCCGAGCTTCCCAAGCCGCCCTGACGCCCCTGCTTCCAGCCTCCCTCGCATTTGCCGCCAACCATGACCACCACCATCACCTACGACGACAAGTCCGTCCGGCGCTTCATGATTGCCTCGATTTTCTGGGGCCTCATCGGGATGACCACCGGCGTGCTGATCGCCACCCAGCTTTCCTGGTGGCAGATGAACGGGCATATTCTGGAAATGCTCACCGGTGGCTGGATCAAGGCGGATGGCATCTCCTTTCTGACCTTCGGGCGGCTGCGTCCGCTGCACACCAATGCGGTCATTTTCGCCTTTGTCGGCAACATGATGTTTGCCGGGATTTACTACTCCACCCAGCGACTCTGCAAGGTCCGCACCGCTTCAGACCTGCTTTCCAACATTCATTTCTGGGGCTGGCAGCTCATCATCGTGTTCGCGGCGCTGAGCCTGCCGGCCGGCTTCACCCGCGGCAAGGAATACGCCGAACTCATCTGGCCCATCAACCTCTGCGTCGTCGCCATGTGGGTCGTCTTCGCCGTCAACTTTTTCTGGACCGTGGCCAAGCGCAATGAGCCCAGCCTCTATGTGGCCCTCTGGTTTTACATGGCCACCATCATCACGGTGGCCATGCTCTACATCGTCAACCATCTGTCGCTGCCCACCTCGTTCACGCATTCCTATCCGATCTTCGGCGGCCTGCAGGACGGGCTGGTCCAGTGGTGGTATGGCCACAATGCCGTCGCGTTTTTCCTGACGACACCGATTCTGGGGATCATGTATTACTTCATGCCCAAGGCGGCGAACCGGCCGGTGTATTCCTACCGGCTTTCGATCATTCATTTCTGGTCGTTGGTCTTCATCTACATTTGGGCGGGTCCCCACCATCTGCTCCACACCGCCCTGCCGCCGTGGCTGCAAAACCTCGGCATGCTCTTCTCCCTGATGCTGTGGGCACCGTCCTGGGGCGGCATGCTCAACGGGCTGCTCACCCTCCGCGGGGCCTGGGACAAACTGCGCACCGATCCGGTCATCAAGTTTTTCGTGGCCGGGGTGACGTTTTACGGGATGGCCACGTTTGAAGGCCCGCTGATGGCCATCACCAAGGTCAACGCCCTGTCCCACTATACCGATTGGACCATCGGTCACGTCCATTCCGGCGCGCTCGGCTGGAACGGCTTCATGGCCGCAGGGATGTTCTACTGGCTCGCCCCGCGCCTGTGGAAAACCCAACTCTGGTCGAAGGCCCTGGCCGACATGCACTTCTGGATCGGCCTCGTCGGCATCCTCCTCTATATCGTTGCGATGTGGTTCTCCGGCATTACCCAGGGCCTCATGCTCGGCCAGTTCAACCCGGATCACACCGCGCTTAAATACCAGTTCCTGGAATCGCTCGAGAGCATTCAGGTCTTCTTCATCCTGCGTTCCATCGGTGGCTTGTTGTATCTCTCCGGCTTTGTCCTGCTGGCTATCAATGTGTGGCAAACGGCCCGCTCCGGCAGCCCCTACAATGAATCCGTCCAGGTTGCCGTGCTGGAGCCAAAGCGCAAGGATGGCATGCCCTGGGCGGAAGCGCTCTTGAACGATCCGCTCGCCTACATCTTTCTCGGGCTCTGCTCGACGTTTCTGTGGTTCTTCCTGCCGCCGCATGCGGACAAGGCGGCGATGGTGCTGACGATTCTGATCGCCATCAAGGCCGTGTTTGCCTTCAAGTCCTCCAAGGGTGGCTGGGTCAACTGGCATGAGCGCATCATCGACAATTATCTGCCCTTTGCCGTGCTGGTGTTCATGGCGGCTGCCATCGGCGGCTCCGTGCAGATCATCCCCACCCTCATCGTCAACCGCGAGAAAAACCTCGAGGGGCGCCTGCAGGAGCTTTATTCCCCGCTCGAACTCGCCGGTCGCGACATTTTCGTCTCGGAAGGCTGCTATCTCTGCCATTCCCAAATGATCCGCACCCTCGATGCCGACGTCATGCGCTATGGCCGGGCCGGAGTGGTCGATGATTACTCGCATCTTGGAGAGTCGCTCTTCGACCATCCCTATCAATGGGGCTCCAAGCGCACCGGTCCCGATCTCGCACGCGAAGGCGGCCCACTGGCCAACGACCCCCAAGGCAAGCCCTACAAATTCATGCGCGTGGGCAAACGCGGCAACGACTGGCACTTCAAACACTTCCTCAGCCCTCGCGATATTTCCGACGGCTCCAACATGCCTGCCTATCCCTGGCTCTTTGAGCAGGATGCCGACCTCAAGGCCCTGCCTAACAAGATCGCGGTCCAAGCCAGACTCGGCGTTCCCTGGAAGGCCCTGAACAAGGATCAGATCAGCGACATGGTGGAAACCCAGGCCCAGGAAGTCGCTGCCTCGCTGGTGGCCGCCAAGGTCTATCTGCCGGCCAAGCCGGACCTCGCCGGGGATGAGCTTCGCAACTATCTGGCCAAGACCAAGGCGGTGGCACTCATCTCCTTCGTCCAGAAACTCGGAGCCTACCGCATCGTCACCAAAGGCGGCCCGCCGGTTCCCGCTGCCCTCAATCCGGACAGCTACCGCCCCACCCCGCCGGTTCCAAAGACCCCAGCGGAAACCCCAGCCCCGGCAGCGGCCCCGGCAACTTCGGCGGCAGCCCCGGCAGCGGCCCCGGCAACTCCGGCAGCCCCGGCAGCCCCGGCAGCCCCGGCAGCGGCCCCGGCAACTCCGGGAACTCCGGGAACTCCGCCCAGTCCGCCCCCACCCACTCCCTCCGAGCCGGAGGCTCCCGCCGCGCCAGAGGCTCCCGCCGCGCCGCCCACCACCAACCCGCCCTAACAGCATGTTCAAACGCGTGTTCTTTGAAGAATGGTCCGGCCTGATGGCGGCCCTTTCGTTCATGTTGATTGCCGGGGTGTTCGTGGTCGGCACGTTGCGGGCCTTGCGCATTCCCAAGGCGCAGCGTGAACACCTGGCCAACCTGCCGCTCGAGGGCGCAGGCGATTCCTCAGCCCCCACCCCAGACGCAACCCAAGTCCCTATCAAGCCATGAGCGAGAATCCCAAACGCGGCCATTTTGCCCAGGAAAAAGGCGAAATCATCCTTCGCGAACACGAGTTCGATGGAATTCAGGAATTTGACCAGAAATTGCCCAATTGGTGGTTGTTCACCTTCTATGCGGCCATTGCTTGGTTCGTCGGCTATTGGTTCCTTTACTATGGCATCGCGGCCCTCCAGAGCCCGCAGCAAGTGGTGCAGGAACAGATCCTGGCCGTGCAAGCGGCCCAGCTCAAGGAACTCAACAAAACCCTGGCCACGTTGGACGATTCCAAACTGGTCCACGAATGGGCGGCCAATCCCACCGCCGTTGCCGCCGGCCAGACCACGTTCTCGAAGAATTGCATTCCCTGCCATGGGGTGGATCTGAGTGCCACGCAGGACGATGGCACGGGCCGCAAGAGCGTGCTGCCGGGGCTTCCGCTCACCGATCATCAGTGGAAATTCACCAACAAGCCCATGGGCCTCTTCAATCTCATCAACAAAGGCTCGCCGCCTGAAAGCACCGGCAACAATGGTGCCAAGATGGAAGCCTGGGGTCAGAAACTCACCCCGGTGGAGATTGCCCAGGTCCTCTCCTACATCATCAGCAAGGTCCCCGAAGACTTCAAGGACATCCCCAAACCCGCCGCAAAGTGAGGTTCATGGCTCAGTCTTCGCAGATCACGCGGAAACCGACGTTATACACCTTCTGGAATTGCTGATAGGCCAGCCGGTAACTCGCGGTGCAGCGTGCCGGCCGGTCATGCCATGACCCGCCCCGCGCCACCCGCTCGGTGTGGTCTCCCGACGGGTTGGCCAAGCCGTCCTGCTGGCCTTGCGGATAGGGCTGATAGACCGAGTGGGTCCATTCCCAGGCGTTGCCATGCATGTCGCCCAGGCCCCAGGGGTTGGGCTGATAGTGACCGACCGGGACGGTGACGAAGCCGCCGTCGTCGAAGCGTTCATCGTGCGGAAGCCACGCGTCGTAACGGTTAGGGTTGGCCATCGGTCGCGCGGCGGAATAGTTGTCAAGCGCCGTATCCGCAGCGAATTCCCGCAGCCGCCGGTCGCCCAGATTGGCCCAGGGCGAGTAGTCGGCCGCCATGCCGCCCCACCAGAACGGGGTGGGAGTTCCGGCGCGACAAGCCCATTCCCACTGGGTTTCGCTGGGCAGCGTGATCTTGCGCCCGGATTTTTGCGACAGCCAGCGGCAAAACGCCATGGCCTCGTTCCACGACACCCGCACCGCCGGTTGCAGGGGTTGGTCCTGATCATAGCCGAGCGCCCCGAATTGATAGCCGTGGCGGTCCTCGGTGCGGCTCTCATGGCTGGTCATGAATTCCCTGAACTGCGCGTTGGTGACCTCGGTGCGCCCCATCCAAAAACCCCTATCGATCCGGACCGGATGCGCCGGCCGCTCATCGGGATGCCCCTCGGTGCTGCCCATCACAAAGTCTCCCGGCGGAATCCAGACGCAGCGCAGAGAGGCCGCGTGCCGATCTAGCAACTCGTACCGGTCGCGGGGGGCGGTCTCGGTCCTGGCGCTCCAGACGGCACGGCGCTGCTCGCCCATGAGGGTCACGGTGACGGCTGCCAGGCGTTCGCCGGCGGTATCCGTGCGGTTCCACAGGGTGATCTGTTCGATGGGGAAAACCGCACCCAAGTCCACTTCCCACCACTCGTCCGGTCCGTTCTGCGTGTGGGTCACGGTGCCATGCAGGAAAACCCCGTCGGTGTTGCCATCGACGGCGAGCCGGGCCCCGGCATTTTGATAGATGCTGGATTGGGTCGCGGGTTTCCCCAAGGCGATGTTGGTGCCTCCCGAGAAGATCTGGGCCTCGGTGATCGACAACCACCGCGCCGGACCGGCGGCGACCCGGAGATAGCGCCCCGCTGGTGTCACGGCCTGGCAGTCGGTGAGCGGCAGCGTGAGCTGACCCTGGGTCCCGGTGGGGGCGGTTTCCTGCTGTTTGCGAATGGCCTCCGCAGTGGAGAACGGCCAGCCGCTGGTGGCCACTGGCGCTGCAGCCGGCGCGGGCTCGGGCACGGGCTTGACCGGCGTGGTGTCATAGGGGGCCGCTTCGGGAACCGCCTCGTAATCGGGATGCGGGCCCATGGACACGTATTGGCGGCGCAGCTCGGTGGCCCGCCGGCTCACTGTGGCCAGTTGCGCCGCGCCAGCCGGATCCTGGCAGAATTGCGGGATCTCACCCCAGGTGCCGTAAAACGGCGCGTTCAAATCGGCCCAGGTTGTTAGGCGGTCCCACGATTCCGCGTCGAGGGTCACGCCGTGATGGCCTTTGCGCAGCATCTGGCCCAATTCGGTGGTGCTGAAATGATAGTCCAGCGGCGTGAACATCCGCCGATCCCCCTCGATGCCCGGCCGCCGCACGAACCGCTGCAACTCGAAATAGGACTTGGTGAATTTGCCGCCACCGGTCCATTGCCCCGCCAACTGGGTGCTCCAATCGGTTAGCATCGCCCCGCCCTTGAGGCTGGGTTGGCCGGGTTTGGCCGCGTCATGGCAGCCAAGGCAATGCCGATCAAGCACCGGCTGGACCTCCCGCACAAAGCTGAAACCGCGGGCTGGCCCGTGCCACGGCTGAATCGCCGAGACGCCGCGCCGCGCCGCGCGGGCTGGTTTGTTAGACGACGCCTGATGTTGCGGCTCATGGCAGCCCGCACAGGAGAGCGCCTCCCCCGGCATCCCGACCATCCAGCTCCGCATGAGTTGCAGCGCCTGGCCCCGGTCGTCCACCGGCTGGATTGATAGAGGCGTGTTGGCGGGGATGCTGAAGTAGGCCGAGCCGTCGTCCTCGACCGGCACCGTGCCCAGGATGCGCTTCACGTCCCACGGCCCGTCCATGCCCAGCGTGCCATAGAGTCCGCCGAAGCCGCGCCGGGAAAAGTAGTATTCTATCACGCGCAGCTTCTTCACCGTGCCGCGCGGCACGTCCTTGAGCCCGGGCCCGCTGTAAAGATCGGTGATGAACACCGTCGCCTGGTCGCTGCGGAGATCCACCCGGTCCGGGATGGCCGGCGGGGTCACGCGCTTTTTCAGCAGGATGGGCCAGAGCAAGGCCGCCCCTTCCACTTCCTGGATGAGCGTCAGGTTGTCGAACACATCCACCAGATAAATCCCCCACAGCGAGTCGGGCCGGAGCTTGGCGGCGGTTAGATGATACTTGCCGCTGAGCGGCCAGGGCATGAGAAACTGTGGCCACACCCCATCCACCAGGCGGTCCCGCACGACGGGCTCCACCGGCTTGCCGCGCCCGGGGATTTCCTGCACGATCCCCTCGCCATCCCGCCGGCCCTGGCTGGGATCGAAAATCAACAGCCGACCCGAGCGCGGCGTGCCATGGTGCCCGCCCGCCACGCCAATGACCTGATGCACTTCACCGGGCACCGGCTTGGCGTAAAAGAAGGAGGCGGGAAACCATGACCCGCTGCCCCGGAACTCGCGTTGGTCCGTGCCGTCCGGATTCATGTGAAACAACATGCGCGAATTGGCGTGGGACTGGTCGGTGTATTCCCAGCGCTGATAGAGCACGCGGCCGTTGGGCAGCACCGTCGGGCACCAGTCGCTGTCCTGCTCGAAGGTGAGCTGGCGGATCCTGCCGGTGGCGGGATCCAACAGATAGAGGCAGACCATCTGCCGGCCGCCGAACTCGCAGGGCAGCCCTTGATAGACCGCAGTGGAGGCGAACATCACGCGGCCATCGGGCAGATAGCAGGGGTCGAAATGGCCGACGTCCTCGCCATCGTCGGGCGTGACCTGGCGCAAGCCGCTGCCATCCACCCCGATCTCGAAAACCCGCCAGTTGCCTTGCCGGGCCCCCCGCTTGGCGAACAGCAGCCGACCGGCGTCGAAATGCAGCACCGGGTCGATCAGCGATTCCCGGTTCTCAGCCTGATAGAGCGTGGCGGATGCGGGTTCGCCGCGCAGCCGGGACAGCACCGCCAGTTGATCGTTCCAAGGACCCTGCCGCGGAATGGTGTCGCTGGTATGGGCGTTGAGAGAACCGACGCCCAAGGCCTCGCCCATGGCCTGCCGGGCCTGTTGCGGCGCGGGGAACTGGCGCTTGAGGTATAGCAGGCGGTCGCATTCTAGCAGCGGATTGGAGAGCAGCGCGGCCCGCACGCCTGCCAGCACCTGGCGGGCACTTGGCAGCGCGTTGGCCCGGCCTTCGCCGAGCGCTTGCAGCAGCGCGGGGCGCTGGCGGATGAACTCCTCCAGCGCTTGCCGGTGCGTGGCAGCCGCATAGCGCTCCGGGAAGGACCGCGCCATGTCGTCGATGGCAAGCCGGGCGGCCTCAAGGTTGACGTCCTGGCATTGGCGCATGACGGTTTGACATTCGCGCAAGGTTTCCTCCCTCGCGTCGGCGGCCATGCCACTCGCTGTGAACAGCCCGCCGCATGCCCAAAACATGCCTGCCAGAATCAGCACGAGCCTCCGGCTGCTTGCCCGACAACAGGGTTGGTCAAAGTCCATGGCCTTGTTGTAGGGAGCCACGACTGACTCCGCAAGCAGGAAGCCTGACCGGGCCCTTGACCAATCTCCAACCTGCGGCTGGAAGAAGCAGCCTGGAGTTTGGCCCCGGACTAGCCAAAATCACGGACCAAGACCGGCTCCCGAAGAAATCCCCATGTATCGCTTGACGTGTCGACAGAGAATCCTTGGCAAAGCGGGGCGGATGGGTATTCTCAGTGCCAAGCAAGTTCCCCCATGCATCCCGCTGTCATCCCTCTTCCCCTCCGGCAAGCCACGGTCTGGTGCCTTGCGGCGGCGGGGCACCGCTGGATTTTCCGCAGTTTCAGCCGCGCGGCCCCCCGCGCCCCCCTTGCTTCGGATCCCGGATTTCGCCTTCCGCTTGCTCATGCGCCGACGTCCCCAGGGCGATTTTCTAGCAGTCCTGGCCGGGCCGTGGCCTGCGTGGTGGTCACCTCGATAGGCTGCTGCACTGCGGCACCTCTTCCCAATTCCACGGGTTCGTTGTCGGCCACGCGCAGTGCGGCGCTCGCCCATCGCTCGGCGGGCGCGTTGAGGCTGTTGGACCGGAATGGCGACCTGGTGCAAGCACCGGCGGTCGCCCGGGTGCCAATACGGCATGCGCCGCCCGCCGCGCCAAGCACGCCCGCCACGGCTCTCGACCCGCGGATCGGATCGAACCTGCGGCTGGGCGATGATCCGGCCCAGTTGCCGCCGACAATGCGGGCCCAGGCCGAGCCGCACATCGCGCGCAGTCCTAACAACCCGGACCTGTTGGCAGCGACTTTCCAGGAAGGTCGCTACACCGACGGCGGTGCCGTGGATTGTGGCTATGCAATCAGTCACGACGGCGGACTGACCTGGACGCGCGCGCTGATTCCGGCGTTGACCCAACTCACCGGCGGAGTCTATCAACGAGCCACCGATCCCGTGGCCGGCATTGACAGTCAAGGGAACATTTACCTCAACACGCTGGGCATTGCGGGCGCGGTCTTCGCGGTGGCGGTTAGCCGATCCACCAACGGCGGCGTCAGCTTTGAGGCCCCGGTGGAAGTGTACCGGGCTCCCACCAGGTCCCTGCAACCCGACAAGAACTGGATGACCATCAATACCTTTTCGCAGACGCCGACAAGCGGTCGCGTGGTGGTCACCTGGACGATGTTCACTGCGGATCCATACCCGCTCGCGTGTTCGTTCAGCGACGATGCGGGTCAGACCTGGAGCCCGGTATCCTATGCCACGCCGACCCATTATTACTGTCAGGGCTCGCAACCGGTGTTTCTGCCCGATGGGACCCTGGCAATCGTGTATTGGAATTTCGATTCCAACTTCACCCCTGGCGAAACCATCGAAATCGTCACTTCAGCCGATGGCGGCGCGACGTTCGGTGCGCCACGCCTCGTCACTCCGGTCACCTCGTACTCGGTACCGTGGATGCGGACCGGCACTTTTCTGCCGTCGGCGACGGTTGATCGCTCCAACGGTGTGATCCATGTCACCTATCAAGCGCTCGCGCAGGGCGTGCCGCGAATCATGTTCACGAAGTCGGCGAACCAAGGCGCGACCTGGACGACGCCCAAACCTGTTAGTGACAACCCCGCCACTGCTCCCGTCTTCAATCCGGCCATTGCCGCGTCGCCCGATGGCCAGACGCTGACGATCGTGTTTTACGACGAGCGCATCAACCCGGGGCAAACCTATTTTGTCGATACCTATCTGGCGCAGTCCTTTGATGGCGGTACCACCTGGCAACCCAACCTGCGCGTGACCACGGACTCGAGTGACGTGCGGCTCGCGCCGCTGACGGTCTCCGGCTACATGCTCGGCGATTACCTCGGGATAGCGCCACCAACGACTCCGGACGTGCCGGCGGTACCCATCTGGGTGGACACGCGCACCGGAAGTCCAGATCCGTTCATCGCCCGTGTCGGCTGCACGCCGCAAGTGACCTTCGCGAGTTGGCGTGCGGCGCGGTTTTCCATGAGCCAGATCGCGGATCCGCTGGTTGGTGAGCCGAACGCCGATCCGAATGACGACGGGGTCGGCAACCTGCATGCATACGCGTTCGGCTTGAATCCGTGGCTGCCGGAGCGCCCGGTTTTCAACCCGACCTTCTCGGGAAACGGCTCGGCGGCAACGTTTGCAGTCACCTGGGAACGTCTCGCCGCCGCTGCCGACCTTGGTTATGTTTGGCAGGCTTCGACCGATTTCACCAGTTGGAGCACGGCGGTGCCGTCGCGGGTGGTGATCACAGCAAATCCCACCCGTCAGACCGAGACCGTGACTTCCACGTTCCCGGCCGACCCCGACGGCAAGCGATGCTATCGCCTCGGGGTGACGCTAGCGCCGTAACCGCCGCCACTCGGGAAAGATCCAGCGGCTGTCGAAGCCGGGAATCGTTTCGCCGCGTTGGATCTTCCAGTAGCGGTCCACGTAGAGTTCCACAAGATAGTACCTGTCCCCATCACGCGATAGTACCTGTCCCCATAGCAGCAACACGCCCCTCTTCACGTCGGCGCACCTCGGTGATGAGGGACTCGGCTCATCATCAAGACCTTTCCCCCGCACTCCCCGCTTGCCTTCATCCCGGCACCCCTTAACTTCAGCGCCGACCCGAATCCTTCCTTTCCGCCGCCCCATCACCACCCTTCATGAGCTTCCCCGATGCCGCCATCCTCACCACCTACCCCATCTTGCTCCAATGGCTGAAGGCAGCCCCGTGGCGGGATGACTTCGACCAGGCAATCCAAGATCGCAGCCACGGGATTCCCGTCGCTTCGATCAAGCTCAAGGAAGACCTCGATGAGGTCGGCAACTCCGACGCGATCCTGCTGGATGCACGCGTCATCGGCTCGCGCCCAAAACCCTATCGCACCCAACTGTGTCTCTATTTTGACGATACCTTTGACGAAGAATCGGGAGTTCCTGACTTCGATTTGATAGCGGAATGCACCTGCCATGTTGGCTACGACTGCAAGCACGCAGTGGCCGTGCTGGAGAAACTCCATACCATTGCCACAGCCCCCACCAGCCCCCACCAACCCCACCTCAATGCCGAGCTGGCCGCGTGGCTCCGCAAAATGAAAGACGTCGGCACCGCTGCCGCCGTCCCGCCCACCCCCGCCACTCCCTATAACAAGTTTCTCGCATACTGCATCGAGCAAGCGACCGCCCATCACCCGCCGACGAGTGCCAAACTCCGATTCGCCCTGCATGTCGGCAATCGCCACAAGACCGGCGTCTCCATCGAACCCGGCACCGCCACCGCCGACCCCTCGCGACCCACCAGATACATGGTTCCCGAGGATCTTCCCATCTGCGCCCTGTACCACCAGAAAACCCGCAAGAACCACCACTGGGGCGGTGCCATCCTCCTCGAAGGCGACGAGTGGGAGGACATTCTCATGCCCGCGCTCGCCACCGGTCGCCTGTTTTTTGGCCAGGAGACCGGCCACTACCGGTCCTCCTACCAATACCGGCCGCTCACCGATGGGCCGTCATTGCCCGTCGAGGCGAGCTGGAAACTGCTCCCCGATGGGAGTGCCTGCCCCATCCTCAAGCTCCCGTCACCCACCCTCCTCGTCGTTCCAACCACTCCCCTCCGTTACCTCGATCCCGAGACCCACACCCTTGGCCACCTGCACAGCCACCTGCCCGCCGCCATCTTGCAAACGTGGGCTGCGGGTCCCGCCGTCCCGCCCGCCAGCATCACCACCCTCGGTCGCGAACTCGCCGCCATTTTCCCGGAAAACCCGCTCCCCCTGCCGGTCGAGCAAGCGTCTGAAACCCTCACCGGCCTCACCCCTGTCCCCTGCCTCCGCATCACCGAGATCCTCGTCGGCATCTTTCTGAAACGCCACATCGGCGGCGTCCTGACATTCCGCTACCCGGACTGCCCGCCACTGCTGCCCCTGGCCCCCCACGCCGCCCCGCGCAGCTCATGGTTCGATGGCGACAAGCGCATGATCCTTGAGCGCGAGCCCCATGCGGAAAACGCCTTCGCCAAAGTCCTCACCTGCCACGGACTCTCTCCGCTTCACGAACATTTTCCGGACTGCGAACTCACCGCCAAGAACCGCCACGCCCTCATCCTCGGCACCCCCAACGCCCGTGCCGCCGATTGGCTCGAGTTCATGGCCACCCCGGAATTCCGCACCCTCGAAGCCCAAGGCTGGATCATCGAAACCGACCCCAAACTCGGCCTGACAATCCACGACATCCAGGACTTCTTCCCCGCCATCGAGTCCGATCCGGACCACGGCATCGACTGGTTCCGCTTCGATGTCACCGGCGAGTTCAATGGCAAGCGTGTCAGCCTCATTCCGCAAATCGCCCAGGCCATCGCCCAGGACTGGCACGCCCGCTACCCGGACCCCGCGCAAATCCCCGCCACCATCCTCCTCCCCTGCGACAAGCTCGCAGACGGCCACGTCCGCTTTCCCGCCCGCCGTTTCCTCGATCTGGTTGAACAAGTCCGCCACCTGTTCCACGGCATTCCCCATGGCGGCGGCCCACTCCGCCTCGACCGCCTGGGTGCCGCCGGCCTCGCCGACTCCCTGGCCATCGACGGCTCGGAAACCGCCCGCTCGCTTGCTGCCCTTGGCCGCAACCTGCGCGACATCCAGGGCCTGCCGCCCGCCGCTGTCCCGGCCACCATCCGCGCCGAACTCCGGCCCTATCAACACGAGGGCTTCCGTTGGCTCCAATTCCTCGCCCACCACGGCCTCCACGGTATTCTCGCCGATGACATGGGCCTCGGCAAAACCCTCCAAACCCTCACCCACCTCGCCGCCGAGCACGCCAAAGCCCCCGGCCAACCCTCGCTCGTCATCGCCCCCACCTCCGTCGTTCCCAACTGGGCCGACGAAGTTGAAAAATTCGCCCCACACCTCAAGATCCTCACTCTCCACGGGATCAATCGTTTCGATAACTTCGCGCAAATCCCCGCCGCCGACCTCGTCATCACCTCCTATCCGCTGCTGGTCCGCGACTTCAAGGAACTCTCGCAACACCACTGGCACGTCCTCGTTCTCGACGAAGCTCAATACATCAAAAATCCCAAAGCCCAAGCCGCTCACAGCGCCTGCAAACTCAAGGCCGCCCATCGCCTCTGCCTCTCCGGCACGCCGATGCAAAACCACCTCGGTGAACTTTGGAGCCTCATGCGCTTCCTCATGCCCGGCTTCCTTTCCGACGAGAAATCCTTCAACACCCATATCCGCAAACCCATCGAGCGCGACCGTTCCAGCGCCGCCCAGGCCGCCCTCAACCGCCGCGTTTCCCCGCTCCTCCTCCGCCGCACCAAGGACCAGGTCGCCACCGAACTCCCCGCCAAAACCACCCTCATCCACGGCATCGACCTCACCCCGAAACAAACCGACCTTTACGAATCCGTCCGCGCCGCCATGGACCAGCGCGTCCAGGATGCCATCGCCGCCAAAGGCCTGGCCAAGTCCCACATCATCGTCCTCGACGCCCTCCTCAAGCTCCGCCAAATCTGCTGCCACCCGCAGCTCCTCAAGTCCGCCGCCGCGCAGAAAGTCACCGAGTCCGCCAAGCTCCATTATCTAACCTCCGAACTCCTCCCCACGCTCCTCGAAGAAGGCCGCCGCATCCTGTTGTTCTCGCAATTCACCTCCATGCTCGCCCTCATCGAGGAACACCTAACCGCCGAAAACATCTCTTTCCTCAAACTCACCGGCCAAACCACCGAGCGGGCCTCCCTCGTGAAAAAATTCCAGTCCGGCGAGGTCCCCATCTTCCTCATCTCCCTCAAGGCGGGCGGCACCGGCCTCAACCTAACCGCTGCCGACACCGTCATCCACTACGACCCCTGGTGGAACCCCGCCGCCGAAAACCAAGCCACCGACCGCGCCCACCGCATCGGCCAGACCAAGCCGGTCTTTGTCCACAAACTCGTCTGTCGCGGCACCATCGAAGACCGCATCCTCGACCTCCAAAAACACAAGTCCGCCCTCGTCGAAGCCCTCCTCTCCGAAGACACCGCCAAACTCAGCATCGACCCCGAAACCCTCTCGCACCTCCTCGCCCCACTCGCCTGAGCCACGCCCATCAAATCCACCGTTAGGAAGGTTCCGCTCTCCTGGTCCCACATGCGTTGACGCATGGCCGCGACGGATATGTCGATGCGAGAATGGCCAATGCCACCCGTGCCCCTAATGGGTCCTGCATTCCTGCCTTTTTTCATGGCTCTTTCCAGGGTGAACTGTGGGGGACGGTTCCCAGTTGTGCCAGTGTTTACAAGCATCCGGGCGCTCGCCCTAACGATAGTTGCGGAATCACTGCACCTGCGGGCTTGCACGCCTCGTGCATCGGTGGTAAGATCATCACATGGGAGCAGTCAAAACCACCGTCAAACTCACCAATGCGATGGATCTCGCCATGCAGCGCCGCGAACTCATCCAGCCGGGAGACGTGCGCAGCGTCACCGTGGATGCCGTGGTGGACACGGGAGCCGTTCGTTCCTGCATGCCGGTCGATGTCATGCAAAAACTGGGACTGCGCTCGGTGCGCCGCATCAACGCCCAGATGGCCAACGGCACGGTGGAAAGCGTGGAGATGACCGAAGGCGTGGACATGGAAATCCTCGACCGCCTGGTCACCGAGGCATTTCTGGTGCTGGGCGGAGAAGTCTTGATCGGCCAGACCGCGCTGGAGGCCACCGACGTGCTTGTCGATTGCAACCGCCAGCAAGTGATCCCGAATCCTGACCATCCCAATTCGGCCATCATCCGCATCCGTTGAGGCAGGCGCCTCCGGGAATGATCGGAGGCCGCTGGGATACTTCAGGACCCAAGGTCCGACTCGATGCCAGCCTCGGCCAGCGAGAGCGTCGCGGGCAGTTGGTTGTTAGTCGGGGAGATCCGCCAACGTCATTGCATACGCCGCCTCGATCCACTCGATCTCAACGGGAGCGAGCAAAAGGCGGATTCCTTGTCACGGGCACGTTAGGAAAGGTGTCCCGCGTTCTGGCGCAGCATGCGCAAGAGCTTGTTGCCATGAAATCTGCTGACAGGGGCATCCCGCCATGAAAAACAGTGAGTTCAGGCCGGTAATCACGAAAATTCACGAAAATCACCTCGGTTCTGCGGGGCGCAGGTGCCGCGCCATGCACCTCTTGTTGGTTCTGCGTGAGAACTGCGGCACGCGGTTTTCCTGGCGTTCCGTTTGACAGTTTGGGTCCGCCGAAATAACCTTGAGCCGCTGGTCCGATTGGAGACTGGCTAACGACCCAAAGGCCGTGCGGCCAGGCTTCAACCCATGAACAGAACCATAACTCACTCCGGAGACACGACCATGTCCAAACCAAGCCAATTCTCGCGTCGGGATTTCCTGCAAACCGCAGCAGCAACGGTTGCCTTGCCGTGGTGGTGGGGCGCGTCCTCCGCATGCGGCGTGCCAGGCGCCAGTCCGCCTGTCACGCTGCGATCCGGCCATCGCGCCGAAGTGAAGCCGCATCGGGGCCGCACGGCGCTCTTCGTCGATGGCAAGCCGATCTCGGGGATGTCCTATTACGGTCACGGCAGCGAGCAGGTCCGCCGCGATATCGCCGATACGGGCATGCCGGTATTTTTCCTCTCGGCCGGCCCCTTGTGGAACGGGCCTGGCGACTACGACTGCTCGCCCTTCGAGAGTGCGGCGAAACTGTTGGGCGACAAGGTGCAGAATTGTTGGCTGATGGCCCGCTTGAACTGCATCGGCACGCCAGGCTGGTGGGCCGACCAGCACCCCGACGAGATCACCCGTTATGCCCATGCGCCTGACCAGCCTGGCGAGTCCTTCCCGGACTGGCGAAACCCGCGCCAGGCCTCGATGGCCTCGCAGCAGTGGATCGCGGACGTGGGCGACATGTTGCGTGCCTTGGTGGCCCGCGTGGAAAACTCTCCTTATGCGGAGCGGGTCTTGGGATACATGATCAACACGGGCGGGAGCGAGGAGTGGGTTTACTGGGGCGCCCAGTTGGGGCTCATCCCCGACTACAGCCCGCCGGCCCTGCGATACTTCAAAGACTGGTTGCGGCAACAATACGGGCAGCAAGCCTGGATCGAGCAGGTGCGGATTCCCTTGGAGGCCGCCCGCCGGCGGGGCCAACCCGGCATGGTCCGCGACCCGGCCAAGGACCGCCTGGCCATCGATTATGAGCTGTGCCTCTCCGCCATCGTGGCCGACTGCCTGCTGGCCTGGTGCTCGGTTGTCAAGCAAGCGACCGGACGTCAGCGGATCACCGGTGCGTTCAGCAGTTATCTGATGTGGCAAACCGGATTGGTCAACGCCGCCACCACCAACGGGCATCTTGGCCTGCGCCGCCTGCTCAACAGCCCGGACCTCGACTTCGTCACCGGCATCACCAGTTACGACAACCGCGAGGCGGGTGGCCCCGGCTCGTTCATGCTGCCGGTGGAAAGCATGCAGCGGGCTGGCAAGTTTTTCTTTAACGAATCGGACATTCGCACCCATCTCCTCAAGGACTACTCGGCCATCCGCTATACCAGCACGGGCTTGCTGGGCCTGCACCCGACCAAGGACGCGGCGGAGTCCGTCGATGTGCTGCGGCGGGAGTTCGCGCACCACCTCATCCACGGCTCGGGATGGTGGTATTTCGACATGACGGGCGGCTGGTTCGATGGTCCAGAATTGTTAGCCGAGTTCAAGAAGCAGGCGGCCATCGCCCGCGAGGCGCTGGCTTGGGACATGACCAGCGTGGCCGAAGTGGCGTGCCTCGTCAGCGGTGCCGCCCCGGCCTATCACCCGCTCTGGCGGATGCACGACGTGAACAACTATCCGCCCCTGCTGGAACTCCAGTGCGACCGCGCCACCCGGGAACTCTACCGCTGCGGGATGCCTCTGGATTGGCTCATGACCGAGGACCTGGAACAGGACATGGAACGCTACAAGGCACTCTTCTTCTACAATGCCACCTGGCTTTCGAGGCCGCAGCGGGAGGCGGTGGAGGCCCTCAAGTGCGGCGGCCGGGCCATGATCTTTGTCGGTTATCCCGGTTTGGCCACCAACGACAAGCTGGACGCGCAGGCGGCCTCGCGTCTCGTCGGCATGAAGTTCAAACTGGACGAGCGCCGGGCCAATGCCGAAATCACGCCGCGCACCTACGACGATCCGGCCTTGCGGGAGGTCAAGGGCAAGCTGGTGCTGGGGCCGGGGGCGGTGGTCGGGCCGCGCCTGGTGCCGGACGACGCGGACGCGGTGGTGCTGGCCTACTGGCCTGACGGCGTGCCGGCGGCAGCAGTGAAGCGGACGGCCGACTTCACCAGTTACTACTTCCCGGTGGTGCCTAACCACCCGGACCTGTTCCGCACGATGTGTCGCGACGCCGGCTGTTTCGCCTACTCGACGAACAACGACATCCTGTTCGCCAACCGCTCGCTGCTGGCGCTGCATTTCGTCGATTGCATCCAGCCCATCACGCTGCCCAAGGCGCACAAGGTGACGAATTTGTTCACAGGCGAGACGATTCTGGAAAACGGCGTGAGGTTCATGCCGCGTGGTGACGGGGGGACGCATCTTTATCGCTTGGAGCAGCCGCTTTCCCCTTGACGGTTCCAGCCGTGGCCCTCAGAATCCGCGGCGAGCGGCTCGCATGCCTATGAAGCAACCACTTTCTCTCGCGGTATCATCTCCCGTTTCCTGCTCGGACCCTAACGCAGGCAGGGGATCTGGGGTGATACGAATGATGTCATCGATGAGGCGCTGAAAAACGGCCAATACCAACCGTCTCAATGGAGCGGCCGCATCAATCTCTCGTTCACCGCCGTCACCGCCGCCGGCGTCCGCAACCTCGAGCAGGCGCGACCCGATCTCACCGTGATACGCGAGTAAAAGCGCTCCTAACATAGCAACCCCAACCGAGACCGCCGACTGGAGACATGCCTCTGACCAATTTACCTGAAACCGTGATGAAAGCCGCCTCTCGCAAGACCCTGGCACCTGCCGCGTTGGGGCTCGCGTGCGGGTTTGGCTGGCTGGCCGCACCGCTGGCCGGAGCGAACCCCCTGGGCCTGTTGCCCACCCCGAAACAACTCGAGGTCACTGGCGGCACCATGCTGCTGACACCCCGGAGCCGCATCGTGGCGACCGCCCCGAGCTTGGCACCGGTGGCGACACTCCTCGCGGGCGAAATCGAGAGAATCGCCAGCCTCAGGCTCCAGACGGTTAGCGGCGACGGCGAGACCGGCGACATCGTCCTGAAGCTCAACCCGCTGCTTCGCGCGGACGAAGACATCCTCGCCGTGCAGCGGCAGAAGATCGGTCCAACGCGGGATTTTGCCCACGCCATCACCGTCTCGGACCGGGCCATCGTCGAGGGTTGGGACTATCGGGCCGTCTGCGAAGGCACGGCCACCCTCCTGCAAGCCCTTGGCGGCGAGCCGGGGCAACTCCAACTTCCGCGCATGAAGGTCAAGGACTGGCCTCATGCCGACTATACCGGCGTGATGGTCGATGTGGCCCGGCAGCGCATCCCGCTCGACGCCATCAAGGCAGTGGTCGAGGCCTGCCGGCTCTGGAAGATCCGTTACTGCCAGTTGCACCTGACCGACGACGAGGGCTTCACGTTTCCCTCCAAGGCCTTCCCGCAACTCGGCACGAAGAACACCAGCATGCACAAGGGGGCGGTTCCCGAAGTCTATAACCTCAAGGAACTGCTGGATCTGGTGGCGTTTGCCGACGCCCGCGGGGTCACGTTGGTGCCCGAGTTGGAAACCCCCGGCCATAGCGACGCGATGTGCCGCAGCATGCCGGAGGTCTTCGCGGGCCCCAAAGTCATGAACCTCATCAATGACGATATGTATAAGGCCTTGGACATCTTGATCGGTGAGATGTGCGAGGTGTTCAAAAGTTCACCTTACTTTCACATCGGTGGCGACGAGAACTATCTCTATGAACTCGAAGAGCAACCGGCAACCGCGGAGTATATCAAGCGGAACGGCATGAAGAACATCAACGACGTCGTGATGCAACATGTCAAACGCATGAATGACTCGATCCGCAAGCGGGGCAAGCTGACGCTCGCCTGGGAAGGCACCGCGATGGATCCGCCAACGATGAAGGATCAGGTCGTCCTCATGGCCTGGCTCCCGTGGCCAACCTCCGAAGAACTCCAGCAGCAGGGCTTTGCCACGATCACCGTACCCTGGGATCTCGGCGTGCCGCTGCCGGAGTGGAACCCATCCATCTGCAACGGGTGCCGCCTGCCTCCGACGTCACGCATTCTGGGCGCCGCCCAAACCATGTGGCACATGAGCGCCAGCGCCTTGGTGGGCGACTTCCCGGGCGGCGACGTGGATGGCTCCTCCTGCGAAGGATACATTCGCAGTCTCGCAGACCGCACGGAACGCACCTGGGGACCGAAAAACGTGATCCAGACCGACGAATTCCACAAGCGCACGACGGCAGCCCGCGCCTTGCTGGACAAGTTGGTCCTGCCCGTGCGGATCGAAACCAAGGATCCGACCGCCACGTCCTGGCCGGTGCTGGGCCGCAAGCGCTTCCGTGACGCCGTGGAAATCCGCCTCTCGGCCGCCACTCCGGCCGGGGCAGAGATTCGCTATACGACCGACGGCACGGAACCCACGCCCGCATCGCCCGTCTATTCCCGGCCGTTCACTGCGGAGGAATCCACCGCGGTTCATGCCGCCATGTTCCGCAAGGGCCAGCAACTGGGTCATGTCTCGCGGGATTTCCTCGAATTGATCGAGAGCGGCGGCATGATCGAGAATTGGCTGGCCGCCGGCCCCTATTTCGTCGCGGGGAAGCAGGCGACCGAGTTGTTCGACGTGGCGTTCGAGCCGGAGCTGGACGGTAAAGTCGCATGGCAGCCGTACCGTGGCGGAGTCGTCAAGTTCGGCGACATCCCGGGTTTTGCCGGGAGCCAGCGCGTCGCCTATCTGCGCACGCAGGTTTGGTCGCCGCAGGCCCAGTTGGTGCGGCTGTCCGTTGCCAGCGACGACGGTGTCAAGGTGTTCCTCAACGGCAAGCTCGTCCATGCGGCCAACCTGATCAGGCCGGCCTTCAATCCGGATGTGCTCAACGGCTCCCTGGCCCAGGGCTGGAACCTGCTGCTGCTCAAGGTCACCAACGCCGACGAGGGATGGGAGGCCTGGGTCAAACTCCAGGATGTCGATGGCAACCCACTCGACAAGCTGCGTTGCAAGGCTGAATGATTGCCCACCTCAAATCCAACGCCTCATGACGGATATGACGACGCCAAGCAAACTCCACAAACCGACGATCATTCGAGTGCTGGCATGCGGATGGGTCTGTCTTGCCGCCGCCGCAGCCAATGCGCAAAACCCGCCGATCCTCCCCACCCCTAAGTCGCTGACGCTGGGCGCGGGAGTGATGCCACTGGCGGCCAAATCGCGCATCGTTGTGACGGACCCTCGCTTGGACGCCCACGCCGCCGTGCTGGCCGAGGAAATCTGGCTGCTCACCGGCTGGCGACTGGACCAGGTGAGGGCCGACGCGCGGCCTGGCGACATCGTCCTCAAGCTCAATCCGGCACTTCGCGCGGAGGAGGACATTCTAACGGTCCAGCGGCAGACGGTGGTGCGCACGCGGGATTACGCCCATACCGTTGACGTATCCGCTCAGGCCGTGGTGGAAGGCTGGGACGTGCGTGCGGTCTGCGAAGGCACCGCGACGCTCATGCAGTCGATAACGGGTGACCAGGGTTCCTACCACCTTCCCCGCATGAAAATCAAAGACTGGCCGCACGCCGACTTCACCGGCACGATGATCGACTGCGGCCGACAGTGGATTCCCGCCGACGCCTTGAAGATGACCGTGGAAGCCTGCCGAATGTTCAAGGTCCGCTATCTCCAACTGCACGTCGGCGACCACGAGGGCTATAGCTTTCCCTCCCAGGCCTTTCCCAAGCTTGGCACCCAAAACGCCGCGTGCTGCGGCGGCATTCCGCCGAAAGTCTGGACGCTGCAGGAGATGCATGACCTCGAGGCCTACGCCACCGCACGCGGCGTGACGATCATGCCCGAGTTGGAAACCCCCGGTCACCATGGCGCCATGGCCCGCTGTTATCGGGACGTCTTCGACGGTCCCGGCTGCATGGACATGGCTAGCGAAGAGTTGTATAAGGGTCTGGACACGGTGATCGGCGAGATGTGTGAGGTGTTCAAAAGCACTCCTTATTTCCATATCGGTTGCGATGAAGCCGACTGGAACGGCGTGGGCGCGGGACCCTGGGCACAGGTGTACAAACGGCGTCATGCCGTGCCCGGCGACAACCACGGCGTGCGCAACGCGTGGGAAATCTATGTCGTACACATGTTCCGCATGAGCGAGATCGTCCGCAAGTATGGCAAGATGCCCATCGCCTGGGAGAATTTCCCCGAGGACAACCGCCTCAAGGACGAAGTCATTCCGATGATTTGGTACCCGAATGCCGTCGCTCATCGCTACCAGCAGAATGGCTGGACGACCATCACGGTGCCCTGGGAACTGGGCGTGCCGTTCCCGGAATGGAACATGTATATTTGCAACGGCTCCCGCCTCCAGCGCACCGACCGGGTGCTCGGTGCCAGCCGGCCGATGTGGCAGATGAGCGCCCTCTGCCTGACTACCGGCTGGGCCACCGGCGCCGGCGAGCGGCAGGAACGCACCTGGGGCCCCGACACTCCCATCAACAATGACGAGTATCAGAAGCGATACGCGGTGGCCCGCGAACGGGCGAACCGACTCGCCCTGCCGGTCAAAATTTTCACCGAAGGCCCAACCATGGGATGCACCTACTTCCTCGGCGGCCAGATCGCCTTCGGCCGGACGCTGAAGGTCACCCTCGCCGTCAAAGGTCCCGACGCAGGCGAGATCCGTTACACGCTGGACGGCTCGGAACCCACCGTCAAGTCCACGCTCTATGGCCAAGCCCTCGCGATGGACAAATCCTTCGTACTCAACGCCGCAATGTTTCATAACGGTCGGCAGCTCGGCTGCGTCACGCGAAGCAGGTACGATTGGGTCGATACCGAAGGCTATATCGAAGACTGGATGGTTGCCGGCCCCTACGCCGTGGCAGGCAAAAAAGGCGTGGACCTCTTCGACGTGGCCTTCGGGCCGGAGACCGGCGGCCAGGTGCAATGGAGCCACCACCAGCCGGGCAATCCGCCTTGGCTGGTCAATCTGGGACCGCTGCCCGGTTTCGCGGGTGACGACCGCGTCGC
The DNA here is from genome assembly GCA_026397725.1 of Verrucomicrobiota bacterium. GTDB lineage: Bacteria > Verrucomicrobiota > Verrucomicrobiia > Verrucomicrobiales > Akkermansiaceae > Luteolibacter. The sequence goes on along the minus strand of JAPLUI010000267.1, from coordinate 747 downwards.
CTACGTCCGCACCAAGGTCTGGTCTCCGCAAGCCCGGCAGGCCTTGCTCCTCGTGCATAGCGATGACGCGGTCAAGGTGTTTCTCAACGGGAAAGTCGTCCACAACATGAACAAGGGCCGGTACGCCAACGAGGAAGACCGCATTCAGGTCAACTTCCAGCAAGGCTGGAACCAGCTCATGATGAAGGTCATCAATTGGGCCGGCGATTGGCAAGCCCAGGGCCGCGTCCGGGCCGACAACGGCGCCGCATTCGAGGGTCTGAAGGTGCAAGCCGATTGAAATCCATGGGTCGAGTCTCTCGGTACGGTGCCATTGCCAGCCTTCGTTCCCCCTTCCGAAGGGTCGCAAGCATCCGCTCGGTCCAAACCCACGGTTCCTGATCCCGGCGGAAAATGAGTTGGCACTTGTTGGCGTTTCAGACGCATTCGTGAAGCATCCGCGCATGGGCTTTCGGGTGGCAGCAGTGCCGATGCAGTGTCATGTCTTGCTCTTACTTGATCATTGAATGTTGGAAGTTGAATGTTGAATGTTGAAATCTTCGGCGTGCCTCATGGGAACCCCGCAGCTCTCCCGGTTGAGCCACAGCGGGGTGGCGGGCTGCGCCCTTCCCACCGCACTCCAGACTTTGGCTCGCGCCTGGGCAGGTGAAGGTATGGAGTGCGGTGGGAAGCGCAGCGCCGCCGCCGCTGTGGCTAAGTCCCGGCGCCCGCTGCGGCCCAAACATCTTCCGGGTCGTCACCAGGATT
>JAPLUI010000346.1 GCA_026397725.1 Verrucomicrobiota bacterium | reverse complement strand
CGTGGATAGGTTCGCCAGGATCGCCCGTGGGGAGCCCGGTGCCGGTTTGGTAGATGACAGCCGGGGTGAGATTGCCGTGCGTCTGGTGAGGCCGCCAGTCGTTGTAACGGGCGAACCACGCCTCAAGTCCTGCGTACAGCGGGGGCAAGGTGGCATGCTCCTTGAGGTAGATCTCATCGTATTTGACGCTGCGCCAAAGCCGCTCGATGAAGACGTTGTCCATCCACCGGCCGCGACCATCCATGCTGATTTTCACCCCGAGTTGCGTCAGCCGCCCGGTCCATTCCGCCGAGGTGAACTGACATCCCTGATCGGTGTTGAAAATCTCCGGAACGCGCCCGGTGGCACTCACCGCACGCTCCAGAGCCTCCAGGCACAGCTCGGTTCCCATGGTGTTGGATAGCGACCAACCCAGCACCTTGCGCGAGTGCCAGTCCATCACGGCGCACAGGTAGGCATGGCCTCTGGGCATCGGCACGTAGGTGATGTCGGCGCACCACACCTGGTCGGGCCGGTCGATGGCCAGGTTGCGCAGCAGATAGGGATATTTGCGATGCCCGTCGTCCGGGATGCTGGTGCGCGGCTTGCACCAGATCGCCTCATGGCCGATTTCGCGGCGCAGGCGCTGGAGCCGCTTGCGGTTGATTTTGATGCCGTCATCCCGCTTCAGGATCGTCACCAATTTGCGACTGCCCAGGCAGGGATCGATCATGTAAAGCTCATCCAACAGGCGTTTGACACGGAGGTCCTCCGGGTCTTCGGCTGCGGCTTGGTAATCCACCGTGGACCTTGCCACGCCGAGCAGTTTGCATTGTCTTCTCAAGCTGATTTCGGGATGCTCTGTTTCGACCAACTCGATGCGATTTCTCACAGACCGAGTTGTTTGGATTTTTTTGCCAGCCAGTCCAGATCTACGGCCTGCTGGCCGATTTTGGCGTGGAGTTGGGTGCGCTCGCGCTCGAAATCCTCGGCTCCGGCCTTGCCGGATCCGGGACCGAAAACGCTGGGCACGCCATCGACCATGACCTTCTTCCACTCGGAGACCTGCACCGGGTGGACGTCAAAATCCTTGGCGATTAGCTGGATGGTCTTGATGCCCTTGAGCGCTTCGAGCGCCACGCGGGCCTTGAATTCTGGGTCGTGTCTTCTTCGTTTTGCTTTCATTTGGTGTGTGTTCGGTTCGGTTTATAGCCCGCACCCGCACACCACAATCATAGCTTAGCTACTGGTCCGATTTGCCGGGGCCCGCTCTGTGAGTGCGGCTAGGCCGTTCTTGCCGTAGAGCAGGCTCTTGGGGTCCCACTTCTTGTCGGTGAGATAGGTGATGGATTTCGCGCTGGCGGGTGCGGTGAGCTTGAGCGTGAGCAGGTTGCCCGACACTCTGCCCGAGGCGACCTGGCCCGCCTCCCCGTCCAGATAGAACTGGCTGGCCAGCGCGTCGATCCAGGCCACCGGTTGGTCAAACTCGAGGACGATTTCATCCTTTTTGGCGGTGGCATAGGATGCCTTTTTTGAGGTCGGGGGCAGAGATTGGCTGAGGGAAGACCTTGCCATGATTGCTAGGAAATTGCTTTTGAGGTGAAGGCCGTTGAAAGAGCTGGTGGCCGGACCAAAGCGGACTTCAATGAGTTGAGAAGTGGGTCATAATGACCCGCTGACCTGAATCGTCAGGGAGCGACCCCGACCCTGAAGAATCCCCTGTTACCGTTAGCGGGGACCGTCGCGCTGGTGGTGGGTTCCACACCGGGAATTCCGGCTCCCTTCAAGATCCAGTTAGATCCCATCAGATCGTCGCTGAACCATACTGAGTAGGTTTTTCCGGCGACCGCCTGCCATTCGATGGTATGCTGGTTTCCCGCGCTGCTGAACGACGTGATTTTGAATGCGGATGCCGGGTTGTTGGGATCGGTGCCCGCCAGATATTCCTCCCAGTTTTTCCCGCCATCGGAATCGCTGTCGATGAGATCAGCCGCCGCGTAATCACCTTCGACGACCAAGCCATTCTCATAGAGCCAAAGGTTGGGCGTGCCCTTCGAGGTTGTGAAATCCTCAGGGTAGGAACCGCCCTCCCAGCGCAAATTCGAAAATACCGGTATCGCGCCGGCCCAGGCAGCCTTTGTTCCATCGACGAGGCGTCCCGCGCTCAAGCGCAGGAGTTTGACGTTATCCCAGGTGGTCAACGCCTCGTTCAGACCATTGGTGAAATCAGACACTTGAAGCGAGACCGCATGGACACCCGCGGCGTTCAAGGCAACGGTGGCATGGTATTCGGTTGATGCCGAGGAGTTCCACTGCACTGTCTGCAAGGTGATGCCCAAGGAGTTACCCGCCGCTGTCGTGGTGACCCCGAGCGACAGCCTGCTGCCGTTGGCACCGTTCCATGTCGGATCGTTGGGCTTCCTGGTCCAGAACTCGAACAAGGTCGGGTGGCCCGGATTCAGGATAAACCAGTCGTGGAAGCCGCGGGAAAAGTCGTCAATCTTCCTCAGTTCGGTTTCAGTCGCCCGCACACCATGATTTGCCAGGTCAGGAGGATAGACGGTTTTGACTTCGGAAACCACGCTGAAGTGACGTGTCGGGCTGGTATAGCCGGCCGGCATCGCGAGGTTGAATCCGCAGTCATAGGTCACGATGGCGTAGGCCACGAGAGGCTCATCCGTATCATGCACCGGACAACGCGCCTGCCATAGTCCCGGGGAAGTCTCGACCGCTTTGGCATCACGCCAGAAGCGGGTGAGTGAATCCCGGTCATATCCGTAATAGATATCGACGCTCACGATGCTGTGGGCGGTGCTGGCGTCCGGCCAGACGCTGAAGAGCGGGATGCCATTGTTCTGGTTTAAATCGAGTTCTGCCACCGAGGTTTTGGGGAAGTCGAAGCCTCCTGTCAGGTGAGCCTTCTGCCAGAGCACGCGCGAGGCATATGATGCGTCATCGAAGCGATGGTTGAAGTGGGGAGCCACGGCGAGTCTTTGCGGGACCGCTGGATTCTGCAGCGCCATGGCCTTGGTCACCAAATCGAAGGGAGCGTTGAAATCATTGCTGGATTGCAAAAACAGGGTTGGGCAGGTGATGCTTGGCCAATAGCTTCGAGGATCTGCCGTTCTCTCATACCAATCCAAGTGGACGGAGTTCATGGCCCTGGCGGTTCCGGGCAATCCCCACCAATCCCGAAACAGATAGCCGGAACCGCCCACCGATGGGGTGACGCAGGTGATCCGCGGATCGGTTGCGGTGAGCACCGTGATCTGTCCACCCATACTGTGGCCAGTGACGCCGAGTTTGCCGCTAGCGACATTGCCCTGTCCGGAAAGGAACGTCAGCGCCCGGCGTGCGGCGTAGGAATTGAGCAGGTAGCTGATATTCAGTGGATGGGCATCAGCAAAAAGCGTGCTGCCATCATTGTAGATCCGACCTTCGGGTTCCTCGCGGTGGATCGCCTGGGTGACACCCGTCCGGACAAAACCAGCCGGAAGACCGTCCCAGTCCGTGTTGGCCAGCCCTGCATTCAGGGGCAGGCCACCCCAGTTGATACTGATGCAGGCATAACCCTGTTCCGCCCAGTATTTAGCTTCCGCAACCGAGGCGCGTTGCCCGCCGCCATGGGCCTCCACAATTCCCGGAAGGTTGGTTCCGCCTGTCGGATAGGCATAGTAAGCCGCGATTTTCGGCGAGGCGGTCCGTTGCGTGCCAGTCAGAGTTCCGAGATCAAAACGAATCTGGTGCAGGGTAACCCCCCCATCGACCCAGGTGGTTTGCCATTCGGTATTCAGTGCGTTGGTGCGGATGGCGGTGTCAAGCGAGGCCCACAATTGCGTCGCGGTTTGCGGCGTGGCGGCGAAGGTCACCGTTCCGGGATTCGACAAGAACGTGCCGTCTGAGGCCGTGAAGGTCAGGGTGTCGGTGCCAATGAAATTGTTGTCAGGCGTGTAGGTCAGATTGGGAACGGTGCCCGACAGCGTGCCGTGGCTCGGGCCGGTCACCACGGCAAAGGTGAGGCTGTCGCCTTCGGGATCGGTCCCGGTCAGCACGAAATTCGCGGCGGTGTTGACCGGCGTGGAAACGGACTGGTTCAAAGCGATGGGGGTGTCATGGACGACGGGGGTGATGGTCAGAACCAATTGCGACAAGGACGCGTTGAAACCGAGAGTTCCCTGAAGTTCGCTGGCTCCCGCGATGATGTTGACCGTGGGATTGAAGGTTCCGGAATAGGCCGCGTCATGGGAGGCATAGTCGGCCAGCACAATCGTCGATCCATTGGCGGTATTGTAGTGGGAAATATCAATGTTATAGGTCACATCGGCCCAGACGGCGCTGTTACCTGAGCGCAATTGACCGGCATTGAGCTTCTGGAATCCAGTCGGGGACAAGGTATAGCCAAAGGTGTTGATTCCCTTGTGCTCGAAGTCCATGTTGACATTGGAAAAGTTGGCACCGTTCACAAAATTGATGGTGGAGCCATTGGTGTCGAGGAAGGTGATGTTCGGACCCAAGCGTCCCGATAATTGCATCGTTGAATAAAAGCGCAAGACTCCGGCGCGATCCAAGGTGCCGGCGACATTCAAGGTCTTGCTTCCGCTGAGGGTATCCCCGGCGAAGGCAACCGTTGCCCCGGCTTCGATTGTCAGAGAGCTGAAAACATCCTGGCCGTTGGAGACCACGGCACCCGCGCCGACGATCACCTGGTTGGCCGCAAGCGGAACACTGTTCGTGTGCCAGTTGCCGGCCGTGGTCCATGCGCTATCGCCGCCGCCGCCATCCCAAACGATGGTATTCGAATCGTAACTGAAAGTCAGCAGCAACCGCGACGTGGTCGTGTCAAACGAAAGTGTGGCGGCCAGTCCACTGCTTCCCGCGATGATGTTGACCGTGGGATTGAAGGTTCCGGAATAGGCCGGGTCATGGGAGGCATAGTCGGCCAGCACAACCGTCGATCCATTGGCGGTATTGTATTGGGAAATATCAATGTTGTAGGTCGCATCGGCCCAGACGGCGCTGTTTCCTGAGCGCAATCGATTGGCAATGAGCTTCTGGAATCCAGTCAGGGACAAGGTATAGCCAAAGGTGTTGGTTCCCTTGTGCTCGAAATCCATGGCGGCATTTCCGAATGAGGCGCCGTTGGTGAAATTCATCGTCCCGCCACTGGTATCGAGGAAAGTGACGCCGGCCCCGAGCTTGCCGGTTGCCGTGAGTTCGACTTTAGACCCGATCAGGCGAAGCACGCCCGCACGATTCAGGGTTCCGTCGACCTTGATGGTGTTCCCTGCGGCCAGAAAGTCCGAGGCCATTGTGACGCTGGCCCCCGACTGGATGTCGAGCTTGGAAAACACATTGGTGGCTCCAGTGACGGCAGCGCTCAGGCCGACGACCACATCGTCAGTGCCAATCGGCACGTTGTTGGCATCCCAGTTTGCAGGGGTTGTCCAGAGGCCGTCGCCCCCACCGCCATCCCAAGTGACTGCGGCTTGTGATGTGGCTGCCATGAGCGCCAGCAACGGAATGAATCCGATCGATATGTATTTCATGATTGTTTTCGTTTGGTGTTTTTGTTTGGAGTCTTGGGAATGAGTCAATTGAGTTTATTCAGCCCGGATTTGGAGAAACAGTTTGGGTTCTGAAAGCAGCTCGGGCGATGGGGTGACATCGACGGTTTGAACATCGCCATCCGTGGCGGAAACGCTCTGCCCGGCGCCGGAGTCTCGATGCCAATCGGTGAGGGTCGCTGAATACCAAAGCGAGTAGGTGAGCCGCGTGAGTGCCGGATTGCGGCGGGTGTAGCGCAGGCTAACGGAAGGATTGGCTGCCAGCGTGACCGGGTGGGACGACGCACCGGATTTTGGATCGAGGGCAAAGGCGTATTCGCCGAAGTTGCACATGCCGTCTTGGTCGTCGTCGGCTTCCGCGTTGGTCACCGCGGCCGAGGTGGCCCATGTCGCGTAGTCGGAAATTTCCAGCGTGAGCGTGCCGGTGCTTTCGGAAAAGACCCACTGGTTGAGGCTGGCGGCGGGTTTGAGCCAGTGAATGCCATCGCCGAGTGAGGTAAAACCCTCCACCTGGAACGTGGGGCCAAAGGAGCGGCTGGCGGTGTCCACAAGCTGCCAGTGTGAGCCGGCGGCCGGTGATGAAAGCGCGCTCGTGTCGATGATGAAGGCACCATGGAATTGAGCGGCCCCGGAGCCGGTGACGCGGTTGTGACCGAACGCTGTTAAGACAAGGTTCAGGCTTGCGCCGGAGGCCAGCACCAGCGAGCCCTCGGCCACCGCGATGTCGCCGGAGCAAGTGATGGCACCGGCAAGGGTGAGTGTGCCGGTGCCCGACTTGGTGAGCGGTCCCGTGCCTTCGATGGCGTTGCGGATCGTGGCATCGGCGGCGGTGAGGATGGCGGTTTCCTGAGTCAGAAGTGTTTCACCGGAAATTTCGTATCCCGGTGCCGTGAAGGAAAGATCGCGGACGCGGAGAGGTTCTGTGACGGTGACCGGTCCCGCTCCTGAGGGGCCAAACAAGGCGTCAGTCGCGAAGCTGTTTTTCCAATAGCCCCATTCGGAGCCGGACCAGTTGTGGACCCATGGACTCCAGAGACGGTTGCCAGACTGGTTGAGCCAGGTTTGCCGGAGGGAAATCCGGTCCACGCGGAAGTCGCCGAAGTATCCCCAGTAGTCGTATCCGCCGCCCGGCCTTTTGAACAAATGGAGCCCTTCCCACGACGAACCCGCGTCTGATCGGATTTCCGTTCCGGATGGCGTCCAGGATTGGCCGTCGGAACTGGTGAGGAACGAGAGGTTTCCACCCAACTTTACCAGCTTGAGCCACAGCCCCGCGCCCGGCTGGGAGGTGAGCAAGGTGCCGTTGACCATGGCGGTGTATGCTGTGGCGCTGTCGTAGCCGATGCGGATGCCGTCGAAGTTGGCGATGTCCATATTGCCGTGCGGCGACGGCCAGTCCGGCAACGGTTCGGTCACCTGCATCGTCATCTGATAGTTGTCGGCGGGCATTCCTGAAGCATTGGCGGGAGCCCAACCTGCGGCACCGTCGGAAATGATGATGTCGCCCTCTCTGCCCCACTTGTTTCCCGGATCGCTGTAGCCCGTCATGGTGCGGTTGTTGCCGGAGGCATCGGTCGTCAATGCCTCGCGTGCATTCTTGTTGGTATTGTTGAAGTCATACCAGAGTTCCGTCGCTTCGCGGACGATGCCCGCTGTGGTCGGTGCGGGCGGGACCGGCAGGACAACGACCTCGCACTGGGCCGTGGAGGTGAACTGACCGTTGTCCACTGTCAGCGTGAGGGTGGCAAGGCCGTGGCGATAGGGAGTGGGCGTTACGGTCACGGTGCGGCTGGCACCCGAACCACCGAGGACGATGCTGCCAGGCGGAAACAGCAGCGGGTCCGAGGAAACAGCAGTGAGCACGAGCGACTCCGGCGCGAGCACGGGATCGCCGACGGTCGCCACGAAGGAGTGCGAGGCCGTGTTCATCGGGATTTCCAAGTGCTCCGGGCACAACAAGGTGGGAGTAGGCGTCCGCTCGATGGTGAACTCGGCTGCTGCTGCCTTGTCGCCCTCTCCCGCAGTGATTTCCAACTTCAGGAAACGCGCCGCGCGGGATGCGAAGTCGATCGTCTTGGGCGCGGCATCCGCAGCCCAGACACCCACGGCCACTTGGGCAAAGGCCTTGCCGTCGATGCTGGCTGAGAGAGTCCATGCGGTAATGATGCCCTCCGCACCTTGTTGCGGCGGAAGATAGCGCAGCCGCCGGACGTCGGTCACCTCCACCAGATCGAAGAGCACTAGCTGCGGCAGCGCATCGGACACCGTGCCGCCGCGCATGCGCCAGTTCGTGGCGGGATCGCCATCGGCGGCAAGGAAGCACGATCCACCGTCGGTTTGTTCGCTGCTGGCGGTGACGCTGATGGTGGCCGGGTCGATGACCAACGGATCGACGGCGGCAAGATCCTTCTCGATGCGGATCTCGGCGGCGGACGCGAAACCATTCACCCCGGCGGTCGCGGTGAGCCGGACGTAACGCGCCAGCACGGTCGGAAAAATAGCGGCTTTTTCAGAGACATCATCCGTCCAGCTTCCCGTTAGGGCCTCGATGAACGCGCTGCCGTCCAAGCTGGTGGCGATCTGCCATCCGGTGATGATGCCATTGCCGCCGGCGCGCCGGGGCAGGTAGCGGAGTTTGTTGACCGGATAGAGCCCGCCAAGACCGAGGGTGATCGACTGGGGCAGAGTGGTCGGCGAGTTGTAGAGGTTGTGCCAGATGGTGGTGGTGTCGTCATCGAGCACGAGTGCCGCCTCGCCGCCGCCGGGTTGCTCGCTGGAGGCACGCGCGGACATTTGGAAGGGCGGAATCACTGCCGGATCCGCCACCGGGTTTTCCACGGCAAAGGCGTCCACTTCCAGCGAGGAACCGCTCACCTTGACCAGCTTGAGTTGGTGGGTCCCCTGTGGCAGGCCGGTGACATTCCAAAGATGTTGCAGCCACTGCTCCGCTCCGCCGCAGTTCACGCGGTGTTGGAAAACCCCATCTAGATAAACATCCACCTCGCCTTTATCGCTGCCACGATCACCGAAGTAGGAAACGCCGGTGCCTTGAAACGTGTATTCCGCCCACGCGCCATTGACATTGGTTTTCATGGTATCCTCATTGAGGCTGGCGCGGCGGACAAACGCGCTGTAGCCCGGCAGCCAGTAGCCGGAGTTGCGCCCGGTTGCGTGTTGCCAGCCATCACCGCCAAAGACGGCACCGCTCAAGCCGGTGCTGTTGCGCAGCACCCGGCGGTTGGCGTTCTTGTCCCGCAGGGCTTTTCTGGCTTCCACGAGACGCGCGTAGGCAGGAGGATCGATGTTTCCAAAGTCGTCCACCTGCACATTGAGCATCATCACTCCGCTGCGCTCGCGCAGGCCGCCGAGGTAGTCCGTTATAAATTGCTGCGAGTAATGCCCGCTCATCGGGCCGTTCCACGAGTCCCCGGCATAGGTGTAGGTGAACCACTGCGCGCCGCTGACCCAGCGGCTGCGGGGTAGCAGGTGCATCGAGTTCATTTCTCCGGCCGTCATCGTCTCCACACCGCTCACCCGCCGGACGCCGGGGCCGTTGTTGAAACAAATCATGCGGTTGGCATTTCCCGAGGTGGTCCGGGGGCCGTAGAGATTCGTAAAATCGTAAGCTCCAGTCGAATAGGCGCCATCGAACCACCAGCCTGCGAGAGCGGGGCCGTAATGATCCGACCACCCTTGCAAGGCCTGGGTCCAGAGATTCTGGGTTGCCCAACCCGGTGTCACATAGCCAGAGCCCGGCCAGAGGAAATTGTTGCGGGCTTGTTGATCGGCTTCCGGCGGGTTACAGGGGATGTAAAGGAACATCCTCATGCCGCGCGGAGCCAGTTCCGCGAGAAACCTCGCGGGAACATCCGCGGGATCGCATTTGCTGCCGACCGGATAGCCGGCGATGTTTTCGTAAACCGGGTTGGGCGCGTTGTAGTAACCGCTGTTCTGGCCGGTCCCGCAACACACAAAGCTCACTCCCATGTCGGCACATTGATCGGCGAATCGCGCGAGGTCGAAGTGGGTCATGTCGCGGTTCGTCAGGTCCAGGCCGAGCACGCCGCTTTTCATCCAGTTGGAAGCCGGGAAAAAATCCTTGGCACAAAGCGGCAGGCAGGCCACCAGCAACGCGAGGACGGGAAGCGCCATCATGCGGCGGAACAAGCGACGCGGTCGATTCATGAAAAGTGGAACAGGTTGACTTGGAAACCAGTTGGGCGGCGCACGGAAACCCATACCGTGCGGCGCCCATGGATTGCCCCTCCAGAGGCGAAGTATTTAAGAAGTGCCGAGTGCTCAGTGATCAGTGATCAGTGATCAGGAAGAGAGAAAGAAGGGTGCCGAAGCCGCCGGGACTTTCGCTCTTACTGAAACACCGAAGCACTGATATACCGAAACACCGGCCGCATTCACGCGCGGCGGCGGCGCAGCAGCGCGAGCATGCCGAGTCCGCCGAGGATGGCCGCTCCGGGCTCGGGGATCACGACAAGTTGCAGGCTGCCTTCCTTGAAGTAGGCGCTGCGGCTGCCGCTCATGCCATCGATGTCAAAAGCCGTGGCAAGGCTATTGTGGGCGAGACCCGCAAACACGCCGGCTCCGAGGGTGCCATTGATGAGGGTGTAGGTGCCGTCGGCAACGCTGCCCCAGGTAATTCCGGCGAGGTCATCCACACCGAATCCGTTGTAGATCGTGACAGTTCCGGTGACAGCCAACGCGTCGAGGAGATCGACCACATGGAACGAGGAGCCACTGTTGAGACTGAGGGAGCCTCCGATCGAGCCGCTGCCGCCCACCGTGCCGGTGGAATTCACGGCAACGGCGGTGTTGCCAAGTGCTCCATTCACCAGCAGCGTACCCGCGCTGACCGTGGTCGCTCCTGTGTAGGTGTTGGTGTTCGAAAGCACCAGCGTGCCGGCACCGGTTTTAGTGATCCCGCCACCGCTGGGAAATGCAGCGATGGCACCCGAGATCAAAAGATCGGTCGCCGCCGCGCCATCTGCCACGCTGATGGGCATGATATTGCCGTCCCTCAGTAGAATATTGGCACTGACGGTCGAGGAGTTGCTGCTGGCCAATGTGGTGATGCCGAAACCGGTGGTGAAATCGAACCTGCCACCGGCCGCTGAGGACATCGTGCCTCCAGTCAGGTTGAAATTTGTCCTGTAGCCGTTGTTGAAGGCGCCGGTGTTAGTGATTGTGCCGCCAATGACGTTAACCGTTGAGACTCTGGTAGCATCATTGTTGACGCCGAGCGCGTCGTTGCTATTAAGCTGCACGGCCGTGCCGGAATTATTGATGTTGAGTGTGCCTCGGATCACACCGGTGCCGCCACCGCCCGTAAGCCCCAAGATCCCAGCGTTCACCGTCGTGCCACCAGTGTAGGTGTTGGTGGACGTCAGATTCATCGTGCCGTCGCCGGTTTTGATCAAGCCGGTATCGGGAACATAGGGAGCTTTGTTGACG
>JAPLUI010000143.1 GCA_026397725.1 Verrucomicrobiota bacterium | reverse complement strand
CCAGTCCCCGATGCTGGTGACGCTGGCGGGGATCGTATAAACCCCTGTCAAGCCGCCGGGATACCGGATGAGCCGAGTCACCGATTTGTTGAACAGCACGCCATCCAGACTGCGGTAGCTCGGATTGGCGTCATCCACAGAGATGGAGGTCAGCCCCCGGCAACCGGCGAACGCTCCGTCCCCGATGCTGGTGACGCTGGCGGGGATTGTCAGGACGGTCAGCCCGCTGCAGCCGTCGAACGCCCCATCCCCGATGCTGGTGACGCTGGCGGGGATCGTCACGCTGGTCAGCCCGCTGCAGCCGGAGAACGCATAGTCCCCGATGCTGGTGACGCTGGCGGGGATCGCATAACTCCCGGTCAAGCCCTCGGGACACTGGATGAGCCGGGTCGCCGATTGGTTGAACAGCACGCCACCCAGACTGCTGTAGCTCGGATTGCCTCCTTCCACGATGATGGATGTCAGTCCGCTGCAGCCGTCGAACGCCCAGTCCCAGATGCTGATGACGCTGGCGGGGATCGTCACGCTGGTCAGCCAGCCGCAACTGAAGAACGCCGGGTTCCCGATGCTGGTGACCGGCTTTCCATCGATCTCCGCAGGAATGGCCACGGCTCCGACTTCGGTAGTCGGATAGCCGGTGATTTCCACCTCCGCGCCTCCAATGACCCGGTAGGTGAACAGCCCGAATTGCTCGGCGGGTAGCAGCCCTATGGAACAGCAATAGATGAGCAAGATCAGCGCGGAGTTCCGGAGGCGTGCGAATAGGTTGGTGGTCATGGCGGTTTCTTTCGAGTTAGGTTGGTGTGGGGTGATGCTGGGTGATGCTGGGTGATGCTGGGTGATGACCACCAGTCGCAGGAAGCGAACTGGGGCGAGGCGGTCCACCGTCGCGATCCGCGTGTTGTCGGGAGCGAGTTCAGACAAGGATACGCCGTCGGTCACCCAAGTTTGCAAATTGACGCTGGTTTCCACCGAGTAGGTGATTTCCGCGCGGCAGTATATCGTCTGGCCCCCGATCCATTCACCCGCTTTGAAGCCCATGTCGGCATAGGCCCGGCGGCCGGCCCATCCCATCCGGTTCGGTCAGGTTCGTCGTTGCAAGGACGGGTCGTCATCGCTGGGCGCACTGGCCCGTCGTGGCCAGCATGCCCTCGGCAGCAGGGGATTCAACAGGAACCGGATTGCCAGCACAAGCTGAAGTCGCAGCCGTCCGGCACCGGTGCGCCACCCGGATTCCCCACCAGATCCGGAACCCGGAACCAATCATTGAAATGAACTTCACAAGCACGGCCCAAGTGGATATTCACTGCTGCGCCGAGCTCAAGCTGCTGGAAATGGAATGGAAATTGCCCGGGCTGAACGACTCCGGCAAGCCGCTGTTCGACTGGCGCGGGGTGAACCCGTGGGGCTCGCACCCGTTCGGCTTCGACGCATGGAGCGCCGACAACTACAAGGCCGTGTTCAGTCAACTGGCGAAGCTGCGGATGAACTTCCTCGGCATCCATTGTTATCCGGAAGGTCATCCCTACGCCGAGCCGACGGTTTGGCTCGGGTTGACCGGCGATTTCGACGCGGCGGGGCGAGTACACCGCAGTTATGTGTCGCGCTACTACAACGCGCTGCTCACGCCAGGGTGGGGCGGATACCTCGCCAGGAAAAACCGGTCATTGCCAAGGTGTTCACGGTCCTCGACGGCAAAGTGCCGCAAGTCACCGACGGTGGTTGTCCGGCCGGCTCGCTCCCGCCGGACGGCACGCCGTGGAGCGCCGTCGCGGCCCGGTTTGCCGGCGTGGCTGAACTGGAGCAACTCCGCCCGCAGGTCCAAGGTGTCGGCAACCTCGACCGTTTCGACTACTGGCTCCATACCATGCAGTATTGCCGGTCGCTGGCTCAAGTCCGTTGTCCCATGGGCACCAAGGCCGCGCCGGGTGAAATCGCGCGACTGTGGGGCGACGCCTACGGCCATCTGCTGGCGACGGTGAACACGCCCGGCGCCTTGGCCATGGTGGTCAACATGGAGAATAATCCCGGCTGGGGGCCGGCGGTCGCAAAGTCTGCGACCTTGCCCTGGCCCGTAACCGCGCCCGCAATCAACCAGACCGTGGTCGTCGCCCCAAGCCTGGACTGACAGCATGGCGCAATCGACCAAGAGGCGGCCCGACTGACAGACCAGCATGGCACCGGTGTTGCAGATTTAAACATTCAAAAGTCCATACCATCCACCTCCCGAGTAACTTGGCTCCGATGGTGCCCGTTAAGGAGCGCCGACGTTCCTGTCGTCGGGTGGAAGGATCGCCCATGAGCAGAGCCTTCGGCACGCACTCACGGGCCACGCTTCCTCAACCACCACAGGAATGTGGTGGCTCCTTATCGCGCACACGTTACTCCCGGTTCCACACCCGCCCGCCGGGTTCTGGTGCTAACAAGGAACATGAAATTTTAGAATTCTCCATTGCACTGTTCTTTCGAACTGCTATATTGTCGCCATGTCCCAGCCAACGCCTCCCCCATCTGCCGATTCCGCCGCGACACCCGCCCGGCTGGGCTCACTCCACCGCCTGGACACCCCCGTCATTCGCCCCGCCGCCCGCGACTACTATGTCCGCTGGACCGAAGAGTGGGCCAAGGCCCGCGGCAATCGTTGCGCCGACGCCACCACCGCCTTCCTCGACGCCCTTGGCCGCTCCACCCATCTTGCCGCCTGGCAGTTCAACGGCATCGTCTTTTTCGATCGGCACGTGCTGCGCATACCGACTAAGCGTAATCGACTAAGGCGCTGTAAAGATATTGACTATATGTTAGTAACTCGAAGAGAAGATAATGAAGCATTATGGTAAAATCATGATGAGGTAAAATGATGGAAGAAAAGACCAAGGATTATGGGCCAAATTCCCCTTCTGCATCACTTTACCATTTCATCATTTTACCAAAAACTCCTACGGCCAATAATGCGATTTGGAAAGTCTATTTATTTACGGCGCCTAAGCGTGGGGACGAGGCGTTGCGACTCAGTGTGGCCTTCGCTCGGCCCGGACTCTTAGTCCCCACACTTAATCGCCACCCATAGTCGGTTGCTGGGGTGTTCAAAACTCCGGAACAACCGGGACCATATCTCCCTCGGAAGCCAAGGTGCAATTTCAATGCCCATGCGAATGTGTTTGCAGTGCGGATTGATGGCTTGAGAATCTGATGGACTATTTCCGGTCCGGGCACATCCGGTGGTTGAAACCCTGTGCTCCTTCATCATGGGTTATTCCCGGTTGGATCGTGTGCCGAGTTTCGCATGAAGATCTGCATGTTAGCATGGAATGCATTTGGGAAAATAATGAGGGGTAAAATGATGAAGAACTGGAACCGGGCTTCGGT